>CAZQLR010000014.1:1852-9333 GCA_964594205.1 uncultured Alphaproteobacteria bacterium
TTTGTCGGTGATGGCGCTTACATTGATAAACAATTCAATACCACAGATGTATGTATTGTTGTAAAAACACATCTTATAGAAGATCGCTATATACGACAGTATTTTTGAGCTAAAATTATGGTGCACTTACGCTTAGGCCTTTCTTTTCTTCAGATTTTTTTCATCTTCGTTGTTACTTCTGTGTTACGAATTGTTGTGAAATATCCTCATCCTCTAGTTATAAAAGCTAAAAAATGGTCCTATAGACAAACACTCAGATTTATGGGGTGTCGCACCGCTGTACAAGGATCTATCTCTACAGAAACGCCTACTTTGTATGTGTCTAATCACGTGTCTTATAAAGATATTTTGGTCTTGGGAAGCATTCTAGACGCAGGATTCGTCGCTAAAGCCGAAGTGGCATCATGGCCCATCGTTGGTAAAACAGCTGAATTACACGGAACTTTATTCGTAAAACGTCAACGTTCCAGCGTTAAGGGTGAGCTCAGCATCCTCCAAAAAGAACTAAGCAACGGCAGAAGCTTAATAATTTTTGCAGAAGGTACCAGTTTTGACGGGACTCACATAAAGCCTCTTAAAAGCACTTTTCTCTGCCTTCCTCCCGGTGTTTCTGTCAATATTCAGCCCGTCAACATTAGCTATACTCATTGCCACGGTTTGCCTCTGGGGCGCTTTGGTCGGTGGATCTATGGGTGGTTTGGTGACACAGAGCTGGTTCCTCATCTCAAAAGAGTTATTGCCAAGGGACCATTCACAGCCACCGTCATTTTTTCGCCCAGTTTTTTGGCAAAGGATGAACCACGTAAAGAACTTACACAAAAATGCCAAAAAATCTTAGATTCTACTATGCCCATCGCTCACGGCAGTTCTCTTTCCTCATAACTAACATGCTTAAACGGCCATGAAACAACAAAAACTTTTTATTAAAACTTATGGTTGCCAGATGAATGTCTACGACTCTGATCGTATGGCTGGATTACTTAAAAAACATGGTTATGATTTAACTAACAACCAAGAAGAGGCCGATCTTATAATCATCAACACCTGCCACATTCGTGAAAAAGCGGCTGAAAAAGTATTTTCTGAGCTTGGTCGTCTAAAAGCCATAAAAGACAAAAAACAAAAACAAGGTAGAGATTTACACTTGGCCGTGGCAGGATGCACAGCCCAAGCTGAAGGACAAGAAATAGGACGGAGAGCCCCCTACGTCGACATGATTTTTGGCCCCCAGTCCTACCATGAGCTACCTGAAATGCTTGAAAGACTAAAACGACAAAAGGAAAAAAATAAAAACTTCCCAGATACCCAAAGAAAAAACCGCGTCGTTGAAACTGACTTCACAACATTAGAAAAATTCGATGCTCTTAAGGTTCCTCATGATCACAATGGTCCCACGGCTTTTTTGACCATACAAGAAGGCTGTGACAAATTTTGTCATTTTTGTGTAGTACCTTATACGCGAGGAGCAGAAGCTTCCCGCCCCGTAAAAACCATAATAGACGAGGCCAAACAGCTTGTGGATAAAGGAGCCCTTGAAATTACGCTTCTAGGGCAAAATGTTAATGCTTACCACGGCACCGGCCCTAACGGACAACCCTATAACCTTGGGCGACTATGCTATGAAATGGCAGAAAAAGTCCCTGGTTTACAGCGGTTACGTTATACCACGTCTCATCCACGTGATGTTCATGAAGATCAAATAACAGCCCACCGTGATTTAGACATACTGATGCCTTTTCTACACTTGCCTGTTCAATCCGGATCCGATGCTATTTTGAAAGCCATGAACCGTAAACACACAGCCCAATGGTACCGTGACATCATCCAAAGGTTCCGAGATGCACAGCCCACAATAGCTTTTTCTTCGGATTTTATAGTGGGCTATCCGGGCGAAACCAAAGAAGACTTTCTAGAAACCCTACGCTTAGTTAACGATATTGACTATGCTCAAGCTTTTTCCTTTAAATACAGCGTACGCCCCGGAACACCTGCCAGCTTCTTAGAAGATCAAGTTTCGGAAGAAGAAAAAAATGAACGGCTTCAGATGCTTCAACAACTCTTAAATGCACAACAGCACAAATTCAACAGATCTTTAGAAAAATCTGATCAAAAACTGCTGATCGACAGAAAGGGACGAGAAGACGGCTCTTATATAGGAAGAAGCCCTTATCTACAGCCTATTCATGTAATATCATCTCAAAACATATTAAACCAAATCGTAAAAGTACACATAAACCATGCAGGCACAAACAGCTTAAACGGTACTTTGATGTAGCCATGAAGTTTTCTCTGACGATTGAAAATAACTGCACTGATGAACATAAAAAACTTATCGATGCCCCTAAAAAAAGATCTCTTGAATCTATGATAACGCCTGTGTTAAACAAGGCCCCTTTTACAAAATCTATTAGCTTAAATGGCATCAAAGACACGCTGTGCTCCCTTATTTTTGTCGATGATGATTATATGACAGCGCTAAACAGCCAATTCCGGAAAAAAGACAAATCCACCAACGTATTATCATTCCCTCTTTACTTGCAAAATGCACCTGGTATTCTGAACTTGGGTGAGGTGTACGTATCACTACCCACGACTGCTCATGAAGCTAAGATTCAGGGAAAAACTTTTGATAACCATTTTACGCACTTGGTTGTTCACGGTCTTCTACACTTGCTCGGTTACGATCACCAACAAGAGGACGAGGCTCGTGTTATGGAAACACTTGAAATTGCCATTCTTTCGAAAATCAACATACCCAACCCTTACATAGTACTCTAAAAAATGATAAATATTTTTGCTGCATGACTTTCTTTTCATTGAATACCCTGTTTAAAAATAGACTTGCCCAGCTTTTCCCCAGGAACAACATGCCCTCAGAAAAGAAACAAGAGGACAATACCCTTGATGTTCCTATAAAAAGTTCTTTCTCTCAGTTAAGACAGTTAGAGGCTGAGGATATTATGACTCCTCGAGCGGATATACACGCTATACCCTCCAACCTCAGTTTCGAACAACTGGTACAACAGTTTCAAAAATCAGGCCACTCAAGGCTGCCTGTTTATAAAGACGAAATGGATTCTATCTATGGTATGGTCCACATCAAAGACCTCATACCCCATATGCTTGACCATGAAACCTTTATGATGGGAAAGTTTATTCGCAAAGTCCTTTTCGCATCACCCTCTATTCGGCTAGATGAACTTTTGCTAGATATGCAACAAAGCCAAACCCATCTAGCCCTTATTATTGATGAATATGGTGGTATTGATGGCTTGATTACGATCGAAGATATTCTTGAAGAGCTCGTGGGCGAGATACGAGACGAACATGAAGAAAACCAAGAGCCCCTCATAGTAAAAAATACGTCTTCACTTTTTATAGCTAATGGAAAAGTTCATCTAGATGAAGTAGAAAAAGCTATCAACCTGTGTTTACCATCGCTTGAAGATGATGATGTTGAAACATTAGGCGGCTATATTGCCGCTCTGGAAGGCGGCATGCCTAAAATCAACGACGTTATCCTTGAACCTGAAACAGGCATAAAGTTTGAAATTATTCAAGCTTCACCACGAACAATAGACAGAATCATGATTCATCTGCCCGTACTTGAAAAAAACCAAGACATCATAAATCCTAATCAGAAAACTTCATGAAAAAAAGCCTGCCTTTTTCTTGCTCTTTTATGATGCAGTCGTTTATCCTTGGAAGCCTCTTGGCTTTGGCACTCCCTCCTTTTAATTTTTTCATTCTACCACCTTTAGTCATACCCCTATTTTTGCATATCTTTCTAGGTTTAGAAAAACCACGGCAAGCTTGGTGGTCCGGCTATACTTTTGGGTTCGGATATTTTTTTGTAGGATTATACTGGGTTAATAATGCGCTTCTTCTTGACCCTACATTTTATTGGCTTGTGCCTCTATCATCGCTGATTTTGCCGGGCTATCTAGCCTTATATATAGCCGTGCCAACCTTGTTAACCTGGTATTTACGAAAAAAATCAACGCTTGCTGTTATCTTTTTCTGGGCTTTTTCTTTGACTGTTTTTGAAATAGCTCGAGGCTTCATCTTAACAGGCTGTCCTTGGAATCCTTTTTCCCTGTTAGCAAGCCATAGCGATATTTTGTTGCAAAGTGCTGCTTTTGTGGGATCACCTGGGCTCAGTTTTCTTATGGTACTATTCTCCTCCAGTTTCCTTTTGTTTATACATGAAAGAACCTCATGGTTTGGATTAGCCTTTTTGATAGTTTCTTTCTTAAGCATCATACTTGTCGGGGCCCACCGCCTGGATACCAACCCCACACGCTTGAGCAAAACACCTCTGGTTCTAGTTCAACCTAACATCGATCAAAAACCTTTTTTTACATCGCTTGACAGAGCACGAAATATAAAAAAGATAATCAGCCTAACCACAACCATTCACATAGACGAACCCCATTTTATCATTTGGCCAGAAAGCTCTGTTCCCTACACAGTCAATAAAGGCTCTTTGTTTGAATCTTTTTTGCAGAACCATCTTCATCATGATACCGTTCTTATTTTTGGAACAATGCGAACTGAGCCCCGTAAACTTTTAAACCAACACCCCTTTGTTTATAACAGCCTGCTAGCCCTCACGAAAAAAGATGGCATTGTATCTGTTTATGATAAACATCATTTGCTTCCCTATGGTGAATACATCCCTCTTAGAAAACTCATGAACAAGTTTATTCCCGTGCAATCAATAACCGGTGGGTTAAGCGACTTTAAACCAGGGGCTGGCCCCATGTCTCTGCACCCTCACCCAAACCTACCAGCGTTAGGACCAACCATCTGCTATGAATCTATTTTTACCAACGCGCAAATAGACAGGGCTAATCGCCCTCAGTTTATGGTTAACGTAACAAATGACGCTTGGTACGGAAATTCACCTGGCCCGTACCAACATTTACAGATGGCACGGCTTCGAGCAATTGAAGAGGGCTTACCCCTCGTACGTGTAGCCACAACCGGTATATCAGCTGTCATCGATCCTTTGGGAAGAATCATAGCGTCCATACCTTTCGGTATTCAACAAACTTTGCAAACGTTTCTACCCGATCCGCTTCCCAAGTTAACACTTTACGCAAGATTGACCGAATGGTTAACCGGGTGATACACTTGGACGTCAAAACACTTAGGTTAACCATGAAGAAAAGTTGTATATTTTCCAGTGAATCAGTCTCTGAAGGACACCCAGATAAAGTAGCTGACCAGATTTCTGATAGTATAGTCGATGCTTTTTTAACATCCGACCCCCGTGCCAAAGTAGCCATAGAAACAGCTGTTACGACAGATCGTATCATCCTTATGGGAGAAACCCGAAGCCATGCACCCATAGGCCACGATTGTATGGACCACCTAGCTCGGAAAGTTGTCCAAAAAATAGGCTATGACCAAAAGGGGTTTGATTGGAAAACGTTAACGGTTGATATTTACACCCATGAACAATCAGCCGATATTGCTCGGGGTGTAGATGCCTCTAACCACAAACCTATGGGTGAAGGTGCTGGTGATCAAGGCATCATGTTTGGCTACGCCTGTAAGGAAACAGATGCTTTAATGCCTGCCCCCCTATATTATAGCCACAAAATCCTAGAAGCGTTATCGCACGACCGCCATAAAGGAAATCTGCCAGGGCTCGGCCCTGATGCCAAAACCCAGCTATCTTTAGTATACGAAGAAGGCGTCCCCGTCGGCGTCTCAAGCCTTGTGTTATCAACTCAACATCACAAAAGCTTATCCCAAAAAGACGTTCGAAACCTTATCATCCCCTATTTAGAACAAACGTTACCACAGGGCTGGCTTCCTTCTTCTAGTCATATCCATATAAACCCCACAGGACAATTTATCCAAGGTGGACCCTGTGCCGATACCGGTCTTACAGGTAGAAAAATAACAGTTGATACCTATGGAGGCTTTGTTCCTCATGGCGGTGGGGCTTTTTCTGGCAAAGATCCCTCAAAAGTTGATCGTTCCGGGGCCTATGCCATGCGCTATCTAGCTAAAAATATCGTTGCCGCTAACCTGGCTAGTCACTGCACTCTACAAATTGCTTACGCCATCGGGAAAGCTGACCCTCTGGCTTTATATATTGATTGTCACGGAACCAATAAGGTTCCTGAACATGAACTTTTAGATGTTTTGCCCAAAGTTATGGACTTAACACCACGTGGTATTCGTAATCATTTAAGCCTCGATGTCCCTATCTATCAAAAAACAGCTGCCTATGGCCATTTTGGTCGACAACCTGATAATAACGGCCATTTTCCTTGGGAAAAAACAGATCTAGTGGACAGTCTAAACAAACACCTGGGGTAAGATTTCTTATTGAGTAAACCTTACCCCCCTCGTTCATTTCTTTCCGCTTTTCGATCTTAAGGTTATCACGTCATCACCTTTTCATGGCAAACAAGGTATGTTTTCAATTTCCATAGTGTGACTTTTTTTGCTACCATGGGAGTCTACTGATAGACACTGACCTGGGTAACCTTACAGAAAAGTATTAATTAGGCAGGGTATGGAAAAAAACTTAGGCACAGGCCTTACAGAAGACCAAAAAAAATTGGTAAAAAAAGCCACCTATGCTTCTGTAGCCGTAGCTTTTTTACTGATGGGCATGAAGTATTTTGCTTGGCTAATTACCGATAGCGTCAGCCTTCTTGCTACTTTGGTTGATTCCTTTTTAGACGCTGGCGCCTCTATTTTAAATCTTTTTGCCGTACGGCATGCCATGCAACCACCTTCTGAAGAATACAAATTCGGTCATGGCAAAGCAGAGGCTTTAGCCGCTCTGGGACAAGCTTTATTTATTATTGGTTCTTCCATTTTTTTGATGTTTGAAGCTTATGAAAAGTTTTATACACCAGAACCAGTAACCGAAACAACCATCGGCATTGTCATCATGATGGCTTCCATTGCCATTACCTTGATTCTTGTTCGTTATCAACAAAAGGTTGTTCGGCAAACCAAATCGTTAGCCATTTCTGCAGATTCGCTCCATTATTTCAGCGATGTCTTGATTAACAGCGGTGTCATACTTTCCCTTTTAGGTACGTGGTATTTTGGATGGGCATGGCTAGACCCAGTTTTCGGTTTTATCCTTGCCATCTATATTCTTTTTACTGCCGTACAAATTGTAAAAGAACCACTTCAAGTTCTGATGGATAAAGAGCTTAACGAAGAATCACGACTTTTAATTGCAAAGATCGTCACCTCTGTCAAAAATGTCAAAAGCTTTCACGAACTAAAAACCCGTTCTTCAGGGCCCAAGGTCTTTATACAGCTCCACATAGATATGGATAAAAACTTAAGCTTTCAACAAGCTCATGATACGGCAGAAGAAGTTATCCGCAAAATAGAAGCTTCTTTTCCAGGGGCTGAGGTCCTTGTTCATGAAGATCCCGTTTAGTCCTTATCTTTTGTCATCAATCTTGTCTGTTGCATTTCACCCTCTTTAGATTTTG
>CAZQLR010000014.1:9433-14048 GCA_964594205.1 uncultured Alphaproteobacteria bacterium
CTTGGGTACGGGGATGCGCAAAGAGATCTGGGTTTTATGTATAGTAAGGGCGAAAATGGTTTTCCTCTGGATTTGAAAAAAGCCTTTCGCTGGACCCAAGAAGCTGCTGAGAAGGGCGATCCACGGGCTCAGTGTTCGCTGGCTCTTATGTTCTTTGGTGGTCAAGGTACAGACAAAGATACTACCCAAGCATCTACCTGGCTGGAATCATCATCTAGGCAAGGCTTTGGCTTGGCAAAAATGGCCCTTGAACGGATGAAACAAAGCATCCAAACAGCGCACATTTGAAAAACACCAAAGGGTTTTGCACATAACATGCTGTATGCCTGGCTCAAGGCACAAAAAAACCTGACGAACAAAAAGGACGTCAGGTTTTTTATGGTCTTGGGAGGCTTATATAATCTTTATAACCGCCGCACGCTGGTATTTCGCAGGTATGTTGGACGGCGCTGTGGCACCCTGGCCTGCAGCTGTTACTTCAATACCAGAACCTGCCTGACCTAAGGCTTCAATCAAAGCCTCCTTAACAGCCTCAGCACGTTTCTGTGATATCCTTAGGTTAGCAGCTTCAGACCCGGAAGAACTTGTATACCCAAAGACGCTAACTTTATCAAAGCCGCCCTTAATAATAGTGTCAGCCAAGTGACGAACAACCCTCATGTCATTCCCATTAACCTCAGACGAACCATTAGCGAAGAAAACAAAACCTTCCTCAGCAGCTGTACCATGACCTACATGATTATATTCATCGATAGCTTGTTCTTGCGTCAACGCAGACACAGAAGAAGACTTATTGTTCACGCCTTCGATACTAGGTCTCATAACCTTCACTGCCAAGTCAGCTAAAGCGCTCATCATCCCTTCACGAGCTCGCCTAGCAGCCTCATCATCACCAAAATACAAACCTGCAAGCCACGTATCAAAGCTCACTTGTGCTTTCGCCACATGCTCTGGATACGTCGTGTGCAAACCGTCTCTGTAAGCTTCACGAAGTAACTGACGCCCTTCAGCCAACTCTTGAACGTGCTCAGGTGGAACATCCCACTCACCAATATCATCGGCATAGATTTCTTCACCTCCAGCGGCGCGCAAACCTTTCTCTGCCAAAAATTCAGCAATACGGAAATCCATTTCGTCAGCTTCTAGATTGGCTTGTTCTTTATAAGCCGCAAAAAGCGTCTTTGTATAAGGTGACCCTACAGGCGTTGCATCACGAAGTTCTTCCAAATTCTCAGTACAAGCACCCAACACTAAAAAGGCCGCTGGTACTAGACGAAGTAAATATTTATGCATTAATGCCTCCAAATTTCTAACTTTTTACTAACTATACTCCAATCTTTAAATCTTGCAATGCCTTGTTTGTTTTTTATGGTCTTACGGCAACATTTGGTGTATTTTCTGTCCAATGGGTTACATGTCTATTAGCTGTAAACAACTATAAGGGAATATTACATGGTTGATTTGTTGGATGAAGTAGCTGATGAAGTACGTCAAGAACGTTTAGAAAACATGGCCAAAAAATATGGTCCTTACGTCATCGGTACAATCTTAACTGTTTTAGCCATAACTGGTGTGTACATAGCTTGGCAAAACCATGTGTCTTCTCAAATAAAAGAACTGTCAACAGCCTACTACGCAGCCAGTACGTTACAAAAAGAATCAAAAGAACAGCTTGCCGCCTTTGAAAAAATTTCCAAAGAAGCAACCTCTACCTATGGCCTTTTGTCTCGCTTCCAAGAAGCACAAATTCAACAAAAACTAGGGAATTCATCAAAAGCTCTAGACTTATTCAACGAACTTACAGCCATATCTTCATCAAATTCTGATGCTCTAAAGCATACAGCCACTATGTTGAAAATCTTAACAGCGATCGATGGCTTGCAGGACCCAAAAAATACAAAGGCCGCCGATGAGCTTATTGAAGAACTTGAAACCCTTCAAAACCAAGCCCCTGCCTGGGCTTACCTTGCTAAACTTCTGCAAGCACAGCTGTACATAGCTACCGGTAAGAAAGAACAAGGTCAGGGTTTATTAAAGCTTCTATCTTCAGCACCTGGCGTCCCTCAAAACGTAGCCGATCTTGCAAAGGCTTATCTTTCTGCTTATACCAGTGGTACGGCCTCTTAAATACGGAGCTTGGCACATGCATTTTTTTAAAAACTTTTTCTCATCTACTCTGGCTTTTTTATGCCCTTTATTCTGCTTATCTGGATGCACCTTCTTTGATACAGATAAACCACCTCTTCAAGGTAAAAGGGAAGCCATACTAGACCAAGAACCCCTACCTCAAAAAGACTCTGCAACCCATATGTCACCTATCATCCATTTTTTCAAGGATAATACCTGGAAGGTGCTTGGTGGTTCTAGGTCTCATAGCCTTCCTCCTCAAAAGCTAAGTTCAGATCTTGAACGTCTAGATCATCGATCAATCTATGTTAAACGCCCAGGCAGTTTTAACAATATGCAGCCCTTAATAGAAGCTGACGTGGCCTACGTCATAGACTACAGAAATTATCTTCAAGCTATTGACCTAAGAACATTTAACGAAATTTGGTCTTACAAACCCACCATAACCAGGGCTTCTGATGACTTGACGGGTGGCATCGCTCTACATGATGACAAAATTATTCTTAGCACAACTGAAGGCAAGGTTTTCTTGCTCAATAAGAAGACAGGTTCTTTAGTCTGGGAAACCGATTTAAAAGAACCTTTACGCAGCGCTCCCACAGTTGGTGCAAGCAATATTATTTTACAAACCAAAAGCAACAAGATTTATGCTCTTGAGCTCATATCCGGTGATGTAGCTTGGAATTTTTCTGTACCGGCTGAAAATCTTAGTTTCATGACAAACGTAAACCCCGCTATCCGAGACAACAAAGTTTTTGCCGTGTTTAGTTCCGGTGATATTGTTATGTTGAGGGCTGATAATGGTGCTGTATTATGGAGAGAACAACTAAACGTCCAAGCCAATAAAGACGAGCTTTCTTTGCTAGCCGATACCCGGGCCTTGCCTATTTTTGATAACACCTTAGTTTTTGTTACAAACCAGCAACAATTGATAGCCTTTGATCAACGCCATGGCAAACAAGTATGGGAAAAAAGCCTAAAAAGCCATCGAACGCCTTTTGTAACCAAAGATGGTTTATTTGTTTTAGATGATCGAGGTTATGTTTATGCCCTTGAGAAAGATACCGGACGTGTTGTTTGGCGCAGCGGCCTTCCTACAACAAAGCATGAAAGATTCGGCCCCATAGTCACTAGTTCTGGTGTTCTGGTTATAAATGATAACCAAGCTTTATTCTTGGATATAAATGATGGATCATTAAAAACATCAGCTGAGCTAGAAGCAACACCTTTAATAGCACCGGTTGTGGTTGATGAAAAGCTCTATATCCTGGATGCCGATCAAAACTTATCCATGTATGGACCGAAAGGCAGCCATTAGGATGTCTTCTCAAGAAATAGCCCCGAAACCTCTACCTAAAATAGCTTTGGTGGGGCGTCCTAATGTTGGAAAATCAACACTTTTTAACAGACTCGTAGGGCGTCCTGATGCTTTGGTAGACGCTACCCCTGGCCTTACTCGAGACCGAAAGGAAAGCACAGCTTCTTTAGCTGGGTATCCCCTCGTACTCATTGATACGGCTGGTTTTGAACACCAAGAAAAAGGGTCGCTTGAAGCCAGCATGTGGCAACAAACGGAAAAAGCTATCAAGGAAGCCGCCGCCGTTTTGTTCTTAATAGACGGAATCACCGGCATAACCCCACAAGATGAAGACATAGCCAGATACCTAAGACGCCACAAAACACCCATCATTTGTGTGGTTAACAAAGCTGACACAAAGCAAGCCAAAAACACTGTTCTAGAAGCCTTCAAGCTAGGGTTTGACACACCCATAGAACTCTCCGCCGCCCACGGTTGGGGTTTGGGTGATATTTTTAATGCCATAGAACCTTATTTGCCCAAACGCGTTCCTGAAAGCGATGCCGACGACGCTGTCGAAAAAAACACAGATATCTTACAAATGGCTGTTATTGGGCGACCTAATGTTGGAAAATCCAGCCTGATTAACACCCTTATTAAAGAAGAAAGGCTGCTGGTGGGGCCGGAGGCAGGGGTGACACGTGACAGCATCAAGTTAGCCTGGACCTACAAAGACACACCGTTTGAGCTTATAGACACGGCAGGTTTGCGCAAAAAATCAAAAGTTAATGAACATTTGGAAACGCTGTCTGTGGCACAAACCCGTACCTCTATCCAATATGCACCTCTTGTTTTGGTTTTGTTGGACGTGACGCGTGCTCTGGAAAAGCAGGACCTTTCCATTGTGCACGATGTCTATAAAGAAGGGCGTTGCCTTATTATAGGCCTCAACAAATGGGACCTCGTACAACCCGCTCAGCAACAGGCTTACTTAAAGTCTTTTCAAGAACAGATTGATCTTATGTTGCCACAAGCAGAAGGCGTACCTTTTGTCACGCTATCTGCCCTCAAAGGAACAGGTATTAAAAGACTCTTTGATACTTGTCTAGAACTATATACCGTATGGAACAAACGTCTGCCAACAGCCAAACTTAATGAATGGCTTGAAGGGTGCCTATACCGCCATCAACC
>CAZQLR010000014.1:14148-15756 GCA_964594205.1 uncultured Alphaproteobacteria bacterium
GCTTCTCTTCCAGAACTACCACCCAACATTAAACAATCTTCAAATTTTCACTAGAAAACCATTTAAAAAGCCTATAGGTTACAAGTAAATTATGTGAAATATTTTTGATTTTTTATAGTATCTCATTTGGGACTACATACACGTACAATTTGATAAATAACCAAAAAAGGAAGTAAACCATGAAACATATTGTATTCGCTTTTTGGACAGTTTGTTTCTTTTTGTTCTACCAAGAAAACTCTTTGAAAGCAGCCGTTGTTTTGTCTGTGGAACGCCCTAACTATGTGGGCGAATTGGACCAGAGAAATGGTGTTATTGAGAATCTAAAGTCTCTTGTTCCGGGGATCAAGATCGAATCTATTGCTCTCAACGCCGACACCCCCACACTGGAAGAAATAAGAAAAATTGAAGGGCTAATTCAACAAACCCAAGAACCCATAATTCTCCTTTCAGGGCACACTTTTGGTCCCGTTGTTTTCAAACAAATTACACAATCTTTATCTTCGAAAAAACGTCAGCAACTTATCACGTGCCTTACTGCTCATCAATTATGGAAAGGGTGGGAAGATCTATCCAGAAAAAATGTTAACTTCGTTGCTCTGCCCCGTCATATTTTTCTCGAAAACCCTGGTGCCAAAGAATATTTTAGTACAACAAAAGAAGACTCAGATAAACCTTATCTCATCCAAACAATAGGTGTAAGCCATTCCCTTTCCTCCAAAACCACGAAGGAAACTTTTCAGCAACATCAAACAGGCTCTCTTCGTCCTTGGTCTGAGAAAAAAAGACCCCTTCTTGTCGTTCTAGGGGGTGACGTACAAAACAAAGATGGAACCTGGCATTTGTATAGCACTGAAGAAACTAAGAAACTGGCCGATTTAGTTGCCCTTTTTATGAAAGAATACAATATAGATTATGTAATTATCACCAATGGACCACGTACAGGTCGCATTGATAGTCATACTAAATCTCAAGATGCTACGTCAGGTTATCACCATCTTGACCCAGTCACTCTTGCTTTTTCTAAAGCACTAGAAGAAAAAGGCATCTCTTTTCAATTAGAAAACTTTGTTTTTGGACAACCCAGCCAATTTCCTGTTCTCCTTGGATTGCTCCAAAAAACAGGTGGGCTCGCTCTAATTCCGGGAGAATCCACATCAATGATTTCCCAAGCTATTGACTGTCTTCCCCATGGCCACATCATGATTTTCAACCACAGCGCAATGGGTAGCGTTCATCAACACCACGTTAAATCTGAAAGAAAGGCAGGGAGAGCACCTTACTGGGAATGGTGTAACCAGAAATGGGACCTTAAGCAAATAGAGAAAAACACCAAAAATGCACCCCACGCTGGATACCTTATTGCCCAGGTATTGTCTGATCAACTTGCTCTTCTGCATTTAAACAGGACTAGTGGACCATAATATAAATCCTGTCCCCAGATACCTACATCACAAGTGACAAATTAATGATCTCCCACGAATTCAGTGACTGGGGCAACAAAGGCCAGTCATTTGAACCGTTTGATCTATTTGATATAAAAAATCACCGTAAAATCCGGTACTAGTGATAGAGACATCAGCCACTTCATGTTTCAAGCCGTTGTTG
>CAZQLR010000015.1:0-14053 GCA_964594205.1 uncultured Alphaproteobacteria bacterium
TCCCTGAAGGTGTTGAGATGGTCATGCCAGGTGATAAAATAAAGATGACGGTTAACCTTATCGTGCCTATCGCTATGGATGAGGGCCTTAGGTTCGCTATCCGTGAGGGTGGTAGAACCGTTGGTGCTGGCGTCGTTACAAAAATTATTGAATAAGAAAAAGAAATCGTGTATAAGTGCTCCCCATGTGGAGTGCTTTGTCACGGTACGAACTTTAGGTAAAAAAATATGTACAATCAAACGATACGTATAAGTCTTAAGGCTTTTGACCATCGCGTTTTGGATTTGTCTGCACAGGAAATAGTGAATACTGCTAAAAGGACTGGTGCAAATGTTCATGGTCCTATCCCTTTGCCGACAAATATTCAACGTTTTACGGTTAACCGTTCTCCTCATATTGACAAAAAGTCTCGTGAACAGTTTGAAATTCGTACACATAAAAGGGTTTTGGATATATCTGAGTGGACGCCACAGACTGTGGATGCTCTGATGAAATTAGATTTGGCTTCCGGGGTGGATGTTCAGATAAAGTTATAAGTTTTAATATATAAGGTGACGTGATGCGCACGGGATTAATTGCGAAGAAGTCAGGTATGACTCGTATTTTTGCCGAAGACGGTCAGCACATACCGGTAACCATGCTTGATGTGAGTGGTTGTGTTGTGGCTGGTAAGAGAACTGCTGAAAAGGATGGCTACGACGCTGTTGTTGTAGGTTTTAATTCGAGGTCTAAGTCTAGACTTAATAAAGCAGAGCTCGGCTATTTTCATAAAAACAAAATGGATCCTAGGGACTCTCTTAAAGAGTTTCGTGTGGATGGTGACCAGGGGTTAGAAATGAACGCGGCTCTTGGTGCCGATCATTTTCAAGAAGGCCAGTTTGTCGATGCTACGGCTGTTTCGAAGGGTAAAGGTTTTGCTGGAGCCATGAAGCGTCATAACTTTGGTGGTATGCGCGCAAGCCATGGTGTGTCAATTTCGCATCGTGCGCACGGCTCTACAGGACAATGTCAAGATCCAGGTAAAGTTTTTAAAGGTAAAAAAATGGCTGGACATATGGGCGCGGAACAAGTAACAGTACAGAACCTTAAAGTTGTAAAAGTTGATGCCCAGAGTGGGTTGATTTTTGTTAGAGGCGCTGTGCCTGGCTCTCGAGGGGGTCTTGTTTACATTAAAGATGCTGTTAAAAAGACGGCTCGCTAACCGGATGGTAAGATAGAGATTTAGCTATGAAACTACCAATTGTTGATTTGCAAGGTAAAAAGAAGGGTGACAAAGAGCTAAGCCCGTCTGTGTTTGGTGTCGAGGCTCGTGAAGATATTCTTGCGCGTGTAGTCCTTTGGCAGCAGGCTAAGGCTCGAAGTGGTTGTCACGCAACTAAGACGGTTTCTCAGGTTTCTGGCACGGGTAAAAAACCTTTTCGCCAGAAGGGAACGGGTAGCGCTCGTCAGGGGACAAAACGTGCTGTTCAGCACAGAGGTGGTGCCGTTTCTCATGGGCCTGTTGTGCGTGACCATGGGTATAAGTTGCCTAAAAAGGTTCGTCAACTTGGGCTTAAGTGCGCCTTGTCGTCTAAGATGGCTTCTGGGGATTTGATTGTTTTAGAATCTTCTGATGTCAAAAAACCTTCTGCTAAAACTATGCGTGCTGCTTTAGAAACGCTTAAGTGCGAAGGGGCATTGATTATTGATGGCTCTAAAGTTAATGAAAATATGGTACGTTCGGTTTCGAATCTTCCTAAGGTGGATATGCTGCCTCAGCAAGGGTTGAACGTTTTGGATATTTTGAAGCATCCTAAGCTGGTTTTGACAGTTGACGCAGTTGATCATATTCACGCAAGATTGCAAGGGTGAGGGTAGCTATGACGCAGATGTATGATGTTTTAAGAAATCCTGTTGTTACCGAAAAAACGATGAGCTTGGCTGAGAATAATCAGTATGTTTTTGACGTTTTGCCGCGAGCCACAAAGGTGTCTATAAAAGAAGCCGTTGAGAAGATATTCAACGTTAAGGTCGAAAGTGTTCAAACGTTAAATCGTTCTGGTAAGGCGAAACGTTTTAAAGGTGTGCCTGGGAAAAGGGCGGATATGAGGCGTGCTGTGGTGCGCTTGAAGGAAGGTCAGAAGTTAGATGTTCTGCCTAATTAAGGTGAAGTAAAATGGCATTAAAGCAGTATAAACCAACAACTCCCGGTCAGCGCCAGCTGGTTTTGGTTGACAGGAAAGAGCTTTGGTCTGGTAAGCCAGAAAAGGCTCTTACGGTGGGTCTTAAGAAAAAATCAGGTCGCAATAATTTGGGGCGTATTACAACGCGCCACAAAGGAGGAGGCCATAAACGTCGTTACCGCCTGTTAGATTTCAAGCGTCGTCAGTTTGATGAGGTGGCAACAGTTTTGCGGATTGAGTACGATCCCAATAGAACAGCTTTTATTGCCTTGGTTGAATATGAATCTAGCAAGAATCGGTCTTATGTTATTGCGCCGCAACGTTTAGGTGTGGGAGATACCATTGTTTCTGCAAACAAGGCTGATATTAAGCCGGGTAATTGTATGCCGTTGAAAAATATACCTGTGGGTACAATTGTTCATAATGTTGAGATGAAGCCTGGTAAAGGTGGACAGCTTGCCCGTTCTGCTGGTTCTTTTGTGCAGATTGTTGGCCGTGAAGCGGGTTATGTTCTTGTGAAGCTTTCTTCTGGTGAGCTTCGCAAAATCCTTGGTGAGTGTCGTGCGACTATAGGGGCTGTTTCTAACCCAGATCAAAAGAACATAAGTTTAGGTAAGGCTGGTCGTAAGCGTTGGATGGGTGTTAGGCCTACCGTGCGAGGTGTTGTTATGAACCCTGTTGATCACCCTCATGGTGGTGGTGAAGGAAAGACATCGGGTGGTCGCCATCCTGTGACACCTTGGGGCGTGGCTACTAAGGGTAAGAAGACGCGGCATAATAAAATGACAGATAAATATATTATCACACGTAGAAAGAAGTAAGTGAGGGTTGAGTGACACGTTCTGTATGGAAAGGTCCATTTGTTGATGGATATCTGTTAAAAAAAGCGGAAAAAGCTCGAGAATCTGGGCGTCGTGATGTGATCAAGATGTGGTCTCGTCGTTCCACCGTCCTGCCTCAGTTTGTTGGTTTGACCTTTGGGGTTTACAACGGACATAAGTTTATACCGGTTTATGTGTCTGAGGATATGGTTGGTCATAAGTTTGGTGAATTTGCGCCGACAAGGACTTATTATGGTCATGGCGCTGACAAGAAAGCGAAAAGAGGTTAATTATGGGAAAAACGTCCACCCCGCGTGCCTTAAAAGAAACACAGGCTATGGCATCCCAGCGCGTCATGAAAACGTCGCCGCGTAAGTTAAACTTAGTTGCAAAACTTATACGAGGAATGCGAGTAAGTGATGCTTTGTCTACTCTAAAGTTTTGTAGGAAGCGTATTTCCAATGATGTGGAACGTGTTTTGTACGCGGCTGTTTCTAACGCTGAAAACAACCATGGCTTAGATATAGACAACCTTTACGTTGAGGAAGCTTATGTTGGTAAGGCTATGATTTTAAAACGTCATCATGTACGAGGCAGGGGCCGCGTGAGTCAGGTGAAAAAATATTTTTCTAACATCAAAGTTATTGTAGGCGAAAAGGAGTCAGCATAATGGGTCAAAAAGCGAATCCCATAGCGTTACGTTTGGGCATCAATAAGACCTGGAAATCCAGATGGTATGCCGACAAGGATTACACTGAATGCTTGCATGAAGACATCGCAATACGTCGTTTTATCCATAAGAATTTAAAACAGGCGGGTATTGCTGAGGTTGTTATAGAGCGCACGGCTAAAAAGCCGAGAATAACTATTCTAGCGGCAAGGCCTGGTATCATCATTGGTAAGCGTGGTGCGGATATTGATTCTTTGAAAAAGAAGCTTGGTGAGATTGCTTCTCAAGAAATCACGCTTAACATTAATGAGGTTCGCAAGCCAGAAATGGACGCTGTTCTGGTTGCAGAGGCTATAGCTACGCAGCTTGAAAGACGTGTTTCTTTTAGGCGTGCTATGAAAAAAGGTATGCAAGCAGCATTAAGAGTGGGTGCTAAGGGAATACGTGTTAATTGCTCAGGGCGACTTGGTGGCGCGGAAATTGCTCGTATGGAATGGTATCGTGAGGGTAGTGTGCCCCTTCATACCTTGCGTGCGGATATTGATTATGGTGTTGCGACGGCTTTTACGACTTATGGTGCTATTGGTATCAAGGTTTGGATTTATAAAGGTGAATCTGTAAAGGCTGGTGCGGAAGTGGATGCTGGTCAAAGTAAAAAATAAAACTTGAATTTTATAAGAAGGTAAGGTTATGTTGTCACCTCGACGCACAAAATTTAGGAAGGCTTTCAAGGGTCGTATTCATGGTAATGCGAAAGGTGGAACTTCTTTGACGTATGGTACTTTTGGGCTTAAGGCTGTGGCGCCATCTCGTATAACAGCGAGGCAAATTGAAGCTGCACGTCGTTCTATAACAAGGTGCATGCGTCGTTCAGGAAGGGTTTGGATTAGAATTTTTCCTGATCTTCCTGTTAGTTCGAAGCCTGCGGAAGTTCGTATGGGGTCAGGTAAAGGAAGTGTGGAGTATTGGGCTGCGCGCGTTAAACCGGGTCGTGTGTTGTTCGAGGTTGACGGTGTGACGCGGGATGTTGCTGAGGAGGCTATGCGCCTTGCTTCAGAGAAATTGCCGATCAAGTGTAAATTTGTAGCGCGCTTAGGTTCGTAAGAGTGGTGGGTCTAGTGAAAATGACAATTGATGAAATTAGAAAATTAGATTTAAAAGAGTTGAAAAACAAGCTCAATGAGGCTAAAAAGGAGCTTATGAATTTAAGGTTCCAAAAGTCTACGGATCAGCTTGAATCAACCGATGGTTTTAAAAAGCTTCGTCACCATGTGGCGCGTTTAAAGACTGTCATAAATGAAAAAATAAAGTCAGCTTAGTAGGTTCAGAATGCCAAGACGTGTATTAGAAGGTGTTGTTGTTGGTGACAAAATGGATAAAACCGCCACAGTTTTAGTTGAACGTAGCGTTTTGCAGCCGTTGTACAAAAAGATTGTTAGGCGCCATAAGAAATATCATGCTCATGATGAGGGGAATGAGTGCAAAGTTGGTGATAAAGTAAAAATCATGGAATCAAAGCCTGTATCCAAGCTGAAAACTTGGGTTGTTGTAAAAGACTAAAGGGCGCAGCAGAGGAAGTAGGAATTAACTATGATTCAGATGGAAACAGAGCTCAGTGTGGCTGATAATTCTGGAGCTAAAAAAGTTAAGTGTATTAAGGTTCTTGGGGGATCAAAGCGCAGGACGGCTAACATCGGTGATATTGTGGTTGTGAGCGTCCAGTCTGCCATTCCGCGTGGTCGTGTTACTTCTGGTGAAGTTATGCGCGCGGTGATTGTTCGTTCAAAAAAAGGGGTGTCCCGTGGGGACGGTTCATCCATTCGTTTCGATGGTAATGCTGTTGTTCTTTTGTCGAAACAAAATGAACCCATCGGTACTCGTATATTCGGCCCTGTTACGCGTGAGCTGCGTGGCAAGGGTTATATGAAAATTGTTTCACTAGCTCCTGAGGTGTTGTAAATGCAAGCTAAAGTACGCATAAAAAAAGGTGATACTGTTATTGTTCTTGCTGGTAAGGACAGGGGCAAAACAGGAAAAGTCCAGAAGGTTTTACGTCAAGAAAACCGAGTGGTTGTTGAGGGTGTCAATATGGTGGCTCGTCACCAGAAGCCGTCGGCAGCTCATGCAGGTGGTGTTGTTCGTGTCGAATCGCCGGTGCATCTGTCAAATGTAGCTTATTATGATCAGGAGCTTAAGAAAGCTTCCAGAATTGGCTATAGGATGGAAGATAATGTTAAAGTTCGTTTTTCTAAGAAAAGCGGAAAGAAGATTGAGGCGTAGAGTATTAGGCTATGGTCAGATTAAAAGAATACTATCATAACGAAGTTGCTGCTAAACTGAAGGAAGATTTAGGCCTAAAAAACCCTATGGAGATTCCTAAATTAGTGAAGATAGTGATTAACATGGGTGTTGGTGAAGCTTCGGGGGATCAAAAAAAGATTAATCATGCCGTTGAGGAAATGAGGCTGATTGCAGGGCAGGCGCCTGTTATTACCACAGCTAAGAAGTCTATAGCAGCTTTTAAACTGCGGGATGGTATGAAGTTAGGGTGTAAGGTTACGTTGCGTCGTGATCGTATGTTTGAGTTTTTTGATCGTCTTGTGAATATTGCGTTGCCGCGTGTTAGGGACTTCCATGGTCTTTCTCCTAAAAGTTTTGATGGTAGGGGAAACTACAATTTTGGTATTAAAGAGCAGATAGTCTTCCCTGAAGTAGATTATGATAAGGTTGACCAGATCAGGGGTATGGATATATCTATTGAAACGACGGCTCGTACGAATGAGCAGGCTCGTGCTTTGTTGGCCTATATGGGGTTGCCCTTTACGAAGTAAGTTTAAGTTGTACTAGAGGTATAAATGTCTAAAATAAGCGCTAGAGAAAAAAATAAAAATCGTGAACGGTTGGTTGCTAAATGTGCGACCAAGCGCGCGCGGCTCAAGGCAACTGTGTATAATCGTGATCTTCCTTTGGAAGAGCGTTTCAAAGCACAATTGGAGCTATCTTCCATGCCCCGGAATGGTGCAAAAACACGTTTGCGTAACCGTTGTTTGGTTACGGGTAGGCCTCGTTCTTTCTATCGTAAGTTTAAGCTTTGCCGTAACGTGGTTCGAGAAATGGGCGCTTTTGGTTTAATTCCTGGCATGACTAAAGCCAGTTGGTAGTAAGGATATTAGATTATGTCATTAACAGATCCTATTGCAGATTTGCTAACGCGCATTCGAAATGCTCATATGGTAAATAAAGCCGCTGTCAAGGCTCCTGCCTCTAAGTTGAAGCTTAGTGTTCTCAAAATATTGAAGGAGCAGGGCTATATTACTAATTATTCTACGCGTCAGGTTCGCGAAGGCGTGGAAGAAATTGATATTCAGCTCAAATACTTTGAGGGTAAGCCGGCTATTGTTGAGCTTAAAAAGGTTACGACACCGGGTCGCCGTGTATACACGAAATCTCAGGACCTGAAGAGGGTAAAAGGTGGGCTTGGTATTGCCATCGTTTCTACTTCTAAAGGTTTGATGACCGATAGTGCTGCGCGTGAGGCGAATATTGGCGGTGAAGTACTTTGTTCTGTATATTAAAGCCAAAAATTGAGGACTTGAACTGATGTCAAGGGTTGGAAAAGCACAAATAAAATTACCGTCTGGCGTTAGCGTGAATTGTGATGGCGCTGAGGTTAAAGTTAAGGGCAAACTGGGTGAGCATGTTTTTATGTTGCCTGACTGTGTTTCGTTGTCTCAGGATGGTGATGGGCTTTTGCTTGCGCCTGCTAATGACGACCAGAAAACACGCTCTCTTTGGGGGACTTTTAACCGTTTGCTGGCAAACGCTGTCCATGGTGTGAGTGAAGGGTTCAAAGTTGAGCTAGAGATCAATGGTGTTGGTTTTCGTGCTCAAGTGAAGGGGAATGATCTTGTCATGCAGTTGGGTTTTAGTCATGACGTGGTGTTTCCAATACCCTCCGATGTTCGGATAAACTGTTCTAAACCTACGAGTATTGAGGTTACTGGTTCTTCCAAAGAACGTGTAGGTCAGGTAGCTGCTGAAATACGTGCCAAGAAGAAGCCAGAGCCGTATAAAGGCAAGGGAATTAAATATGCCAATGAAGTTATCTTACGTAAGGAAGGTAAGAAGAAATGATTAGCACTAAACTGTCTTCTGCTGATAAAAGAAAATTGCGTGTGCGTAATGCTATTAGAAGAACGGCGAATAGTAAGCTTCGTCTTTCCGTTCATCGCACTAACCAACACATTTATGCCCAGGTTATAGATGATGCTCAATCTAGGACGTTGGCTTCTGCTTCAACGTCTGAAAAAGAGTTAAAGGGCAAAGTAGGAAACGCTTCGTCTAGTGGAGCGGCTCAGAAAGTTGGTGAACTTATTGCTCAGCGAGCAATGAAGGCTGGTGTCAAGGATGTTGTTTTTGATCGTGGACAATTTTTGTATCATGGTCGTGTGAAAGCCTTGGCAGAGGGTGCACGTAGTAAGGGCTTGAAGTTTTAAGGGGTAACGAAAATATGGCACGTACGTCAAAAGAACGAAAAAATGAACCCGAGTTTATAGAAAAACTCGTTAATGTTAACCGCGTTGCTAAAGTTGTTAAAGGTGGTAAGCGTTTTGGTTTTTCTGCTTTAGTTGTAGTGGGTGATGGTAAAGGTCGTGTTGGTCATGGTCATGCCAGAGCTAGAGAGGTCCCTGAAGCTGTTCAAAAAGCTACTCAAGCTGCTCGTCGGCATATGGTTCATATACCATTGCGTCAAGGGCGTACCTTGCATCATGATGTGGTGGGCAGTTTTTGTGCAGGGTCAGTTGTTCTCCGTTCAGCGCCTTCTGGTACTGGTATTATTGCTGGAGGCCCTATGCGTGCTGTTTTTGAGGCTTTGGGTATCCAGGATGTTGTGGCTAAGTCTGTTCGTTCCTCTAACCCGCATAACATGGTAAGAGCTACTGTAGAGGCGTTGAAGTCTATCAGCTCGCCTAAACAAGTTGCGGATCGTCGAGGTTTGAAGGTTTCTGATATACTTGGTTCCCGTGGGGCTAAATCCTAAGATTAAAGGAAGAGTGTTGCAATGGCAAAGGCTAAAGTAAAAATAAAGAGAGTTGGTAGCCCTATAGGCCGCAAAGACTATCAGGCCGCTACTTTAAAGGGCTTGGGTTTGATGAAAGCTAACCAGGTGCGTGAACTAGAAGATACACCAGCTGTGCGCGGGATGATACGCCGTGTTCAGCATTTGGTTGAGGTCGTAGCTTAAAATTTGAGGCAGATAATGTTAAACACACTTAGTGATAATCTTGGCGCACGTAAAAAGCGTACGCGTGTATGTCGTGGCATTGGATCAGGCAAAGGAAAGACGGGTGGCCGAGGTTATAAAGGCCAAAAGTCACGTTCTGGTGTTTCCATAAAGGGTTTTGAAGGCGGTCAAATGCCTTTGTATCAACGTTTACCTAAGCGAGGCTTTTCTTCGAGGAAAGATAGAAAGGTGATAACAACGCTTAACGTTGAAGATTTACAACGTTTTGTTGAGGCCAAGCGTTTGGATGCAAAAGAGACTATTACCTTGAAGCTTTTACAGGAAAAAGCTTGCGTGCGTTCTAACACAGAAGTTTTGCGTATTCTTGCTGCTGGAGATGTGAAAATCTCTTTGACGGTGGAGGCTCACCATGTGACGCCCGCTGCTCGGGAAAAAATAGAAAAAGCCAAAGGATCCGTGAAGCTTTTGACAAATTAAAACAGGGTATAAAAATATGGCTTCCATTGCTGAACAGCTAGCTGCCAACTTAAGCTTTAAATCTTTTTCAAACGCTCAAGATCTAAAAAAACGCCTCTGGTTTACCTTAGGCGTTTTGATAGTTTATCGTTTTGGGTCGTATGTTCCTTTACCTGGTATTGATAGCCAGCTTATGGCTGATCTAGTAAAAAGTAATGGTTCTGGCTTGCTGGGTATGTTTGATATGCTCAGTGGTGGTGCTTTGGGGCGTATGAGTATCTTCGCACTTAATATTATGCCTTATATTACAGCAAGCATTATCATGCAGTTGTTGACGTCTCTTTATAAACCTCTCGAGCAAATGAAGAAAGAAGGCGGTCAAGGGCGTGTTAAAATTAATCAGTATACGCGCTATGGAACGGTTTGTTTGGCCTCTGTTCAGGCGTATGGTATTGCGACGGCTCTGGAACTCATGCCTGGTTCACCTGTTATTATGCCCGGTATGTTGTTTAAGCTGATTAGCGTTGTAACCATAACTGGTTCTACAATTTTCTTGATGTGGTTAGGTGAACAAATAACAGCCCGCGGCATTGGTAATGGTATATCACTAATTATTTATGCAGGTATTGTTGCTAACCTACCTCAAGCTATCCTGGGAACCTTGGAATTTGGTCGCACGGGAGCGTTGTCGGCCATTGCCATTGTTGCCGTTGTTCTTATTATGGTTGCTGCTATTGCTTTCATTGTTTTTATGGAGCGTGCTCAACGTCGTGTTTTGGTACAGTATCCAAAGCGTCAGGTTGGCAGCAAGATGTATGCCGGAGAAAAAAGCCACTTACCACTTAAAATTAATAGTGCGGGTGTTATACCGCCCATCTTTGCAGGTTCTTTACTTGGTTTTCCTGCTACAATCGGTGCTATGACTCAGTCTGATGGGACGGCTTGGTACAGCAGCTTTGCCGCATATTTGATGCCAGGTAGTTGGTCGTTTATTCTTATTTATTCGGCGATGATTATTTTTTTCGCGTTCTTTTATACGGCGATTGTTTTTAACCCTGAAGAGACGGCTGAGAACTTGAAAAAGTCAAATGGCTTCATACTGGGGATTAGGCCCGGAGCAAAGACAGCTGAGTTTTTTGATTATGTTTTGACACGTCTAACTGTGGCAGGGTCAGCTTATTTAGTTTTGGTTTGTATTTTGCCTGAGCTTTTGAAAGCTTATTTTGGTCCTCTTCCTTTCTATTTTGGTGGTACGAGTATCTTGATCATCGTGGGTGTGACCATGGATACGGTGGCTCAGGTACACTCTCATATGATTGCGTATCAATACGATGGCTTGTTGAAAAAATCTAACCAGAAGGGGAAACCCCGAAAAGGGAAGATTTAAACTTATGCTCAATGTCGTTATATTTGGACCTCCAGGTGTTGGCAAAGGGACCCAGGCACAGTTTCTTGTCGCTGAAGGATACGTTCAGTTGTCGACAGGTGATCTTTTGCGTCAAGAGGTGGAAAAAAAATCTGATCTCGGACTGGCTGTAAAAGGTTGCATAGATCAGGGTCAGTTTCCTCCTGATGAGCTGATTATGGATATTGTTAAAGGTTTCTTGGCAAAAAATGATCGATCTTTGGGTGTTATTTATGATGGTTTTCCTCGAACTTTAAGCCAAGCAGAAGCGTTGGAGATAGCTTTGCATAGCTTAGGTCACAAAGTGGATTGTGTAATTAATCTGGAGTATGACGATAAGATCCTGTTAGATCGTGTGGTTAACAGACGTATTTGTCAGGATTGTGGAGCTCTTTACAATGTTTCTATAACGCCTGATATAGAGGGGTCTCCTTGTGTCAAGTGTGGAGGAAAGATTTACCAACGTGCGGACGATACGGCTGAAACGTTTGCGACGAGAATGCGTGTTTATGAAGAAAAAACAAGCTCGCTCGTAGATTTTTATGCTCAGCGACACATTGTAATGAACATAAATGGTATGGAAAGTGTTGAGAAAGTGCGTAAAGACATTTGCAAAACACTACAAGACATGATATGAAAACTTGACTAACTGAATAACAATGGCTAAAAAAGTTCATTGTACCTTGCGTGGGTTTTGAAATTTAAGGAGAAATAGCGTGGCACGTATTGCAGGTGTTAATATTCCAACGAATAAAAGAGTGAAAGTCGCTCTTACGTACATATATGGTATAGGCCCCACGATGGCTCTTAAAATTTGTGAGACCGCTGGTGTAGACCCGACAGAACGTGTACAAAAATTGACAGATGACCAAGTTGTTAGATTACGAGAGGTCATTGATGCTGATTGCCAAGTTGAAGGTGAACTTCGACGTGAAGTAGCTATGAACATCAAGCGTCTGATGGATCTTAAAACATACCGTGGTTTGCGTCATCGTAAAAACTTGCCGGTTCGTGGTCAGCGTACAAGTTGTAATGCTCGCACGCGTAAAGGTCGCGCCAAAGCAATAGCAGGAAAAAAATAAAAAGTTAAGTAAAGTTAGAAGAGTAATAGGTTAATATAGATGGCTAAAGATACAAAGGTGCGTGTTCGTAGAAGGGATCGCAAAAACATTGCTTCTGGTGTGGCACACATAGCAGCCACGTTCAACAATACCATGGTTACCATTACGGATGAACAAGGTAATGCTATCGCCTGGTCTACAGCTGGAGCCAATGGTTTTCGTGGTTCGCGTAAATCAACGCCTTATGCGGCGCAAATAGCGGCTACTGAGGCCGTTAAGAAAGCTCAAGAGCATGGGTTAAAAACTGTACGTGTTGAGGTTTTAGGACCTGGAACAGGTCGTGAGTCTGCTTTGCGTGCCCTGCAAGCAGCAGGTTTAGTTGTGACATCCATCAAAGATGTTACGCCTATACCACATAATGGTTGTCGTCCACCAAAACGTCGCCGTGTCTAGTATTTAAGCCATAGTTGCAGAAGTAACCTTTGTCTAGTTAATAGGGGAACAAGCCGTGATACAGAAAAATTGGAGGTCTTTGATTCGACCTAACAAAATTCAGGTGGATCAAGATGAAAGAACATACAAAGGCACAATGGTAGCTGAACCGCTTGAGCGTGGATATGGCTATACCGTGGGTAATGCTCTTCGTCGCGTATTGCTTTCTTCTCTGCAAGGAGCGGCGGTTACAAGTATTAAAATCGAAGGCGTTTTGCACGAATTTACGGCTATACCTGGCGTTATGGAAGATGTTACTGAGGTTATTCTCAATATAAAACAGCTGGCGCTGCGATTGCATGAGGAGGGCTCTAAACGTATTTCTCTTGATATCAAGGGACCATGTGTTGTCACCGCTGACATGATAGAGTGCCCGTCGGCCGTTGAAGTTATTAATAAAGATCATAAGATATGTACGTTGGGTGCCAATGCTCATCTGGTTATGGAAATGACGGTTGAGTCTGGCTGCGGTTACGTTCCTGCCAGTGATAATCGAAAAGAAGACCAGCCGATCGGCCAGATTGCGGTGGATGCTTTGTTTAGCCCAGTTCGCCGTGTGATGTACAAGGTGGAAAATGCTCGTGTTGGGCAAATAACGGACTATGATAAGCTTATCTTATCTGTCGAGACGAACGGCGCCGTGATGCCTGAAGATGCTATTGCGTATGCTTCGCGTATTTTGCAAGATCAGTTCCAACCTTTCATTAACTTCGAAGAACCTGAGGCTATTGAAGAAGTGAAGGAAGAGGAAGAAGAAAACACGCTGATGAAGAATCTTCTTAAGCGGGTTGAAGAACTTGAACTTTCAGTTCGTTCTGCCAACTGTCTTAAGAACGAAAACATCGTGTATATAGGTGACTTGGTTCAGAAGACTGAGGGAGACTTACTCCGTACACCTAACTTTGGCCGGAAGTCCTTGAACGAGATTAAAGCTGTCTTGGATGAACTAGGTTTGTATCTTGGTATGGAGGTTTCGAACTGGCCACCGGAAAACATAGAAGAGCTATCTAAGCGCTTCGAAGACCCATTTTAAGCTAAAATTGATCTAGAGGAGTTTGATCAATGCGTCATCTAAAACGTGGTAGAAAATTTAGTCGCACGTCGTCTCATAGAAAGGCTATGTTCGCCAATATGGCAACAGCTTTGGTGCAGTGTGAGCAAATAAAGACGACTTTGCCAAAGGCTAAGGATTTGCGTCCCATTGTGGAGAAATATGTAACGTTGGCTAAGCGCGGTGGGTTACATGCCTATCGTTCTTTGATAGGATCTGTTCGCAGCCCTGACGCTGCTAAAAAATTGATGGAAGTTCTCGGCCCTCGTTACAAAGAGCGTCCAGGTGGTTATCTTCGTATCATGAAAGCTGGTTTTCGCCATGGTGACAATGCTCCTATGGCCGTCATTGAGTTTGTAGATCGGGAACCCGAGGTGGAGAAAAATGATGACGTAACCTTAGAGGCCAAAGAATCAAAGGGTTCCGCTGGAGCAAAAGCCAAAACTGAGAAAAAAGAAGATACAGCTGATTCTAGTAAACCTTCGACTGAAAAAAAGACTAAATAACGCCTTGTAGTAGTGTTAGAGTCTATAAAAAGACCCCCTTTTGGGGGTCTTTTTTTTGTCCTAGAGATTTTTATTTTTCATTCTTTTAGTTGTTTTATATCATCCAAGGTTAAGCCTGTCATACTAGCGATAAAGGTATCATCTACCTTGCCTGAAGCAAGCATACTTTTAGCCATTTCAAGGG
>CAZQLR010000016.1:0-5980 GCA_964594205.1 uncultured Alphaproteobacteria bacterium
ATAAGGCGTGGCTTTACCTCTTCTGCATCGGTAAAAAATGTTCTGCAAGACATGGAATTCCAGTTCCAACAACTAAAACAAGATTCCTCTCCCTGGATTTTGGAAGACCTGCGTGATATTAGCCAGAAACTATTTTTCATTCTGCAAAACCAAAAACAGCTTACAGAAAAAGGTAAAAGTAATCACAACGTTATTGTGGTCGCTAAACACCTGGGTCCTGGCGATCTTTTAACATTAAATAAATATAATGTTAAAGGTATTATCCTTGAACACGGCGGTCCTAGCTCTCATGTGGTGTTATTAGCAAAATCAATGAATATTCCACTTCTGGGGTGGGCTGTCGGCATTACAGATGTTGTTTCAAGTACTGATACTATTCTGCTCGATACTAAAAATGAAACAGCCATTATAAACCCCTCTTTAGAATTATGTAAAAAACTTACCAGCGAGGAGCATCCCAATAGCCATGTGCCCATCACCTCAACACCTAAACTACAAAAGAACTGCCGTAACAAAGGATACCAGGTCCTTGTAAATTTAGGATTAATGGAAGAACTCAGCAAGGCTGGAAATTTACACGTGGATGGTGTTGGACTTTTCCGCACGGAAATTTTGTTTATGAAAGAACAAGAGTTTCCCTCTACAGACCAGCAAACAAGCTATTATGGTCATTTGCTCAAAATTATGAAGGGAAAAAAATGCTGCATTCGCACACTGGATATTGGTAGTGATAAGCACCTTCCCTATTTCAAACCTCCCAAAGAAGCAAATCCCGCCCTTGGATGGCGATCTATACGTATCAGTCTAGACCGCCACACCATTTTTCGGCACCAGCTTAGGGCACTCATCCGCGCCGCAAACAGTCACGGCCCTTTAGATATCTTGTTTCCTCTTGTATGTACGGCTGAAGAGTTTTTCAATTGCCGAGACATTTATCAAGAAGAGCTTGCCCGCCTCAATCTGGCAAAAAAACCTCCTATTCAACTGGGCGTGATGATTGAAACACCCGCCAGCGTTATGGACCTTGTCCGCTTGAAAGGCCATGTTGAATATCTTTCTCTAGGCACCAACGATTTATTTCAATTCTTTTTTGCCTGTGATCGTGGCAACCCTAATGTAGCGTATAGATATGATCGAACTAGCCACAGTTTTCTCTTGTACCTAAAAGAAATACGCGAAAAAGCTCATGCACTTGGTATGAATATCACTGTTTGTGGTGATATGGGCAGCATAGATGGCGAAATTCAAGTGCTTGCAGCCCTAGGTTATACTAGTTTCTCGGTCATGCCAGAAACTGCCCCTTCTCTGCAAAAAGAACTTTCCACCTTTGATAGATCATGGTGGAAAGCTAAAGTAAATGCCTATATTAAAAATCCATCTCACCCCACTTTCAAACAATATCTACAACACTCCTTATAACTATAAAAAAACTTTATTTATTTCTTATTTGTAGAAAAACAATAAACATCGTATAATTGCTGGGTACGCTAGAAATAATAAAGCTATAAAGAACGGTAATAACCGATGGCGGCTCAAAAAAAAGAAGAAAGCGTCGAAAGAGAAATCGGCAAACTACTTAAGAAAACACGACTTTCTAAGAAATTGACGGTTAGGGAAGTGTCCAAACATCTAAACATCCGGGTAGTATACCTCGATGCTCTAGAGAAGGGCGATTTTGATGCCATAGGGGCCCCCGTTTATTTGTTTGGCTTTCTAAGAACTTATGCAACTTTTCTTGGAATAGACGCTAGCGATCTACAGGGTCAATATTTGAAAGAAACGGGGATACTTAAACAGCCTAACAGTCTACCGGATACCGAATCTAAGACTGACTGCCACTTATCTCTCAGCAACCCTTTTCCTAGCATAAGCATTATCTTTATTTCTTTAAGTATTTTGGTAGTTTTATTGTTGGCTTGGTATTTCTACAACCCTTTTTCTGCAAAAGAACCTATCGTTAAAGAAAAGGCCTCTCTTGCCAGCTTAACAGAAGAAAAAAGCGCACCGTCCCCCATAGAAAAAGCCCCCAACAAAGCGTCTGTACCTGTACACAACACAGAAGAGAGCCTCCCAGAATCAGAAGGATCGAGCAAAAAAAGCATCTCAGACCAAAAAGCTGCAGATCTGCTCCAACCCTCACCGCCTTTCTTGAAAGCCAGTGAAGAAGTTTGGATTGCCTTCGAAGACGAAGAAAATAAACGGATTTTTTCAAAAACTATGCAGCCTGAACAACTTATTGCTGTCCCGAAGCAGGCTATTTTCCTAGTGGTTGGTAATGCTGGTGGTGTAGCACTCTATCCCACGGCATCTCTCGACGAAAGCATTCGTCTTGGAAAACGGGGGGAAGTACACCGCCATAAACTTGAAAAACTTCTTGCACAAAACTCAGCCAAATCTTAGAAATACTACTGTGATCTTCTCTTTTAAGAAAATCTGCTTTTTTGAGCTCTGTTGTGACGTCTAGCCAAGGGAAAAAAATGAGTCAACTCCGCACCGTGAGAGGCATCCATGATATTCTACCCGATGCCCACGAAAAGTTCTCTGTACTTATAGATACAGCTAGCTTGTGGGCTAAGCGTTTTGGATTTCGGTCCATCAACCTTCCCTTACTCGAATATGAAGAGGTTTTCAAACGCACTTTGGGTGAAACATCAGACGTCGTTTCAAAAGAAATGTTTACCCTCGAAGCCAGAGAAAAAGAAGAACGCATAGTCCTCCGCCCAGAAGCCACCGCAAGTTGTATCAGAGCCTTCTTACAACACGGTTTACACCATCAATTACCCCAAAAATTTTTTTATTGGGGTCCCATGTTTCGTTATGAACGTCCCCAGAAAGGCAGACTTCGCCAGTTTCATCAGTTTGGCGTTGAATTCATCGGCGTTGATAACCCCTTTCAAGATGCAGACGTCATAGCACTTGGTCACACTATCCTCAAAAACCTTGATCTCATAAATTTTATAGAACTAGAAATTAACACCCTTGGTGACACGTTTTCCCGCCAAAACTATCGCCACGCTTTAGTCGACTATTTTTCTCAGCACAAAAAGGATCTATCTGAAGACAGCCTGAAACGCTTGATAACCAATCCACTGAGAATACTTGATTCCAAAGACCCTGGTGATAACGAACTTAAAAAAAAGGCACCCTTGTTCGAAGAATTCTTATCCCAAGAATCCAAGGAGCATTTTTCCCGCGTATGTGAGGGATTAACCATGCTCAACATTCCTTTTAAGCGCAACCCGTACCTAGTCCGTGGTTTAGACTACTACTGCCACACAACCTTCGAATTTGTCACCAAAAATCTAGGCGCCCAAGGAACCGTCATAGCAGGAGGTCGATACGATGGCCTGACAAAATACATGGGCGCTGAATCGATACCTTCTTTGGGATGGGCCGCTGGTATAGAACGCCTCATGCTACTATTGGATGAGAAAAATACAGTTCTGTCCTCGTCGTCCCCTAGGTTGGGCCTTCTTCCCATTGATAAAGAAAAGGCTTCCATAGAACTATGCTGGAAGCTAGGAACTATACTCCGTGAAGCAGGGTTCTTCGTTAATATCTTGTTTGAAGGAAATGCCGGGAAAAGATTAAAAAAACTAGACAAGATGAACGTCGATGCGGCTATCCTTATAGGTGAAGACGAACGCAATAACAACCAAGCAACCATCAAATTTCTTCGCGAAAGCCGCCAAGACAAAGTGGATTTTTCCATGCTCTCAACTTTTTTAAAGGAAAATTTTTCCCATGAAAGCTAAGCTTGAAAAAATACTAGAACGCTATACAGCTTTGCAAACAAGCCTTTCTGAACCAAGCATTGTGGAAGACGCTGAACGCTTTGCTGCCCTTTCGAAAGAATTATCAGACCTCGAAACCGTGGTTGGCGATGCCACTGACTACCTTAAAATACTCAGCGATATCGATGACCTAAAAATCTTAGCCAGCTCTCAAGATGCTGACAAAGAAATAATAGATATGGCCGAAGAAGAACGTCACCATTTGATGCATCTACTGCCAGAAAAAGAAAACAATCTGAAGCTTTTGCTTTTACCAAAAGACGAAGACGATGAACGAAACGCTATTTTCGAAATCCGTGCCGGTACAGGTGGAGAAGAAGCAGCACTATTTGCAGCTGATTTAATGCGCATGTATCAACGTTACGCAGAAATACGTGGTTGGAAAACAGAACTTCTTACTATTAATGAAACTGGTATTGGGGGCATAAAAGAAGTTAGCTTCTCTGTCACAGGACGAGACGTGTTTTCCAGATTAAAATTTGAATCCGGTGTTCACCGCGTGCAACGCGTGCCCCAAACAGAAACGTCAGGACGCATTCACACATCTGCAGCTACTGTTGCTGTTTTGCCTGAAGTAAAAGACGTAGATGTGGCCATAGATGATGCAGATCTTCGTATCGATACCTATCGTGCCTCAGGGGCGGGTGGACAGCATGTAAACAAAACTGAAAGTGCTGTACGTATTACTCACCTACCAACAGGGGTTGTTGTTCAACAACAAGATGAAAAATCTCAACACAAGAACAAAGCCAAGGCCATGAAAATCTTGCGGGCGAGGCTTTACGAACATGAACGTCAAAAAGTTCATGCCGCTCAGGCAGCGAATAGAAAAAGCCAGGTCGGTAGTGGCGATAGATCCGAACGTATACGCACATACAATTTTCCACAAGGTCGTGTTACAGATCACCGTATTAATGTAACCCTGTACAAACTGGAAAGCATTTTAAATGGTGAATCCCTAGATGAGCTTATTGAGGCCCTTGTAGCCGAAGATCAAGCCGAACGTCTTGCTGCTGTTGAAGAATAATGCCCATAAAAAATATTCTTGATACAGCTGTATCATTACTTAAGCAAATACAGCTGCCCAACCCCAGACGAGAAGCTTCTCTTCTTTTAGGACACTGCCTAAATAAAGACCCTTTGTATCTTTTGACCCATGAAACAGAACCCGTGTCTAACGATATACAGATTCAGTTCTTCCAGAAACTTGAACAACGGCTTGATGGCTGTCCTCTTTCAAAAATTATAGGTTTTCGTGAATTTTATGGTCGAAATTTTCTAACAAACAAAGACGTTCTAGACCCACGACCTGATAGCGAAACGCTCATTGATGCTGTTTTGCAACATACCCAACATCAAAAAAACGTCCCCTGGCGCATGCTTGATCTTGGGGTTGGTTCTGGGTGTTTGTTAATCACACTTTTGGCTGAACTACCTAACTCCACTGGTGTTGGCGTCGATATTTCTCAGAAAGCTATCGATACCGCCACACAAAACGCTACTATACTTGGTGTTAAAGACCGCATCATCTTCAAAAAAGGAAACTGGATCACCCCTCTGCAAGGCGAAAGTTTTGACATAATTATTACCAATCCCCCCTACATTGCAACAAAAGACATCCCTTTTTTAAATCCCGCTGTCAAAAATTATGATCCTCTGAAGGCTCTGGACGGTGGTCCTAATGGCTTAAACGCCTATAAAATTTTAGCCAACACCCTCCATAAAATCACACACTCACGAGGTGAAAATAAAAAAACAGCTATTTTTTTTGAAATTGGTGCTGGACAAGGTGAAGAAATAATGTATATGATGTCATCGAAGGGCTTTGATTGTGTTGATAAGTTCCGGGATCTCCAAGCTTACACTAGATGTTTAAAATTTGTGCAGACCGAACCCCTTCAAACCAGCTACTGATATAGAAAGACCCCTAAAAGCACCTATTTTTTTGTCCATATCCACAATTGAGGCAGCACAGATATGAAATTTCGCCGATCTCGCAGTCGTCGCTCTGGCCAGAATCAGAACAATATCACATCAAAAAATCATGTTTTTGAAAGTTCAGGGCCAGATGGTAAAATTCGTGGAACAGCTCAACAGCTCTATGAAAAATACACAAGCCGTGCTCGTGATTTTTCCAGCGGCTTGAACAGTGATCGCATCCTTGCTGAAAACTACTCTCAACACGC
>CAZQLR010000016.1:6080-13885 GCA_964594205.1 uncultured Alphaproteobacteria bacterium
TTTCCAGCGGCTTGAACAGTGATCGCATCCTTGCTGAAAACTACTCTCAACACGCTGATCATTATTACCGCATTTTACTTGAAATACGTCTTGCTGAATCTCAAAACCAGGCACGTTTCCAAGAAAACAGATTAGAATCAAAAAATGATTTTATAGCCTATGATCAACAAGATGAAGATGATGCCCCCAAAGAAAAGGTGCTAGAAGACACGACCAACCAGGCCGATACAGAAAAAAAACCCAAACGTCGTACAGGACGGCGGAAAAAAGAAGCAGACACCAACAATACCGCCACCCCCTCTGAAGCGACAGAAGAAACCCCTGATGTCGAATCCAACATCAAGGTTATGGGTGATGAAGGCTTGATCGAACAAAGCGCGTCTCTCTAAGCTCTCATTTGCCGTTCTTGCATACTACTCCAGACAGTATAAGCCTTGGCATAACCCAAATCGCTCATACTTACGTCAAATAAAGGACCAAAAAATACAAAGACTGAAAAGTTACTTTCGACTATTCTTCAGTCAGTATTTTGACAGTTATCATACTTCGCACAATAATTGTCACACCCCTCACAGGTATTCCGACAGTTACTTACATTTGATTCATATTTCGTCGTACTACAGTTACAGGAACTGCATGGGTCAGCTACCGAAAAGACTGGCCGTAAAGCAAGTAACAACCGTTAGAAATAATAACTTTTTCATAGAAACCTCCTGTTTTCATAGAAGACAGTCTACCAAATTTTCCCCACCCCGATCAATCATTTTGATCGGTCGTATCTTGTCAATTCTTTAAAATTTAAGTATATCTTGTTGCAGGCGGGTGTAGCTCAATGGTAGAGCAGAAGCTTCCCAAGCTTAAGACGGGAGTTCGATTCTCCTCACCCGCTCCACCTTTTACTCTGCCTTCTGCCTGCCTATGACCTTTGATTCTCTAGCTTTTCAATCCCGGAACAGGACCCCATCCACAGGAAGCAGGCTCAAACCATCCCTCATACGAACGTATAAACCCTTCACATCTATATCCCTTACATTTACGTATCCTAACCAAAGCTTTTTCCCCTAAAAGGGCATAGGGCTCGGTACTAGATTCTTTTTTGAAAAAAGGACATAACGTTGTTATAAGAAAAACCTGCGCTTTGGACGTCACCATTGTGCTCGCTACCCACGTCTCATCACTCTGGTAATCCTTGACCTTGTACCAACCATCTTTATAAGCCAGCACCTTGAAGGGCAAGAAAGGTGTCTCATAAACCCATCGTATCGGATACCGTTTCCCAGGACCGACACGACCGTTAACTTTTGACTTAGCTGTTACAACCCAATCTGGGATCGTACTTTCAGAACTGGCCACAACTGAACCACCAGTCAACCCACCTAGGGCAAGCAACAATAAAAATATGGCCACGGTTCTCAAAATCAGACTCCTAATTTGTCAGGCACACAAACTACCCCAATTGTACTCCCAATGTCCATATTTTTCAATTGCCACACACTGCTTGACCACAATGGTTTTCTCGGCCTAAGACCATAATACACTGTATTCTCTCACCCCATTTATATAGCCACTCATTTTCCTTGACTTGAAATTGATACCATGTATTATTCCACAGTATTTGCCCCTGTGGCGGAATTGGTAGACGCGGCAGACTCAAAATCTGTTGTCCTATGGACGTGGGAGTTCGACTCTCCCTGGGGGCACCAAGCGCCTTTTTATTGAGGCGCTCTGTTGTTTTTGAGGATACATATGACTAAGGCAATCAAAGCCGCCAATCAGTCGAAGAATACCACCAACCCTGTGACAGAGGTGGAAAAGCTGCCTAGAGATATTTGGGGCATCGGTTTTTCGAATCTTCTTGTCAACCTTTCTACCACCATGGTTTATAGCTTGAGCGCTGTGTTTTTAACCACGGTTTTAGGTGCCAGCACCACCATGTTTGGCCTTATAGATGGATTGGTGGAAGCCATCGCGCTAAGTGTTCGTGTAGCATCTGGCTGGACAAGTGACCACTTGAAGAAGCGTAAACCTCTTTTGTATGTAGGGTATTCTCTATCTTTCATTTCCCGTATTTTAATGGCTTTGGCATCGTCCGTGGGTATGTACTTTTCTGCCCGGGTTGTTGACCGATTAAGCAATGGCCTCCAGGCGGCACCACGAGACGCCCTAGTAGGAGACCTAGCGCCCAAGTCTTCCAAAGGATCTGCGTTCGGCTTACGACAAACGCTCGCCGTCGTAGGATCCCTGGTTGGACCAGTTATCGTCATGGGACTTATGTATATTTCCCACGACAATTACCGTTTTGTTTTTTGGGCATCTAGCATTCCTGCTCTTTTAGGTATCGTGCTGCTGTTTTTTCTTGTCCGAGAACCCCCTGTGCCAACAGAAGAACTCGATAAAAAAAGAGAGCGCCTATCTTTTAAACTGTTACGAGAGCTTTTAGCAACGCGCACAGGTTATTGGAGCCTTGTTATTCTTGGCGCCATTTTCATGATGGGGCGTTTTTCGGAAGGCTTCATGATCTTGCGTGTTAAAGAAATGGGCGTTTCGCAAACCTATATTGCGGGTGTTATGTTTGTAATGAACCTTTTTACAGCCTTTTCAGCTTACCCAATGGGACGGCTTTCTGATAAATATGATCGTCGTTTCTTGATGCGATTTGGCCTGATTTTCTTAATATCTGCAAACATGTTTTTATCTATGGCAAGCCAATGGTTATATGGTTTTGTAGGCGTCGCCCTATGGGGTATACAAATTGGTGTTATGCAAACACTGTTCATGGGCATGGTTCTAGATTATGCTCCAGAAAAAAAATACAGAGCTCTAGCCTTCGGTGTTTTTTATTGTGTCAGTGGTGTCATACACTTAATCACCAACCTTATAGCTGGTCAGCTTTACGAAGCTATTGGTTCTATGGCTCCTTTCTATTATAGCGCTGTTTTTGCAGGTCTCACTTTTCTTGGTACCTATTTTATGAAAAAACCGCCCCACCATTATCACTAAAGCTTTATGTAACCCATCTTCTAATAAGTTGGAAACTTTGATATGAGCACACCAACGACTGTAGAAAAAAATCTAGATCTTATCTACCCTTACTTATACAAAAATAAGCCTCTAGAGCCTATTTTCGAAACTATACAAACATATTTAGATGAACAACATCTCGCCATTAACATCGATCCTGTGGTAGGTGCTTTTCTTTCTGTTCTTGTGCAATCAATCCAAGCCTCTAAAGTAATAGAAATTGGTTCTTTAGCTGGTTATTCGGCCCTGTGGCTATCAAAAGGTCTGTCTAGAAAAGGAAAGGTATGGACTCTAGAAATTGATCCTGATCGCGCCAAAGTAACACAAAATTTTGTAAATCAAGCCCCTTGGCTAAGGGATAATGACATAACCATTGAATGCCTTGCTGGCGATGCTAAGAAAACACTTGAAAGCCTAGAAAATCAAGGACCTTTTGATTTTGTTTTTATTGATGCAGACAAAGCTGGTTACACAGACTACCTGGACTGGGCAGATTCTAATGTACGTTCCGGAGGCATAATCGTAGGCGACAATACTCTTTTGAGTGGGGCCGTAGCAGGCTTGAAAACAAAAAAGCATGGGGTGAAAAGTACCAATGCTATGATAGAGTTCAATAGTCGCTTATTATTAGATGAAGAAAAATACGTTTCTGTCTGCTTACCCTTGCGTGACGGCATAACCATTGGGATAAAAAAATAACGCTATCCTTGGCTTTTGGGAAGGATAGCCACCTAAAAAAACCTTGCATGCCTGTAGCAAACTCTGTATGTTCATAGCACATGTGACCTGAACACACCATAGTGGGGTGTAGCCAAGCGGTAAGGCAGCGGTTTTTGGTACCGCCATGCGTAGGTTCGAATCCTACCACCCCAGCCATCTTTCAGCGTTTACGACTTTCTATACCTTTATACTATCCCCTAAATTTGCTGTGTTTGACTTTAAGACACACGATTATGGCATCATGGTTTTGATAAACGGGGGTTCTTATGAAGAAAAATCATCATGCCAAGGATTTATGGCAGCAAGGCCAGCAAACTATTGATATTCTTGAGAAATTCATAAAACTAAAACGTAAGCAAGAAGATAGGTACTACTGGTACAAACATGCCAGACAAAACCAACGAGAGCCCAAAAAATCGACAACTGTAAAAGGAGTACCCTGGTTTGGTTGGCTTATCTTAGCAGGACGAGGGTTTGGAAAAACCAGAACAGGTGCAGAAACAATACGTAGATGGGTTGAAAAAAAGCAAGCCAAAAACCTAGCTCTTATTGGTGGTTCTATGGAAGAGGTACGTCATATCATGATAGAAGGTCCCAGCGGTCTCAGAACCATATCTCCCCCCTCTTTAAAGCCTTTTTTTAGCTCAAAAGATGATCAGATCGTTTGGAAAAGAAAAGAAACCTCCCATAAAACAGACATTCTGGCCAAAGCTTATATGTTTAATGGTAATTTTCCCGAAAAATTAAGAGGATACCAATTTGATGGCGCCTGGATAGACGAACTAGCTAAATTTAGGGATCCTAAATCTTTATGGGATATGCTGTTAATGGGGCTGCGGTTAGGACAAAATCCCAGGGTTATTATAACAACAACGCCCAAACCCTTACCTTTTTTAAAAGACCTAATGGAAATGCCTGGTATTGTTGTGACAAGAGGTTCAACTTTTGATAATAAAAAAAATCTTGCTCCTAGTTTCCTACACCAAATGGAAAAACACTACAACAACACACACCTTGGTCAGCAAGAAATCTATGCACAGCTTAACTTGAACCAACAAGGATCCTTGTGGAAGAGGGAAAACATAAGGTATAGTTCACCATATCGTTCGTAATCAACAGGAAAAAAAATGTATCAAGTTTTCAAAGATATTTGGCGTTTTGTAGCACCCTACTGGCAATCAAACGAGCGAAAAAAAGCTTGGCTCCTAACCTCAAGCATCCTAATCACCGTTTTAATATCTATATATTTCCAAGTTAAAATAAACACTTGGGCGCAAATAACCTTTGATGCTTTACAAAATTACCAGGTAGAGAAATTTCTCAATCAATGGCTCTGGTTTGGTGCCTATTTAGCAGGGTTTCTAGCGGCTAACATGGCCCAGTCTTACGTCAAAAACAAACTTATCATTGATTGGCGGTATTGGTTAACTAACCACCTAATGGGTAAATGGCTAGACAATAAACGATATTATAAAATGCAACTGTTCAAGGGTGATACAGATAACCCTGATCAACGTATCAGCCAAGACATTGGTGAGTTCGTCACAGAAACAGAAACTGTACTCATAAGCTCTTTTGAAAAAGTTCTCACACTGGCTACGTTTAGCGTTATCCTGTGGGGGCTTTCCTCCAATTTTCGCATACCAGAAAATTGGCCCTTGTTAGGCGGCCAGGTAATACCCGGCTTCTTGTTTTGGGTCGCTTTAGTTTATTCTCTTCTCAGTACTTATATTTCTTTTAAGTTTGGGGCTTCTTTGGTAAGGCTTTCCTTTAATAAAGAAAAGTTCGAAGCTAATTTTCGCTTCAGTATGATGCGTATTCGAGAAAACACCGAAAGCATTGCCCTCTATCATTCTGAAAAAGCAGAACAATCACGATCATTCTCATTCTACCATGATATCCTCAAAAATATGTATCACATCATGTATTGGAATATCAGATATTTTGCTTGGCTGAACACAAGCGTCAATATATCCAATTTCTTACCATACATTGTTTCTGCACCTCTCTATTTTGCTAGAAAAATTCAGTTTGGTGGCTTGATGCAAATTGGTTCAGCTATGCTCCAGGTTCAAAATAGCCTCATGTATTTTATGACCATCTTACCGCAGCTAGCCGCTTGGCGCGCAGCAACCCTACGACTTGTAGGGTTTATGGACACACTAGAATCCATCGACAAACAACACGGTCACCATAAACATCTTAAACGAACGCATCATAAAAGCACTAACAGTTTAAAAGTTAATATACAGTCTATAGATTTACCTAACGATACTATTCTAATAGGACATACTAGTTTAGAGCTCAAACAAGGGGTATCCGTCTTGCTAAATGGTCCGTCAGGAAGCGGAAAAAGCACTTTTCTTCGTGCTTTGGCAGGTCTTTGGCCTTTTGGTCAAGGCGACTTAATGGTTCCCGAACAGAAAGAGATGTTTTTTGTCCCGCAACGCCCCTATATTCCTCTAGGCACTCTGCGTGACGTTTTGGTTTACCCCTATCAAGCCAATAGCCGACTTTTCTCTGACGACAGTCTTCGTTCTGCTTTGGAAAAGGTTAACCTCAAAAAATATGCTAGTGCCCTAGATGAGGACGCTTCCTGGCCCAAACGTTTATCCTTAGGAGAACAACAGAAAATAAGCTTTGCACGCTTAGTACTCCATAAACCAAAATGGATTTTCATGGATGAAACAACCTCATCACTTGATGAAACTGCCGAAGAGCATGTATACAGCTTACTTGATAAAGAAATTCCCGGTGTCACCAAAATAAGCGTTGGTCACAGATCTACCATTAAGAAATTTCACGACGAACAATTATATTTTGATAATACCGATGGAAGAATAACGTTTATCAAATAGCCCCAATAAACAAACCAAGAAAACTTTTCAAAGAGAGAGGTGTATCATGAGCAAACACCCCCATCTGCTACGTGTTGTTGTGGGCATAGATCCAGCCGCTACCTGCCATAGTAAAAGCGATGAAACAGGCATTATTGTAGCTGGCCTCAGCCAACAGGGGTATGGATACGTCCTTGACGATTTTTCAGGAAAATACACTCCTTCCGGCTGGGCACAGAAAGCTGTGGATGCCTATCATTTTTATAAAGCCGATCGCATTGTGGCAGAAGTTAACAAAGGTGGTGATATGGTAGAGGCCATGATCAGAAGCGTGGATGCGTCGGTAAGTTTTAAAGGCATCCACGCCAGCCGCAACAAGCAAACCAGGGCAGAACCTGTCGCTGCTTTGTATGAGCAAGGTAGAGTCTTTCATACAAAACCCTTTCCTATCCTAGAAGATCAGCTATGTTCCTACACACCCCATACAACCCTAAAATCTCCTGATCGACTGGATGCTCTGGTTTGGAGTTTAACAGACTTAATGCTCAGTAAAAACAAAGCAACAATACCCTCTGTATGGTAAAGCGAACCGTTACATCAAGTATAAATTTTCGTTAAGGCACAAGAAGCATATAGCTTCCAAAAATTCCTTACCTATGATGTTTTTTCTTTTGCTGTTTTTCTTTTCTTTCATCTGGCGTGAGCGGTTTTTTCAAATTTCCCTGATCCACATGAATGGGAAAAGAAATAGGATGCACCATGTTGCCCACTACTATATCAGCTTCCAAAACAGAAGCTAACTCTTGAAGGTGGGGCAAAAAGCTTTTTATTTTAAAACGTATATTTTTAAGCCTCGGTTCAAAGATTTCTATGGCCATTGTTATTTCTTTTTCCAACGCCTCTCTTCCTTCTTCGTTGGATGGGTCATAGAAAGAAAAATCTGATACGCCGTAGAAAAAAGGATACCCTACAGTTAGACCAAATACTTCTTTTTCATAAAAAGCAGCATCCTCATAATCTTGCCTATTAAAGGCTAAGCGTGTATCCAAAAGATCAAAAACCTCTGTAAGTATCGACTGGCGCATTTGATCAACGTCATACATCTTAGCAACTGGAGACTCTAAGCTCTCAGTGAGATCATCATCCTCCAGCCTATCAAACAGAGGCCTCAATTCACCAGGTTTTTTCCATTCTTTTTTTTCGCTAATCATAACATCCATTATACAC
>CAZQLR010000017.1:0-4220 GCA_964594205.1 uncultured Alphaproteobacteria bacterium
CGTTTCGGCGGCGGCGTAGAAAGTCGGATTCTTGAGTTGTAAGGGGTTGTAAGTAAGATCTTGATTCTCAAAGGTTTTTAAGGTACCCCCTGCTGCGTTTAAGACAGCATGGGCGGCGCCTGTATCCCAAATTCTTGTGGGCCCTAGACGCGGATAAAGGTCTATTGTTCCTTGGGCTACCCGGCATATTTTTAAGGACGAACCAAAATGCACGAGCTTTTTAAGGGGTAGCTTTTTTAGGTAAACTTCTGAAGCGTTGTCAATGTGGGAAAAGCTGGCTGCTACCACAAGACCCTCTTTGAAATTGGGGGGGCGGACGGTCAGACGTTGGGGCGAAGCGTTATCTTGTTGATGGAAGGCTGTTTTCCTGCTGTTTGTCCAAAACATTTCTTGGTAAGCAGGTGCATAAACAGCCCCTAAAAGAGGTTTATGTTTGTAGATAAGGGCTATATTGATAGTGAAGGCGTCTCTTTCACAGGCGAATTCTTGGGTTCCATCTAGAGGATCGATTAAGAAATATAGATCATGATCGTGAAGGTTGTTCTTATCAACTGTTTCCTCGGAAATGATAGGGATGGCGGGAAAAGATTTTTTTAGACTGGACTCAATGTGATCATTGGCTTCAATATCAGCAATTGTAAGCAACGAATGATCATCTTTCGTTTGGGTTTCGCTAAGGTTTTTGTAGTATTTGAGGGTTATTAAACCGGCCTCTTTGGCAATGGTAGGCAGCGCTTTGGCAATGGCGTGCTCAAGGTTTTTGTCAAAAAAGAGATCATTTACAGTCATCGCGTGATCCGGAAAATAAGGAAACCACAGGTACTAACGTATCAGTAGCCCAGAGTGGAGGTTATGTATTTTTTAGCCGAAAGACGGCTATTCCTTCCTCAAGGTTTACTGTGCTTTTTTGCTTTTGACTAGTGTAAAAAAATTAAGTATGCCTAGAACCTTAAATTATTATGGACGAAAGCGGTTTGCCATGATTAATATACACCCAAGAGAAACCCTCTTTAGTTTAGTATTGCATGGTGTGTAGGATGCCAATGCTACTTTGGGATATGTGTCTCTATATAACTTCAGGAGGCCTCAACCACTGTGGAGCTGAGAAAAATGAGTTTGAGCTATACTATGCAAGGTCAGGGTAAGATTCCTGTCATTGTTGTTCATGACTGGTCTAGTGATTGTCAGAGCTATGCTGCTTTAGAACCTTATTTGATGCAGGACGCGACTTATTGTTTTGTAGATTTACGTGGTTATGGTGGTTCGAAAACTATAGCTGGGGCGTTTACGTTGCAGGAAGCAGCAGAAGATATAATAGATGTAGCTAAGCGGCAGGGGTGGACAAGGTTTCATTTTGTTGGTCACTCTATGTCTGGGATGCTGGGGTTATATATGGCAGCCATGTATTCGGACGTGGTTTCATCTGTGGTAGCGTTGAGCCCTGTAGCACCTTGTGGTATGCCTGATATGGATGACGAGACCTTTGGTTTTTTACAGACTGTGGCGGCGGGATCGGTGGACAGTGCTAAGCAAGCCATAGATATGATGTCAGGCGGTCGGTATGATCAAACATGGGCGGCAAAGAAGGTAGAACACTGGTACCGATGCTCTGTTCCTGAGGCAAGGGCTGGTTATTTGAAAATGTTTGTTGGCTCTAATTTTAAAGATAAAGCCAAGAAAGTTGATCTTCCTGTGTTGATTATGTGTGGAGAGTATGATCTTCCGACGCATCAAAAAACCTATTTACAAGAACAAATGGCTGATGGTTATCCTGGTGCAGAATTTTTAACTTTAAAGGAATGTGCTCATTATCCTATGCAAGAAATACCCGCCATGTTGGCGACGTGTTTGAATCGCTGGATTAGTAAGGTCGCATAAAAAAGAAGAGATTTACTTATGTATTCTAAAACAACAGCGGATGTTCGTGTAACAGTGGATCCGCATTATATTGAAGAAGAATCTACACCTACAGATAATTATCACTTTTGGGCCTATCACGTTCGTATAGAAAACTTGGGTTCTTCTACAATTCAGTTGCAATCTCGATCATGGGAGATTACAGATGAAATTGGTATCAAGCACGAGGTTGCAGGAGAGGGCGTTGTTGGACAGCAGCCAGAGATTGAGCCCGGTAAGACTTATGAATATACATCGGGTGTTCCTTTGTATACCACGTCTGCTATTATGCGTGGTGAGTACACCATGAAAACCAAAGGGGGACACCCTTTTAAGGTTGAAATACCGGCTTTTTCCCTTGACAGTCCCTATGGCAAAAAAAGTATACATTAAAGAACGTGTCACAAAGGCGATTCTAGTTGTGGTACGGTTGTATCAAAGTTTAGGCTGTTTCTTTTGGGAAAAAGAAAAGCTTTAGGCTTGAAAATTTTAAAATTTAGGTGACGGTATGGCGGTCCGCCGTGCGTTTAAGAATAAAAAGCTCAAAGCTTCTTCTAAAAATTGGCTTAAGCGTCAGTTTAATGATCCGTACGTTCAGCGGGCTCAGAAAGAGGGGTATCGTTGTCGGGCGGCTTTTAAGCTTTTGGAGCTCAACGAGAAATATAACTTCATAGAAAATGGTCAAACGGTGGTGGATCTTGGTGCCGCACCCGGTGGTTGGAGCCAAGTTTTGGTAGCATTAGCGGGCGTAACACAAGATAGTGCCAATAAAATTGTGGCCATTGATCTTTTAGAAATGGAAGCTATACCAGGTGTTGCTTTTATACAGGGAGATTTCAACGATGAAGAAACCTATAAGCACCTGTGTGAGCTGGTAGGTGATAAAAAAATAGATGGTGTTATTTCTGATATGGCCCCCAATACTATTGGGCATAAGCAAACAGACCATCTTAGGCTTATGAATTTGGTTAGCTTAGCCTACGATTTTGCTTTGCACGCTTTGAAGCCCGGGGGTTATTTTGTTGCTAAGTTGTTTGAAGGTGGAACCCGCGAAGATTTGCTAAAAAGTATGAAAAAGAATTTTGACAAAGTCCGTCATGTAAAGCCGCCTGCTAGCCGTAAAGGCTCATCTGAAATGTATGTTGTGGCTACGGGGTTTGATCAACAGAAAGAGGGTAACACCTAAATAACGTAGAAATGCTTTTGGGAAGGATTTTAATATCATGCAGCGTAGTGCCTGTTACCAAGCCGTTTGTGAGGTTTTGCAACAAGTCTTTGATGGAACAACCATGCCAGCCGACAAGGTTTTAAGGCAGTATATAAAAACCAGACGTTATATAGGCAGCCGTGATAGACAGCTTATAACGACGGTGTTTTATGGTATTTTACGTCACTATTTCGAAGTGCAAGAAGCTATTCTTTTTTTAGGGTGGCGGGTTGCTGACGTTCGTTCATGGGTGCTTGTTTACCTTGTTTTGTGTGAGAAAGAGATGCCCAAGGCACTGCCTGGTTATTTAACAACTGTTCGTTATGGTATGGCGCCAATAACAAGCCAAGAAACAGAAGCGTTGACTAAGTTAGAGGATTTTCATCCCCAAATGATCCACAAAAAGGGCTTTTCAGAGGAGCTCTACGCCTATTTTCAGGAACATTTAGAAAAAGAAGAGTTTTCTGCTTTTGTTGAGTCCGTGCTGCATCAAGCACCGACAGATGTGCGTGTTAACACTCTAAAAACAACACGACAAGAAGTTCAGGATATTTTTGAATCCCAAGGTTGGAAATTTTCATTAACTAATGCTTCGCCCTATGGTTTACGTTTCATGCAGCGGTATCCTTTGACATCTGTTGAGGCGTTCAAAAAGGGTTTTTTTGAGATTCAAGATGAAGGAGCGCAAATACTAAGCCTTCTATGTGATGCTATGCCTGGAAAAAAAGTGTTGGATATGTGTGCGGGGGCTGGCGGAAAAAGCTTGGCTCTGGGGATGCTTATGAAGAACAAAGGCACATTGGTGTTGGCAGATATACATGATGCAAGACTTAGAGAGGCGTCTAAACGTTGCAAACGGGCAGGGCTTTCTAACCATGTTATAAAGCATCTTAATAACCATCGAGATTGGTTTAAACGCCAGAGAGGAACCTTTGATATCGTGCTTGCAGATGTGCCGTGTTCAGGTACTGGAACTTGGAGGCGACATGTTGATGCAAAGATAGGTTTTGTTCCTCAAAACATCAACAGCCTTATAAAAGAACAAAGAGATATACTGACCAAAGCAGCTTCTTTGGTAAAGCCAGGTGGACGATTAATTTATGGAACGTGTTCGATT
>CAZQLR010000017.1:4320-13578 GCA_964594205.1 uncultured Alphaproteobacteria bacterium
CCCTCTAGAATCGGTGCTAGTTCAACGCGGCCGCCATTTTTAATAACAATATCGGCACCAACGATATCTTCGATTTTATAATCGGCACCCTTGATTAGAACATCAGGTAGAAGATGTTGTATAAGATCAAAGGGAGTTTCCTCATCAAATAGGACAACACCGTCGATAGCGCTAAGAGCACTTAGTATTTTCGCACGAGTTTGCTGATTTTGGAGGGGCCGTGAAGGACCCTTAAGAGTTTTAACAGAAGCGTCGCTATTAAGACCCATGATAAGTTTGTCACATTTTTCTTTGGCAAAATCTATGGTGGCAAGGTGGCCTTCATGGAGTAAATCATAGCAGCCATTTGCAAAACCAATTTTGTAACCACGTTTTTGCCAGGTTTGTAGTTGTTTTTTAGCTGTATCCCATGACATTATTTTTTGTCTGTAGTTATCTTTGGGCGTTTTTTTCAGCGTATCTAATTTTCTGGCAAGTTCATCAGGTTCAACGACAGCTGTTCCTGCTTTGCCTACGACAATGCTGGCACACAAAGTAGCCAGTTCCATCGTTTTTTCCATAGGCCAGTCAAGAGCCATACCTGTTGCAATCATAGCGACGACTGTGTCTCCCGCTCCGGAGACATCAAAGACTGATTGGGCTTGGGTCGGGAGGTTAGCCTGTACGCCCTCGCGCGTTATATAGGTCATACCATCGGCACTGCGTGTTACAAGAATACCTTCAACATCAACGGTTTTTAAGATGTGCTGAGCAGCTATAACGCAATTTTCTAGTGTGTGTGTTGGCAATCCCCCGGATGCGAGAGAAAGTTCAATTTTATTAGGTGTTATCAGGGTTGCACCGTTGTATTTTTCATAGTTGGTGCCTTTAGGGTCCACAATAATAGGCAGATTATGTTGTCGCGCTTGTTTAATAAAATGGGCCAGTAAATCCTTGGAAAAAAGGCCACGTCCATAATCAGATAATATTAAGGCTTGGGATTTTCCAATGGCATGTTTCCACGCTTCTTCAAAATAATGAAGGCGATCAAGATCTGTGATTTTTAAGGGTTGTTCTTGGTCTACACGTAACAGGTGTTTTGTCCCTGCCATCAGCCTTGTTTTCAAGGTGGAAGGCCAATTTTCTATGCTGACTAAGATTGATGTACAATGAGCTTCTGTCGTCAGCAGCGTTTTTATCTTTTCGCCAATGTCATCGTTGCCTATGAAACCAGCCAGATGGCACGCTATGTTCAAGTGGGATAAATTATCGGCAACATTGGCCGCGCCACCCAGCTTGTCTTCTTGACGATGAGCGTGCAAAACAGGAATGGGTGCTTCTGGTGACAAACGATGAGCTTCTCCGATAATATAACGGTCCAGCAGAATATCGCCTGCACAAAAAATAGATATGCCAGATAGTTCTTGCACCAAGTCGTCAAAATTTATCATCGGAGGCCTTATGCTGTGTTGAGATTTTGCCTATACATACCACGGAATTGACAAAAAATGGAAATATTTTAAAAACCAAAAGAAAAGCTGCGGAACCCCAAGTGTTAGTACACAGGCGTTAAATCGAACAAAGCCTCAATAGCACGTGTGTTTTTAGGTAAGGCCTGTGGCAGGGGTTGATCAAAAGTGTGCGCTTCTTTGCCTTTTAGTTCAAAAGCTTTGTGTCCAGGGGTGATATTTATAAGCATGGTATCTAATAGGCAGTCTTTCTGCCGACACGTTTCATCGTTGTAGAAAGCAAGCTTTACGTAAGGTACAACACGTGGGTCTTGAGAAACATTAACAATACTACCTTTCAGGCGTGGCACGGTGAAACCTTGCTGTGTATCCATAGCTATTTCGAAGTTTCTTCGCTGCAGCGCTTGATCTATGGGCAAACGGGGCTTTCCGATAAGTTTGTAAAACTTTGCTGTTGCTGGCCAGAAATGGATTATGTCTACCCGGGCAACGATTACAAACGTCAAAAGAGCACTCAAAAAAAGCAAAAGGATGCCCCAACGAAAAAGAGATGACTTTTTTTTCATGGGTTGTGTGATTTTTTTTGACCGGGAATGACGATGGTTTCCAAGGCTGTCTTCTAGGGGGAGAAGCTCGGGTATCTCTTCGTAGAGTGGCTCAGAAGTGGGTGTTTGAAACCACACATGTTTACAAACACCGCAACGTACTTTTCGTCCTTGGGAGCCTAGTACATCTGGTTGGACATCAAATTTGCTGTAGCACACGGAGCATTCAAGAAGCATGAGAAGGTCTTACCACAATTTTTGTTGTTAGATTCTATATTATCGATATGATAGCATAAGAAAAAAAAATGTTAAGAAAGAGGTGGGTATGACGGGCAAAAATAGTGTGCCCATCGTTGAGTTTAGCCATGTTACCATGCGTTATGTTGAGGGGTCTGATGTTTTTCGTCAGGTTTCCTTCGGTATTGAGCCCCGTTCTTTTAATTTTCTAACAGGGCCTAGTGGTGTCGGAAAATCCACACTTTTGAAGCTTATTCATTTAAGTGAGGTCCCCTTTACGGGAACGGTAAGGCTTTTTGGTCGTGATACTTATGATATTGCACGGTGGGAACTTCCTCTTTTTCGTAGCCGTGTAAGCTTTGTTTTTCAAGATTTTCGATTAGTTGACCACATAAATATTTTAGACAATGTTGCCTTGGCTTTGTACGTACGAGGGGTTGATGTCCATGAATGTCGTCATAGGGCGGCAGAGCTATTGAGCTGGGTGGGTCTAGAAGATAGCTATTACTATTTCCCACCAATGTTGTCAGGAGGTGAGCAACAGAGGGTTGCCATTGCCAGAGCTATTATTTCCAGGCCACAACTTTTGCTAGCAGATGAGCCGACGGGAAATGTAGATGATGAAAACGCTGCTAAAATAATCCATCTTTTTCAAGAGCTTAATAAGCGCGGCACAACGGTAATACTAGCAACACATAATTTTGAGCTTACTAAGAAATATGCGTACAGAGAGCTTTATTTAACGCGAGATGGTATCGTTTCTAGGTCTGCATCAGATGTTGATCATTCTGAGGGTAATCAGACAGCACCGTCGGCTCCGGATATAGCTACACCTTCTGCTCCGTCGGAAGGCGATATTGCGCCAAGCCAGAAAGGGAGTTCATAATCATGGTGGGTAAGACACTTTTTGGCCACTTGCCGGATACTATACCGTTTGAACGAGAATCGGCCAATCGTTATGTGCCATGGGTAGCGGCATTTATTATGTATATTGCTCTTTTGTCTACTTTTATGGCTATTTTGTTATTTGCCATTCTTGATTACTGGAACCCGGATGCTACACACAAGTTGACATTGGAGATACCTTTTTCTCAGAAGAGTTCTTATTTTAAAGGTAGGCAAGATAGTTTCACTGAGGAAAAAATAGCCAAAATTATAAACGTGCTTTCTGAATCTAAAGGTGTTGTGCAGGTAAGTTTACTTTCTGAGAAAGAAATGCATAAGCTTTTGGAACCTTGGTTTGGAAAAGATTTTGATGCTTATGATGTGCCCTTGCCGATTTTAATGGATGTGAAGGTTGATGGTGCCAAAAGCGGTTTCCAGACGGAAGCGGTTCTTTCCAGGATTCGTAAGATTGCTCCGGAGGCTCAGTTCATAGATAGTCGATCCTGGCGAGCCGTGGTTGATAGGTTTTCTTTCAAAATTCAATTTTTTATTGCGGGTCTGGTTGTCCTTATTTTAGGCGTTTCTACGTGGACGATTACGTTTGCTACACGAACTAATTTGCTTATGCAACGTGATGTTATTGAGCTTCTGACGCTTTTGGGTGCTACGGATGAGTACATAGCACAGCGTTTCCAGAAGGGAACGATGGCTATGGCTATAGAATCTTTATCAAAAGCTTTGGTGGGAATTTTTCTGACAGGTGGTATCATGTGGTGGATTGCTCATGACATTGATCAACAAGTGTTGGCACAGATAGTATGGCATCTTATTTCATGGAAGATAGTTTTCTTGGTTTTGACGCCTGTGCTGATTATGTTTTTAATGGTATTCTCGGCGCGACATTCTGTTTTGCGAACATTGGAAGAGTTATTTTAATTTATGGTTCAACTTGTTGTCTTAGACAGAGATGGTGTTATTAACCAGACAGCACCTGGTGGCTATGTTTTAGATCCTGATAATTTGGTTCTTGAACCGGGGGCTGCTCAGGCCATAGCCTTGCTTAATGACAGGGACGTAAAGGTGGTCGTGGCAACGAATCAATCGCCTGTTGGACGGGGTTGGATGACAGAGGAAGAGTTACAGGGCATTCATGTTAGGCTTCAGAACTTATTGCAAGATTATGGAGCTCATATAGACGCGTTTTATTGTGCTTTTGACCACCCTGATGATCCTACACATAGAAGAAAACCTGCTCCGGGGATGCTTTTAGAAGCTTTGGAAGACTTTGAGGCGAGGGCTTCGATGACACCTTTTATAGGTGACACATTTTCAGACATGAAGGCTGCTGATGCCGCTGGATGCTTACCTCATTTCGTCCTGACAGGTCATGGCGCTGAAGAAAAAAAACATGTAGAAAAGACTTTTCCAGAGGCTATAATCCACACAAATCTTTTGGCGGCATCTTCATGGCTGATGGAGCACCATTTTGACTAAGCTTAAACGTGTTATGGTACGTTCGATAGTTTTCTTATTTTTGGTCTTTATTTTAGGCTTTGGTGCTTTTTTGTATAAAATTTATACTATCAAGCCATTGGAAAAGAAGGCTCTAGAAAAAAATATTACAACGGCGGTGGTTTTTACGGGTGGTGTTGGGCGTATAGGTACAGCTTTAAAGCTTTTGAAAGATAATCATGTTGCTGAGGTTTTTATATCGGGCGTTAGGAAAAACTTGGGACCTAAAGAAATGGTTCTTTTGCATAAGAACAAAAAATTGAGCAACCAGGCGGAGTGTTTGTATATTGGATACGATGCTAAAAGTACGCTGGAAAACGTTGAAGAAACAAAAAAATGGTTGAAAAAAAGGAAAATAGAAAGCCTTTATCTTGTCACGTCTTATTATCATATGCCACGCAGTTGTTGGCTTATGAAGGCGGCTTTACCTTCTGTAGAGATGATTCCTGTGCCCGTTTGGCCAGAAAAACCAAAAAAATTAGATCGATGGGTTGGGCGTATTAAAGTGGTATTTCTTGAGTATATCAAATATTTACGAACACCTTTCCAGGTTTTTAAGTTGAAGGACGTCTCATGATCTACATACGATCTTTTGCATTTAACGTCTTGTTCTTTTCGTGCACTTTTTGTATTTCCTTCGTTGCTTGTTTGCTGTTTTTTTTACCAAAGATATATCTGTATAGGTTGGCGAGTTTTTGGTCAAAAAGTTGTTTGTGGCTCCTAAAAACCATTGTGGGTGTGACGTTTAGGTTTCGTGGCTTTGATGCTTTGCCAAAAAAGCAGTTGATTTTAGCTTCTAAGCACCAATCATCGCTGGAAACTGTGGCTTATCCCGGTTTATTGGATCATCCAGTGTTTGTTCTAAAACAACAACTTTTAAGAATTCCTTTTTTTGGCTCAACGCTAAAACGCATGGGTATGATAGGTGTTCGTCATCAAGGTTCAAGCGTGGCAAAAAGTTTAGTAGACGGCGTCCGAGAGACTTTTAATAACCGGGTTCAGCTTGTTATTTTTCCTGAAGGGACACGTGCAACAGCAGGTGTTAGAACAAAAAAATATCGTAAAGGGGTGGCGTTGCTTCACGAGGCTTTCCCAGATATTCCTATTTATCCGGTAGCTTTGAATACAGGGAAAATATGGCCCAGGCGTGGTTTTTTAAAATATCCGGGGGTGTGCTGTCTTGAAGTTTTGCCACCTCTGGAAGGGACTTATCAAAAAGAAGAACTTTTGGAAAAGTTGAACGATATAATAGAAACCCGAAGTCTTTGTCTTTCGGAGGAGGGTCAGAATGGTTGATAGTTCTGTAAAGCGTATAGGTTTTTACACAGGGTTAGACTTATTAGGAGACGCTTTTATAAAGCTGCCTATGGTACAGCACATACACCGGGCTTACCCAAAAGCAGAAATTATTTGGTGGGCTGGTCGTGGGAAAACGGTGTTTTCCAACCATTTGGCTTTTGTGGCGGAAGCGTGGGGATTAAAACCCATTGAACATAAGCTCTATGAAACAAAAACGTTACCTGGCATTTTAAAAAAAGAGTTTGATGTCTTTATCGATACACAAGCACGCCCTAAGGTTACCAGACATTTAAAAAAAACTATAAACGCGAAGACTTTTATCGCGTCTACTTTTGGGTTTTATTTTTCCGATAAAAAGCCTGCTTCCAAGCGGTTACCAGTTACAAGACTGAGCTATCAGCTGTTGGATATAGCGACATTGCTGAATCCACGGGCTTATGATCACGAACCGCTGGCCGTAGGAACGGAGTATAAAGAATGGGTAAAAAATGTTGTCTGTGATCATAAGGCAAAAAGTGGCTATATAGGTTTAGTGGTGGGTGCGGGCAATAAGGTAAAGCAATGGCCGCTGGAAAATTTTATCAGGCTTGCTCATGAGCTTCACAACCATAACAAGCCTGTTATGTTTATTTTGGGCCCAGATGAAAACGTGTACTATGACAGGTTAAAAAAAGAGTGTCCGTTTGCTTTGTTTCCCTTACAGCAAGTAGACAAATTGACGGTGCTTCATTTGATAGCGCTAGTGGATTGTTTAGAGGTTGTGGTGGCGGGTGACTGTGGACCGTCCCATGTTCTTGGGTTTCAGGGCACCCCTATCTTAAGCCTTTTTGGACCTACAAGAGCAGCAAAATTTTTACCGTTTGCGCCAGTTAACCGTTATGTTCAGGCTAAAGATATAAACCACTTACCTTGGCAAGATGTTTTTAATCAGTTGCTGGAAATGGTTGCTTTATGAAATGGTAATGTTTAACGCAACGTGAACTATCCAAAAATTATTTTTAAGGTATACTTGTGAAAAAAAAGAAGCGGATGAGAAAACAGAAAACAACACGACGCGATTTTCTAACATTGACAGCGACGGCTGTTGGTGGCGTTGGTGCAGGTGCTTTGTTGTGGCCCTTTGTGGATAGCATGAACCCAGCTAAGGATGTCCTTGCTCAGGCTACGACAGAAGTGGATTTGTCTTCTATTAAAGAAGGACAGTCTATGACGGTTATATGGCAAGGGAAGCCTGTTTTTATACGGCACAGAACACCTGAAGAAATTGAGCTGGCACAGGAAACGCCCTTAGATGATCTTCCTGATCCTGAGAAAGACAGCCAACGTGTTAAAAAAACGCAATGGCTTATCGTTGTGGGTATTTGTACGCATCTTGGTTGTATCCCCACAGGACAAAAGAAGACTGAAAATAGGGGGGCTTATAAGGGGTGGTTTTGTCCGTGTCACGGGTCGGTTTATGATACGGCTGGCCGTATCCGTCAAGGGCCGGCGCCCAAGAATTTATTAGTACCACCTTATGAATTTATTTCAGATACGGTTGTACGTATAGGCAAAGAGGTTTAGATGTCAGATCTTAAGGGTTGGCAAAAATGGGTGGATGAACGATTGCCTATCTTTTCTTTTATTAAGAAAGATGTGGTGAGCTATCCTACACCTAAAAATCTTAACTATTTTTGGAATTTTGGTTCCTTGGCTGGTATTACGTTGGTCATCATGATGATTAGTGGTTTGTTTTTGGCTATGCATTATGATCCGAACGCTGAGCATGCTTTTGAAAGTGTTGAGCACATTATGCGTGATGTTAATTACGGCTGGTTGTTGCGCTATATTCATATGAATGGCGCTTCGATGTTTTTTGTGGTGGTTTATGTTCATATGTTCAGGGGTTTATATTATGGATCCTATAAGAAACCTCGTGAGCTTTTGTGGATTTTGGGGGTTATCATTTACCTGATTATGATGGCGACAGCCTTTTTGGGCTATGTTTTGCCTTGGGGACAGATGAGTTATTGGGGTGCAACTGTTATAACCAGTCTCTTTTCGGCCATACCGTTGGTGGGCGATTCTATAGTAACGTGGGTTTGGGGAGGCTTCACCGTCGATAACCCTACTCTTAATAGATTTTTTGTTCTGCATTACTTATGCCCCTTTTTAATCGTGGGGATGGTGTTTTTGCATCTTATTGCTCTGCACATGCATAAATCTAACAACCCCGTGGGTATAGAGCTGCGCAAAAAAGATATGATCCCTTTTCATCCCTATTACACCATAAAAGACTTATTTGGGTTGGGGGTTTATGTCATGGTTTTTGCCTTTTTTGTCTTTTTTATGCCTAATTTTTTTGGTGAGGCCGTTAATTATGAACCTGCTAATGCCCTTGTCACGCCAGAGCATATTGTGCCTGAGTGGTACTTTCTACCGTTCTATGCCATTTTGCGTTCAGTCCCCAGTAAACTAGGCGGTGTTATCCTCATGTTTGGCGCGGTTTTTGTTCTTTTTGTTGTGCCCTGGTTGGATAGGCATCCTATAAAAGCAGCGACCTATAGGCCTGTCTATAAGTGGTTATATTGGCTCTTTTTTATTGACTGTCTTGTTCTGGGCTGGGTTGGTGCTCATCCGCCTGAAGGTGGATTTGTCTTGCTTGGCCAGTTGGCGACCGCGTTGTATTTCTTCTTTTTTTTAGTGATTATGCCGTTCTTAACCAAGTTTGAAAAAGGGTTGCCGTTGCCTAAAAGCTTGGATGATCTTAGAAAAGTGACGAAAGCTGTTGTTGCTGTTGGTGTGTTTTTGTCTGGTTCCTTTGAATTTTCTAAGGGTGCTTGCGCGGATTCCGAAGAAGAATCATCGTCAACAGTGGATTGGAGCTTTGACGGACCTTTTGGTACTTTTGACCGGGCGCAGCTTCAGCGAGGGTTTCAGGTGTATAAAGAAGTTTGTTCAGCATGCCATGCTTTAGAAGGTGTCCATTATCGTGATTTGGGAGCTTTGGGGTATTCTGATAAAGAAATCAAAGCTTTTGCTAAGTCTACCGTTGTTAGAGATGGGCCTAATGATGATGGAGAGATGTTTGAACGGCCGGGTAAGCCTTTTGACCGATTTTTTAAACCCTATCCCAATGAAAAAGCAGCAAGGGCTGCAAACAATGGTGCTTTGCCTGTTAATTTATCCTTGATAATCAAAGCGCGTCCAGGGGGTGCTGATTATGTTTATGGGGTGTTAACAGGGTATCAAAAAGCACCACCAGGGTTTGAAGTGCCTGAAGGGATGGAATACAATAAACATTTCCCTGGGTACTTGATCTCTATGCCTGCACCCTTGGTGGAAGGGGCTGT
>CAZQLR010000018.1:0-3827 GCA_964594205.1 uncultured Alphaproteobacteria bacterium
ACGTTCTTTTTCAACATCCTTTTCACAAACATTTTTTTCTTCAACCTGATCTGCAGAATTACGTTCTTCTACACTCTTGTCCGCACCAATAACCGTAACCTCATTTTCATGTCCAGAAGCTGCAACCTTCTGATATTTTTCTTCAAGTCTTTTTAGTTCTTCATTCTGTCCTTTAAAAAACTCTAACAGCTCGCCATAAGCTATCTTCTTAACACGAAACTCATCATCATGTATTTCAAAATGGAAACGTCGTACATCTGATTTTTTATTAAACTTAGATGTATTTTCCTGGAGAAGAAAAGCCCGGTATAGACTTGACGAGCACTCATCAAGTCTCCCCATAACTGGTTGTAGATAATCAATAATACCTTTTTTCACTTTTCCTAAAATCCCTGTGACACTATCTTGTCTTGTCGCACCCAGAGAAGCAACATGCGTATATGAACTCGGCAGTTGCTGCAAAGCTGGAGAAAGAGAGTCTAAATACTCTTCTAAAAATTTTTCCAAAGGTGCCATCGGTACTTTTTTCTCTTCAGCAGAAACGTCGTCTTCAACTCCACGGGAAAAAGAACCTTGCCCTCGCGATGCTATAGCCGCGTCAAAATGTCTATCAACAAACGTTGCAGCGATACGTTCAGCTAAATCATAATTTTGCTGATCTGCCCCCCTTGCGTTTGTCCAAGATACAGAAATCCCTCCTGCCATCCCACTCTCTTTAAAATTATCATCGTCGACAGAACCACAGCACGTATCTATCATTCCTATTGCCAATAAAAAAAAACTTAAGTTCAATACTCGTTTCACAATAACCATCCACGTTAATATTACGCTCTCTCATGCGAAATGGCTTTATTACTCACAAATTAGTGAATGTCAATTTTTTAATCTAGAGCCACGGACGATCAAAACCATCCTTTAAAGACCAATCTAGAATGGCATGTTCCCTAGAAAAAGTTATCTCCAAGGGCCCCCGTTTTTTCAGTTGCTCCAAGGTCATAGTTTTGCCTTCGTAGAAACATTTATCCACCTGCCGTAGATCTGAAGATAAAAAAGAACATAAAAAAACAGGACCTCCTACAACATTTCTAAAAAGAACCGTGGCTCCTTTTCTTTCCAGAACAGGTTCTAGGCTGTCAGAAACATTACCTTTCTTTAACCAGGGAACGCTACCCTTCAAAACATACTGCTGCAACCAAACTTTCTGATCAAATTTCTTAGCACGCTTGTTGTTAACCCATAATTTTCCATCCACAATGGTACCCAGAAGCCTGCCATCGCTGGACATTACCATGTTGGGCATTCTTGGCGTCAACCAGACCAGGCTCAGCAAACACGGCAAAAATCCCCACCACCGAACCTTCCCCACCCATAGGCACAGCCATAATAGCCCCACCACATTAAAACATAAGAACCAAGAAGAAACACGCACAACCGGGATAAATGATCCTGGCCATCCACTTACATAACCTGCTATACTTATTAGATAATCTATTCCCCACCCCATTACCTGAAGAATCGGTTTAGAAAGACCAACTATTTCTGTTAAGCACGCTGTGATGGCCAGAGGTAGTATGACAAACCCCGTCAATGGAATAGCAATTAAATTAGCAGCGATTGTTTGCAGAGAAAATTTATGAAAATAAAAAATGGTGAAGGGAAGAGTCATTAAACCTGCCACAACACTGGACAAAACCAAAAACATACAATACCGAAAAAGTCCGTTAGAGATCTTATTCATAATCTTGGGATGTAAATTTTCAAAAACAGCAATAAGCCCTACAACAGCAGCAAAAGATAATTGAAAACTAATACTCAAAAGGTTTTCAGGACGTATAATCAAAATAACCACCGCCGCCAAAGCCACTGAGCGCATAGAAAAAACCTGACGATAAAACGCAGACCCCATCATAAAAATGCTTAGCATAATCAAAGAACGCTGAACAGGTATACCTAAACCCGACAGCGTAGCGTATCCTCCCGCACCTACTAGAGCACAAAACAAAGCCCATCGGTGCAAATTGTAATGCAGCGCCAAATATGGCATAATACGTAGCAAAATATAGATCATTCCGTATAGTATGGAGGCCACTAATGTCAAATGAAGGCCAGATATTGCCAATAAATGTGACAACCCAGCGCTAGAAAAAGATTCATAGGTTGTAGCATCGATGGCCCCTCTTTTCCCTGTTATAAGAGCAGCAGCTATGGCGCCAACTTGATCTGGTAAAGAATCATAAAGTCTAACCGTTATACGATTACGCACCGCATTGATATAATTTTCTACTGTCTTTCTTCTCTCTTTTCTTTTGTCCAACTTAGGAGCAGACATTGCTAGACCACGACCTCCTATACCTTTCATGTAAGCTTGAAAGCGCCTGAAATCATAACGCCCCAAAGAAGAAGCCAATGGCATAAGACGCACATTGCCAACATATATATCTTGCCCGACCTCAAACTGCGGCGCCGACTTTATACCAACCGTTAATACTATTTTTTGAGGCAGCTGTTCTTGTGGCTGTGAAACGGATGCCCAGCGGTAGTATTTTCTAACTGACAACGTATATTTAGACCCTCGTATACCAACGTCCACATCCAAAATGTTCCCTGTTAGCGCAATTGGGCCATAAACATTCTTTAGAAAATAGGTGTCTACTTGGCTTGACCTATAAAAACAGGCACTCATAGACAAAACAACAGCTATCATACCTAAAAACAAAAAACGAATAGCCATTATCCGCGGTTTGCATAAACACAAAACGCCAAAGGTCGCCATAATAAAAAAAGAAACAGTCAGCAACAACATGGGAGGTTGCATAGCTGCAGTAAAGTAATAAAAAATAACCCCACCCATTATCACAGGCCACCAACAAAACCATCGCTGCTGGTTTAGCCATATAGCCTCATAAAGATACTTTGATATAGGGGGCTTTTTCTCTCTCTCCATAGATCTATGATATCATACTCCTGTGCTCCTGACTTTAATGTTTTCTTGCATTTTTTTGCTAATTGAGTAGAGTGAGGGCAGAAAATTCTCTCGGAAAAAACATCCATCACAAAAAACTTGCCTGCAGAAACATGACAAACAAAGTTCGTACAAGATTTGCACCCTCTCCTACCGGTGATTTGCACCTTGGCAGTGCAAGGACAGCTCTCTTCAACTGGCTTTTCGCCCGCCACCACAACGGAGAATACCTTTTACGCATAGAAGACACAGATCGGGCTCGCTCCACCAAAGAAGCATTAGAAACAATACTACAGGGGCTCGCTTGGCTCGGTATAAACCATGATGGGGAAATCATATCTCAACATGACCGTGCACAACGTCATCGTGAAGTTGTAGACCAGCTTTTAAAACAGGAAAAAGCCTACTATTGCTACTGTTCACCTGAAGAACTTTCCTCTATGAGAGACAAAGCCAGAGCAGAAGGTCGGCCCATGACCTATGATGGTCGATGGCGTGACCGTGACCCTAGCCAAGCCCCGTCAGATATTCTCCCCGTAGTTCGTCTTAAATCAAAGCAGCATGGCGTCACGCACTTACATGACCTAGTTCAGGGATCCATTGACGTCCAGAACGATCAATTAGATGACATGATTTTGTTACGCAGTGATGGTACGCCCACCTACATGCTAGCCGTGGTCGTTGATGACCATGATATGGAAATCAGCCATATTATTCGCGGAGATGACCATCTAACCAACGCCTTTAGGCAGCTTCAAATTTATGGCGCTCTAGGATGGAATGCTCCTCAATTCGCCCATATTCCCCTTATCCATGGAACTGATGGGGCTAAACTCTCAAAGCGCCATGGTGCCACCAATATCAG
>CAZQLR010000018.1:3927-5407 GCA_964594205.1 uncultured Alphaproteobacteria bacterium
AAAAACTATCTGAGGATCACAAAATGAGGCTGGAAAAAGGCATGCCTGGCCTCCAGCAAAGAGCAAAAACATTGAATGAGCTTGTAAATAATGCTTGGTTTTATATTGCACCGCTCCCCCTAACCTACGAAGAAAAAGCAAAAAAATTTTTAAAAACTGAAGATTTGAAAAATCTACAAACCTATAAAAAATATCTCCAGCAAAATGATATACCCTGGACCCATGACACGCTGCTGGACGCCACACGCTCTTTTGCAGAAAAAAATACTATCAAAATGCGTGATTTATCTCAAACCATGCGTGCAGCCTTAACAGGTTCTACGGTGTCACCTAGCGTTTTTAATATTATGGAAGTACTTGGTCAAAAAGTAACTTATCAACGGTTTGAGGATGCTCTTCAATTATGACCTCCACTTCGCCAATACAAACTAGAAAACACCGGAAAAAACCAGATTGGCTGAGGGTTAAAGCGCCTACCAGCGCAGCTTATCATGATACCAGAAGACTTATGAGAGACCTAAAGCTCAACACTGTCTGTGAAGAAGCCGCTTGCCCCAACATCGGCGAGTGCTGGACCAAAAAACATGCTACTTTCATGATTTTAGGCTCTGTCTGCACTCGTGCTTGTGCTTTTTGTAATATTAAGACCGGACGACCAGATCTCCTAGATCCACACGAGCCCGATCATGTTGCTGAAGCTGTTATGAAATTAAATCTAGAGCACGTGGTTATAACTTCCGTAGATCGCGATGACTTAGATGATGGTGGCGCGCAGCATTTCGCCCAAGTTATTCAAAAAATTAGGCTCTTTAGCCCAACAACAACCATAGAAATTTTAACGCCAGATTTTCTACGAAAAGAAGGCGCCTTAGAAATCATAATTGCTGCCAAACCTGATGTTTTCAACCATAATGTGGAAACTATCCCCAGACTGTATCCGTCTGTCCGCCCCGGCGCCAGATATTTTCATTCGATGAATCTACTGAAAAGAGTAAAAGATCTGAGTCCCGAAATCTTTACTAAATCAGGACTTATGGTAGGTCTTGGAGAAAGTATAGCAGAAGTCTATCAAGTTATGGATGACATGCGCAGTGCGGATGTGGATTTTATAACTATCGGCCAGTACCTCCAACCAACCCCCAAACACCATGAAGTGGTTGAATTCCTAACACCCGATACTTTTGAAAAGCTGCAAGAAATGGCAAAAGGAAAAGGGTTCCTTATGGTGTCTGCCTCTCCACTTACACGCTCTTCTTATCATGCAGGTGACGATTTTGCTAAGCTTCGCAAGGCCAGAAAAAAACAACTCCAAGAAATAACAGGTAAAACCATCTATGATAAATCGTAAAGAAGAAAAGCAAATGCCTTACTCTGCATCCGAACTCTACGACTTGGTTGCAGATGTATCTAGTTATCCAAGCTTTCTTCCCTGGTGTCTAGGTGCCACTATTCTTGAAAAATCAGAAACACACATGGTGGC
>CAZQLR010000018.1:5507-8261 GCA_964594205.1 uncultured Alphaproteobacteria bacterium
TTCCCTGGTGTCTAGGTGCCACTATTCTTGAAAAATCAGAAACACACATGGTGGCTGACCTTACTGTAGGTAAAGGGCTTTTGAAGGATACATTCAGATCGCACGTCTTTTTGAAAGCACCTTCTTCTATAGAGGTCCACTATGAAAATGGTCCCCTAAAAAAATTAGAAACCAGTTGGACTTTCGAAACCATAACATCATCAGCATCCTTGGTTAAATTCTCCATTTGCCTTGACTTCGAAAGCTCAACATTCAACAATCTTATGAGCCTTTTTTTCCAGCAAGCTTTTTCCTCCATGATGGGCGCCTTTGAAAAAGAGGCAGAAAAAAGGTACGGTGACACCTAAAAGCCTCCCTTTACGGCCTAACGTCTGATATCATGTCGAAAGTTATCGCTATAGCTTCTTGCCGATGCTACTCCAGCATGGTGTACAAGAGCTTTATAAGCAAAATTATGACGTTTTGCGAAGGTTATCGCCTCATCAAAAGTAGAAAATTTCAATTTTATTTCTTGGTTTGTATCACAAGATCCAACCCAACCCATAAGTTGGCCAATAAAGTCTTTTTGGACACTATCAAACTCCATAACCCATTGCCTAGTTTTTGCACGACCAGACTGCATAACTGACTGACAAGGTTTATAAATACGAACGGAAATCTTAGGTGGATTTTTACTAAAGGAACTCAATTTGGAAGAAAAGTTAACCATAAAAATCTTCCTCCTTCCTGTATTCCTTACTATAGCCCTCTGATATCCAAACTAGAGAATTTTTGGTCGGGGCGGAGGGATTCGAACCCCCGACCCTCTGGTCCCAAACCAGATGCGCTACCAGGCTGCGCTACGCCCCGAATAAATCCCTTATTACACTAGCTTACAGGCAAATGCAAGAGGCTTCTAGTTCGTTTTCCCCTATATTAGTCCCTCTAGAATTTTCAGCTTGTTTTTTACTTCTAAAAAAACTATACACAGAAGGGTGATCGTATCAAAAATCTTCTACCTCCGGCTCTCTGAAAACTGGTGGCTTTGGGATTTTTGTGCTTGTTTTTTATTCTCAAAACGTAGGGATATATCGATGTCAGCTGAAAGAACTTTTTCCATCATTAAACCTGACGCTACGCGTCGTAACCTAACAGGAATAATCAATCAACGTTTTGAAGAAGCTGGTTTACGTATAGTCGCTCAGAAGCGAATACACATGACGCGTCAACAAGCTGAGACTTTTTATGATGTACACCGTGAACGCCCCTTTTTCAAAGACCTTTGTGACTTTATGATCTCTGGCCCCGTAGTTGTTCAAGTTCTGGAAGGTGAGAACGCTGTCGCGCTTAATCGTGAAGTAATGGGGGCTACAAACCCTAAAACCGCTGATGAGGGAACCATACGACGAGATTTTGCTGAGTCAATTGAAGCAAACTCCGTTCATGGATCAGACTCATTAGAAAATGCGCAAAAAGAGACAGGCTTTTTCTTCTCAGAAACAGAGATTGTTGGGTAATCATCGCAAATTAGACCTGACGCGAATAGGGCTAGAAAAATAGTCTTTTTCGTGTCACTATGAACCCGGTTTGTCCGGGTTTTTTTGTGTGATGCCGGGCGACTAATTGGCTTTGTTGAGGAACCTAGAGTATGGCACTCAAAAAAATTATTGTCTTTTTCATTTCAATAGGCATTCAACAGGTTGGCCATGCTAATTTGGATACACGCAAAAATCACAATACTTTTTCCCAGATAGTATCTGCAGATGCCACAGCAAGCTCCGCTATAGATGCCAAAAAGAAAGCTTTAGAAGAGGCAGAAAATGCTGCTTTGGATAAACTTTCTTTATCACTGAACAGCGGTCAACTGCTTGAAGAAGGGTTCCCTATGAAGCCCATCGTACCAAACGATTTAAAGTCGTTTATTGCAGGATACGAGGTGTTAAAAGAAAAAAACTCGTCTACCCGTTATTTAGCTACACTACGTTATACCTTTAACGGTGATGCCTTGGAAAAATTTCTCAAGGAAAAAGATATAAAAATTTTACCTCCCCCTAAAGAAAAACTGCTCATTATTCCCTTCTTTCATGAAACACAAGAAGGTTCCTCTCTATCAAACCTTTGGGCAGACAATCCATGGCATGAAACATGGCAGGATAACAGAGAACTCTTAAGCGCTTATCTCCCAATTGTTTTACCCCTTAACGATCTGGAAGACATAACCACGTTACAGCCTCAAGACGCAGTTGACGGTTTGTACCCCGCGTTTGAAAAAATGCAAAAACGCTACAACACACTCCTGGGTACGATCATTGTAGTTGCAGAGCCCCAATTTGACTATTTAAACTTGCCACCCCCCCTTGAAAATGAAGCTTCAAGCAATAATATAGTGGTAAACACTGAAAAACCTACCCACCCTTCTACAGATCAACAAAAACTATTGTCAAGTATAACCGTTTACCTTCTACACGGTTTTACCAATACGGATGGAACGGTTCCCGTTTTTTCTTTAACAAAAAACATAGGGGAATCAGATAAAGAATTTTACAAACGTGCAGCACTCGAATCTGTAAATGAACTTGCGCACCAATGGAAGAAAAAACCCATTCAAAAAGCGGCAACACCAACACAGCACGACCTAGATGTTACACTTGTTTTTAACACTCCTCACCGTTGGTTTTCCTGGGAAAAAATGCTTGATGATCTTGTAAGAACCACCAACTTAACAGCCTACGAGATAAAACAACTTTCTTCAAAAAAAGCACAAATACACTTCCA
>CAZQLR010000018.1:8361-11034 GCA_964594205.1 uncultured Alphaproteobacteria bacterium
TAACAGCCTACGAGATAAAACAACTTTCTTCAAAAAAAGCACAAATACACTTCCAATACGTCGGAGAAGTGAACATTATACAACGCCAACTAAAACGCCAAGGATTATCATTAAACAACGTTCATAATCAATGGTTCTTACAAAATGACTAAATCACAGCTTGATTCAACGTCACCATTTAACATAGCAAATTTCATCAGCTTGCTGAGATTGTTATCCGTACCATGGATCGTTTGGTTCCTGATAAATGATATGGTCTCCTTCGCCTTTTACGGAACGCTCCTTGTTAGCATATCTGATGCACTGGATGGTTTTCTCGCTCGATGGCTTAACTGTCAAACCCCTCTAGGGAAGTATCTTGACCCTATTGCTGATAAAGTGCTTTTAGTCTCACTCTATATAACCTTATCTTTTAAAGGTCTTTTGCCAGGCTGGCTTGCCATAAGTGTTGTTAGCCGGGATTTCATGATCCTTTTAGGGATTGCCATAGCCCACTTGTTAGGCAAAAAAATACACATAGAGCCTGTCTATATTTCTAAAGTAAACACATGTTTTCAAATACTCTTAGTTCTATATGTTTTAGTTTTTTATTTTTCTGGCCTAGAATTTATTCCTTTAACAAAAACTGGTCTACATTCTCTGAGCATAGCCACACTCTTAACAACCCTTAGCTCTGGCGTTGTTTATATTATCATTTGGTTGAAGACTTTTCAGCAGCATGAAAACTACCAACAAACAAAAAATCAAAAATAGCTGGATACTGTGTTATGAAAAAGAAACAACAAGAAACCAAAACAACAAAGAAACCACTGCTTCCTGCTTCCGTAACATCGTGGCAAAACTTTCTATTCTGGGGCAGTTTTTTAAGCATATCTTTTTACTTTCTTTACCAAGTTCGTAGCGTTCTTCTTCCTTTCATCGTAGGCTTCTTGGTCGCTTATCTCTTTACACCCCTGGTAGACAAATTAGATCGCTATAAAATACCAAGACCTTTGGCCTCTATGATAGTTATCACATGTGTTGTTGGAAGCTTTGTCGCGTTTGTTTCCTTTACGTGGCCATATATACAATCAGAAATTGCTACCGTTGTTAGACGTATACCTAAGTATAGTATCATTGTACAAACACAAATTCTCGGTTGGATGGATCAAGCTTCCACACTGACAAGTCCAGACCAATGGGCTAGCATCAAAGATAATATATCTAAATACTTAACCAATACCCTCAGCTGGTTTGGCTCTATCCTTATTAGCTTTGTGACTAGTGGTTTTGCTCTAGCTAATTTGATTGTACTTGTAGTAATAAGTCCCATTGTAGCTTTTTATCTGTTGCGTGATTGGCACAAACTTCTACAAAGCCTCCGAACTTTCATTCCTGAAGGTTATCGACACGTTGTTGAAAAGCAAGCAGCTCTTATGGATATAAACCTTCGCGGCTACGCCAAAGGCCAGGCTCTGGTTTCCATTTCTCTTTCAACGTACTACGCCGTATGTCTTTGGGCTATAGGTCTAGATTCAGGTGCTCTGATAGGTGCTCTAACTGGTTTTTTTGCTTTCATTCCCTTTCTCGCTACTCTATCAGGCTTTGTTATAGCCTCCTTATTAAGCATCTACCAAACACCAGATCTATGGCTATGGGGCTATGTTGTTATAGTATTTGTCATCGGCCAAGCACTTGAGGGGTCTCTTTTAACACCTAACCTAGTAGGTGACCGCATAGGTCTTCACCCAGTATGGATTATTTTTGCTGTTCTTAGTGGTGCTGCCCTATTTGGTTTTTGGGGAGCCGTAGCAGCGCTGCCAGTAGCGTCTATTTTAAGCGTCCTCAGCAAATTTGGTCTACAAATCTATTATGCTAGTCCTTTTCACAAAGCTAGCTCTTGCAAAAAATAAGCAAGTATAAGCTTAATTGTATAAGCCGGTTACTTATCATGCCCCTAGAAACACAGCTAACCTTTAATTTTGGCACTGAAAACCCTTCTTCTTTTAAACAGGAAGATTTTATCTGCCATCAAGGTAACAAGGCAGCTTACGATTACGTGATGGACACTAGTATATGGCTTACTCCTGTTACCATACTCTGTGGAGGCGATTTTACAGGAAAAACTTACCTTCTTAACCTATGGGCAACAAAAAATCGTGCCTATCGTGTAACTCCTTTATGGCTACAAACCCAAGATATTATGCTAGAGGCCATCTTCCAAGAAAACCATACTTTCTTTGCTCTAGACGACCTTGAACTATCTTTGTCATCAAAAACTCTCGAGCAAAACCTATTTCATTTGTACAACCACTGCACAAATACTAATAAAAAAATGCTCGTCACAACCCGAACACCACCCTCTATCGTGAAGTTTATACTACCTGACCTAGCATCACGTTTACGTGCATCATCCTTTCTAACCATTGAAGAACCCTCAGACACAGAAAGAGAGATATTTATACTGAAATATTTTTCTGACTTTCAGCTAACACCAGAACTCGGTATAGTACGGTATATACATACTCATGGCCCTCGGTCTTTGCACAAAATGCATGATTTCTTTGTGGCTCTGCAGAGACAAATAGCAATGAGAAAAAAACGTGTAACCAAAAGCTTCATCAAAGAAGTTTTGCAACTTTTTGAAACGTACCCATGAAAAAAATTCTTTTTATCCTCATCATTGTTCTTGGC
>CAZQLR010000018.1:11134-12909 GCA_964594205.1 uncultured Alphaproteobacteria bacterium
ACGTGTCTTGCAAACGTTATGTGCAACGACGTGTGCCCATGCACAAATAACTGTTATAACACGTGTCGACAATTCTTAACATGTGGTCAGTGGACTAATGAAGACGTACTTAGCACCATAACGGCAGCGGCTTCAACTAGCTAGTTATTCTATACTGCAACATACTGGTGCGTGGTCAGATGGCTGAGGCAGTTCGCGCGGAGACGTGTCAACCCAAGCTCTTTGGATTCTATCCATCATCTCTGGTGAAGCCAGGAAATGGTCGATACGAAGTCCCTTATTATTCTGCCAACTTCCTTGACGATAGTCCCACCAGGTGAAGGGTCGTTTCTCTTGCCCTTGGCACCTGGGTTCTAAAGAGCCTATAACATCAAAAACGCCCTCATTTAGAATACGCCTCATAGCTTTTTTTTCTGATAAGCTAAACAGTACCCTATCTTTAAATTTTTCATGATCATACACATCAGACTCATCTAAAGCGACATTGTAATCCCCACCAATAATAAAGGGTATATCTTGGGCTAATTTTTCAGACAAGAATATCTTAAATTTATCTAAAAACAAAAGCTTAAGATCAAACATGGGATCGTTCACATCTCGACCATTAGGAACATACACGCTTGCAAATGTCTCACCTTTTATGTCTGCCTCTATGTATCTAGCCTCATGCTCATGTTTTGTTCCCTCCAAACCGGGAAAACCTTGTCGAACATCGTCAAAAGGGATTTTTGATAGAATAGCCACGCCGTTGTAAGACTTCTGACCAAAAACAGCAATGTTATATCCCAAATCCTCCAATGGCTCTTTTGGAAAAACCTCATCAACCACCTTTGTTTCTTGCAACAAACAAACGTCGGGCCTAGCTTCTTTAAGCCACCCCACCAAATGCTCCAGCCGAGCTCTAACAGAATTTACATTCCACGTAGAAACAATCATCTACTTCCCCATATACTCAATGCCAATAAAATTAGAAGATTGAAAAAGATCCTCCACAACCACACGAAGATGTTGCGTTAGGGTTGTCCGTTATGACAAGAGCTGAACCTATTAACTCTTTTTTAAAGTCTATTTTGGAACCATTAAGGTACTCCAAAGAAATAGTATCAATTACAACCCGTGCCTTACGATGTTCGAACAGAATATCATCAGCTGTTTGCTTAGCATCAAAAGAAAAAGTGTACTGAAATCCTGAACACCCTCCTCCAGAAACCGATACACGCAAAAAAACATCCTTGCCCAACTCTTCCTGTTCGCTCTCCAATAAATCAGCTATCTTGCCAGCGGCGTCATCAGATATCGTAATATGCACACAAAATTCCTACTAATTTTTTAAGACGGCACCATTCTTAAACGATTCTATTTTAACGTCAAGCAGCTTGCAAATCTGAAGCAGAGGAAGAAATTTCGAAACAGCCTTCCTGCCATGATAAGGAACGCGCTAGATACGGAACAGAGTCACCATTTAAGTCTGTTTGCCAAACGACATCTCTATCAAGATTTTCACCCTCTAAAGCCATGCAAACTAGCTCTTTATCCTGAGAAAGCTCATATATCTCACCAAGCTGTTCTTCAAAAAAAAGCCTCAGCATGCCCGTATCGGGCATAGGCAAATAACTATTTGTCCTAAAATCATCCCATTCACGCTGCGTCAAAAGCACGTACATTTTAGAAGCTATACGCATCACCACCCCCTGTTTTTCGGTGAAATCGTCGCTCTCCAACCCCGTCAATACAACCTTATACTAACAGTTCTTAGTTATGACAAAACTCAAATG
>CAZQLR010000019.1:0-12523 GCA_964594205.1 uncultured Alphaproteobacteria bacterium
TGTGTAAAGCATGCCGCCAGCGTTCATTCTGAGCCAGGATCAAGCTCTCATGTTTTAATATAATCCTGATCGCAAGTTTTAACAAAAAAATTGCAAGAACTTTTTGCTGTCTGTTTGCGACGATATTTTTTACCGCCGCCTACACATTTTTTTACTCTTTCAAGGATCCGCACCACCTCATCAGTGGCGTGACTTAGTATATAGATCCTTTGGTTTGGTATTTCAAGCCCTTTTTTTCTTTTTTATAACTTTTTTTGTTTTTTCCGTCAGAGCAGGGCATCTATCATTCGGAATATCGACCTAAAGGGAACACAGCGCTTATTCGCGCTCTTCAAGCCACGCCATTTGTATAGCCTCTAAAATTTTTTCCGAAGACCGTTCCGGGTTATCATGAAAGTTGGGAAGGTTAACAACCCATCGCCACAAATCCGTAAACCGAACATTCACAACATCTGCATCCGGATACATCTCTTCAAGATCGGCAGCAATAGCGTATACGTCTGTCCAGCTATAACGCATTTTTATTCTACAAGCATGTTTCGGGTTGCTTCTGGTAATTTTACCTCAATACCATCCAGCTCTTCTGACAAAATAATCTGACACCCCAAACGCGAAGTATGCGTCAGGCCAAAAGCCAGATCCAACATATCTTCTTCATCTTCTGATGCCTCTTCCAACTTAGAAAACCAAGAGGGTTCTACTATTACATGACAAGTAGAACAGGCCAAAGAACCTTCACATGCCCCCTCAATATCCACACTATTTTGGTGCGCTATTTCAAGCAAAGAAAGCCCAGCCGGCGCTTCTATTTCTTTACGATCACCGTTGGGCAATATGAACGTTACTTTTGGCATCATTTTCCTCTTTACGCTGCTTTCGCTTTTGAAAGTCCTTGCTCACCTAGCCTTTCTTGCAAAAACGAATCTGACGTATGCTTTTCCGAAAGCCGTACATCAGGGCTCGCATGCACAAAAAAAGGCATGGCCAGACGCGGAACATTTTTATCAACATCTGGGTTCACCACACGATGGAGAGTTGAAGGATAATAACCCTGGCTAGCCAAGTCAAGCATGTCACCGATGTTAACACAAATCATACCAGGCTCAGAAGGCACATCATACCAATTTCCATTAGCATCCCTAACCTGAAGGCCTGGTTGATCCGAAAAAGGCAACAGTGTAAGAAGATCTATATCTCCATGAGGCGCGGCTCTAACGGCGCCCATTGCTCGGTCCTCATCTTTCACTTCTGGATAATATAAAATACGCAGCACTATAGCATCATCATTTTTTATCATTTTAGGTAAGGGCATTGAAAAGCGGTCCCGAACCTCGTCAGGTGTATTGTCTTGAATCCACTGTAAAAGAGAAGCGGCTAAGCTTTTTAAGGCAGCTGACGTTTCATACGTTTTTTCTTTCACCATCTCAGGCACAGGACCCCAGGGAAAGAATTGGTAGAATTCCTTTAAATCCTTAATATCCCTGTCTTTTGCCTTTTCAGATGTGCTGAAAGGGAAATATCCAGCCTGGGAAGAACAACCTTCTGGAGCAAACCCCTGTTCCAAAACTTTTTCAAAATGATAAACATTTTTTTCAGCTTCGTCCCGCTCAAAAAATGATCTCCAATTATCGAACGTACGGCTAATCAATGCCGTATCGACACTATGATTCTTTAAGACAGCAAAGCCTGTATATCTCAACGAATCTGCAAATTTTTTAGGAGCCTGTTTATCCTGGCAGTCTACAACTTGAACACGCATAAAAACGACCTCTCTCTTAAGTTGCCTCAAGCTTTTCTATAGGTATTTTTACATAAGCACAACTTTTTTATCTTCACAGTAGGGAAAAAAATAGTGCCCCCCTTTCCTTTCTGTTACCTCACTAAGATTTCTACACCGTAAAACCTTAACAAATACCAAAAAAGCTTATACCGTGTAAGCTACATGATAGACATTATAGACACGGTGACCATCTGAAAGGATTTACACATGGAGCACTCTTGGCACACTTATGATACAGGACTAAAAACCAGCGCGGATAACGCGGTATCCATCGTCCCTCTAACAAAAAGCTTTTTTCCTGAATGGCAGCGACAGCAATCAGAGGCAACCCAACTATTTATAGATGCTCAGGAATTCAAAGCAAAAGAAGGAGAATACCTCATCATTCCCTCTTCCACAGGGCTTATAAAACAAATCATATTCGGTCTAGGTGATAAACCTGATGCTGTTTTCTGGGCTTGGGGCAAACTGCCAAAATCATTGCCACAAAGCTTCGAGTATGAGGTAGATACGCAACATGATCCTTCCCTAATGTTGAACTTACGATCCATTGCTTATGCCTGGGCTTTAGGTTGCTATACCTACAAAGGTCATAAAACCACGTGTGAACTTGAAGGCTGTGGCTTCACATCCCTGGTTATTGACGATACCATTGCGCACGCCATAACGCCCTTGATAAAAGCGACCTATTGGATACGGGACATGATTAATGAGGCACCCAATATCATGACACCCCTAGAGCTTTCAAACCAAGCTTTCTTGCTCAAAGAGACCTTTGGTGCCAGTGTAACCGTAATTACGGATAAAGCTTCATTAGAAAGCGATTATCCCCTGGTTTATACGGTTGGCAAAGCCAGCTCTAATGACCCCTGTGTTATTGATGTGACATGGGGTCAACCTCATCACCCTTTGATCACCCTAGTAGGCAAAGGTGTTACCTTTGACACAGGTGGTTTAAACATAAAACCCTTTGAATATATGAAATTGATGCGCAAAGACATGGGCGGAGCGGCTCATGTTTTAGGATTAGGCGCCATCATCATGTCGCTTAACTTACCCTTAAGACTCCGCCTTTTAATAGGTGCTGCTGAAAACGCTGTTTCTGGCAACGCTTTTAAACCATCCGACGTAATTAAGAGCCGCAAAGGCCTTTTTATAGAGTTAGGTCACACAGACGCTGAAGGTCGACTACTTCTAGCAGATATGCTGTATGAAGCTTGCCAGCCTCAAGAAGATAAACCTTCTCTTCTTATCGATTTTTCTACTTTGACCGGAGCTGCGCGCGTAGCCTTGGGTGAACTTTTACCCGCTGTTTTTTCCAACGATAGCACCTTAGGCCATGAGCTTCAAACTCTGGGACTTGCCTGTCACGACCCAGTTTGGCAGCTACCTTTGTGGCATAAGTATAGGGATGGCCTTGACAGTAAAAATGCTGACCTAAGCTCAATCGGAAAAAGTAATTATGGTGACGCTATTTATGCTGCCCTCTTCTTAAACGAATTTGTGGACAAGGATATTCCTTGGCTACACCTAGATTTTATGGGTTGGAATAACACATCAAAAAGTGCACGACCTGAGGGTGGTGAAGCCTTATGCCTGCGAGCCGTCATACAGCTCCTCTCCAAAAAATTTAACCTAGGCCTACCTAGTGTTTAAATGAGCAGCACACAGATCATAAACCACCTCTGGTCCCCCTATGTCCAAAATATGGTTTGCTTTGTACTGATTTTTAAACCACGTAATCTGCCTTTTGGCAAAATTACGTGTGTATTGTTTAAATTTTTGCACCATTTCTTCATAAGATTGCTCCCCTTGCCTGTATTTATGGATTTCCTGCACGCCAACAGCTTTCATTAAGGGGTGATGCTTCGGCAATTGCATCCCCAAAAGATGATCGACCTCTTCCACAGCCCCCCGTTTCACCATACTTTCAACCCGCTTATTTATTGTTTCATACAGCTTATCCCTATCCGGTAATAAAAGAACTTTATGCCACCGGGTCAACCTTGGTAATACCTGAGCAGGCTTCTCTTTTCGCCAAAAAGACAAGGGTTTACCTGTACCATGATAGACTTCCCAAAGACGTAGTAAGCGATGTGTGTCATTAGCCTCTATAGAGGCAACGCTTTGTGGATCAAGATCACCACATACCTGATAAAAAGCTTCAACGCCTAAACTATTTAAAGTTTCTATAGCTTGAAGACGCACAGTCTCACTGATGTCAGGTACAGGTCTTAGCCCCTCTAAAAGGGCCATAATGTAAAAACCTGTACCGCCACACACAATAGGAATTATTTTCTTTTCCCAAGCTTCTTTTATTAAAGAAGCAGCCTCCAAGGCCCACATACCTGCACTGCCAATTGTGGAAGCATCCCAGCAGCCGTACAAACGATGATCAATCCTTGCCTTGTCACTAAGGGAAGGTTGCGCTGATACGATGGGAAGCTCTTTGTAGACTTGCTGGCTGTCCGCATTAATAATCAAGGCTTTTTTCCCAAAGCTCTCAAAACAAAGGGCCATATCCAGCGCCAACACCGACTTGCCAGAAGCCGTAGGACCAGCTATGCAAAAGACATCACCACAATTTGCCGTCTTGGTTTTTAGCACCATCCCTATTTCATGGATACTTTTTTCTGAAGACCTATACCCTTGAAGGCTTTGACACCCTTCCTGTATACTTTTGTTAAGACGGCTTTTTTCCCAGCTTTTTCTGCTTTATCAACAAATCGCCGCATTGTTTCCAGCTTCAAGACAGGTTCGCCCTCAACCTCAAGTATAATGTCACCAGGCCTTATACCGGCATAGCTCGCCAAAGATTTAGGTTCTACCGACTGCACTAACAAGCCAGAAACAGAAGGCGGCAAGCGAAAAGCAGCCCTGACCTTAGAATCAACCTCTACAAAGCTTATACCCAGAATATCTTGCTTACCCACAGCCTTATCCTGTTCTCCCTTACTTTTACGGATGCCTGGCACGGCTGATGTAGGGAGCTCTTCAATAACAAGCGTCAAAGATTGGCGCCGCCCCTCACGCCATAAAACGATCTTAGTCTTTTGCCCTATAGGCATCTCGCCTACAAGCCTGGGTAGTTTATCAACACTTTCTAATTCTTGCTTTCCTATTTCCAGAATAACATCGCCCTCTTTTAAGCCAGCTTTCTTCGCAGGCCCACCATCAATAACACTAACAACCATGGCTCCCTTTTTGCTTGGTAGCCCTATACTTAGCGCGATTTCTTCTGAAACATCCTGAACATTAACACCTAACCAACCATAGGAAGCATGACCTTTTTTACGCAACGCCTCCACAACATTTTTAACCAGTGCAGAAGGAACAGCAAAACCAATACCCACTGTATTCCCACCAGGAGCCAGCATAGCAAAATTAACCCCAACGACCTTACCTTCCATATCAATCATGGGGCCCCCAGAGTTTCCAATATTTATGGAAGCATCTGTCTGGATCAAATCATCCACATATTTAACAACCTCAACATCATCCGCTTTGCTTGATATATCCCGAGAACGAGATGAAACAATACCAGCCGCCACAGTGCCTCCTAAACCAAAGGGGTTGCCAATAGTCAAGATCCAATCACCAACCTCAATTTTTTTAGAATCAGCAAACTCAACAAAAGGCAAAGCCTTTTTGCTTTCAATCTTAATAACTGCAACATCTGTACGTGGATCTCTTCCCACAAGCTTAGCCTTATATTCTTGGCCGTCATTCATTTTCACGATAACGTCTTCCGCATCGATCACAACATGGCTGTTCGTAACGATGTAACCATCTTTAGAAATTATAAAACCTGATCCCAAAGACTGCACCTTAGGCAAAGCAGCGACATCAGGTAAACCATCAGAAAACTTAGGACCTAGGAAAAAGTTAAACATCTCTTCTAGCTGATCACCCTGCCCCCCCGGTGTAAGATTTCTTATGGAAGAACTGACCGACTTTGTAGAAGAAATATTAACGACAGCCGGCAATACTTTCTTTACCACTGGCGAAAAAGACTGAGGTGTGCCTGGTAAACCATATACCAAACCTACGCCTAAAAAAATTTTTGCTAAGCACAAAAAAGCAGATAGCATTCTGATTTTAGTCATATTTTCTCCTGTTCAACAAAAATACGAAAATTTATTCGATCGAAGGGAAAAGACTCCCCAAACCAAGTGTGAAGCACCATTCCAGAAAAAATCATTTATGGCAAGAACTCTTTAGACTGTATCAAAAGACACCCTTCGTCATCGCACCACAGATTAGCTTTTTCCATAATATCTAAAAAACTGCTGGCTTTTGCCGTCAGGTACAATTACATGACTGGTGTCCGTATCACCAAAACTTTTTTTATAAGCTTCCATAGAACGCATAAACAAGTAAAAATCCGGGTCTCGCTTTTGTAACTTAGTATACGTCTCTGTTGCAGCCCTGTCACCTTCACCTCGCATTTTCTGAGCACTGCGTTGAGCCTGCGCCACCAAAATCATCTTCTGCTTATCAGCTTCAGCCTTGATCCTCAGGGCCATTTCATCACCTGTAGATCGTATTTCCTGAGCCTCTTTTTTTCGCTCAGAGTTCATACGTTTGTAAATGGCCTCACTGTTTTCTTTGGGCAAATCCGTCCTAATAATACGCACGTCTTGAATTTCAATACCAAGACCTTCCGCTTCTTTGTTCACATCGGCCTGAATTCTGTCCATAACACCAACACGCTCTGTTGATAAAAGTGTGGACATAGGAACACGTCCCATAACACGGCTCAACGATGCTGATAAGTACGCTCTTAGACGAGATTTTGCCGTATGCTCCGTCCTAACAGCCTGATAAAACCTCAGAGGATCCTTAATTCTGTAGCGCAAGAAAATATCCACAACCAATCTTTTTTGGTCAGAAGCAATCACCTCTTCAGGGGGTAACTCTAAGGATAAAAGCCGAGCCTCAAACTCAACAACATTTTGCAAAACAGGCACCTTAAAATGCAAGCCTGGCTCTTTGACTGTTTTAACAAACTTACCAAACTGCAAAACAATGGCTTGGCGCCCCTCAGAAACAATAAACAAACCACCCCAAAGCACTGTCACCACTAAAGCAATCATTACAACTAAAATATATTGTGTTTTTCTCATATCAACACTCTATTTCTTAAGTTTATCCAAAGGCAAATACGGAACAAGGTTAGAACCTCCTTTAGACAACAGTTCAGGATCCAACAGTATCTTGTTTTTCCCTTCCATTATTTTTTCCATAGTGTCCAAATGCGTACGCTTCTTATACAGATCCGGCGCACTCTTATAAGCCTTATGTATTTCATCAAAACGGCTCGCCTCACCCACAGCTTTAGCAATCACTGTCTCTTTGTAGGCTTCCGCATCCCTTGCGATTCTAGCCGCTTCACCTCGCGCTTCCGGCACCACTTTGTTTCTGTACGTCTCAGCTTCGTTTTTTAAACGATCCTGGTCAGCCTTGGCCGCTTGCACATCACGATAAGAATCAATAACTTCTTCGGGCGGATTAGCTGCCTGTAATTGAACCTGGGTAATGCGAACACCCACGTGGTAATCATCCATAAGCTTCTGTAGCTTAACTTTGATATCTTGCTCTATTTTCCCACGACCACCCGTTAAAATAACCGATATACGCGTTTGGCCAATAACATCACGAATAGCACTTTCAGCAGCTGCACGAATAGTTTGCTCAGGATCGCGAACTTTAAATAAAAAGTTTCTTGCATCATCTACAACCCAAAACACAGAAAAGTTAGCCTCTACTATGTTTTCATCACCCGTCAACATCGATGCTTCTTCTTTGGCGGAACCTCTTCTGTACAGGCTATCTGTATTCGCTCCTACATCAAGACGATGGACCCTAGTAACAGCCACCTTATTCAAGGTTTCGAAGGGCCACGGAAGATGATAATGAAAACCTGGTGATTCCGTACGCTCATATTTTCCAAAAAAAAGAACTATCCCTTCTTCATCAGACTGCACCACAAAAAAACCCGACGCAAGCCACAAGAGAACGAAAGCCATAGCACCCAGAAAAAAAGCTTTTTTATTAGGCGGCGTAAAACCAAAATCACCACCAAAGCCACCTCCCGATCCCCTTTTTTTAAAAGAAAAAACATCTGGGTTAGACCGTTTTCTAGATGACTTTTTCTGCTCAGAAGATTGACCACCCCAAGGATCCCACTGATCGGCCTTGTTCATTGTGGATTTTTTATTTTGTTCAATTATTGTGCCCGGATTAGTCATAAAAAAGAGCCTAATTGTTTTTGTTGCGAGCCTACACACTTTGGTTATCAAACGGAAAATGATATAGTAGGTTATAAAACACATACAAAAAAGAAGCAACGTTTCTTATGATCAATAATAGCATACCTTCCTCCCAAGAGCTTGAAGAAGCCTTAAAGAAAATAACCTTTCCTGAGCTTGATAATCAAAACATCATGCAACTAGGCATTGTTTCTTCCGTAACGTGTGACCCTGATGGAAAAGCGCTCTGCGTTCTAGAAGTACCCCCTATACACCACCACGCTTTTTCCCAGGCCCAAAAGGCTGTAGAAAAGATACTAAAAGGCGTAAAAGGGGTCAGAAACGCCATTGTTGTGCTAACAGGATCACAAGAATCATCGACGAAAAAACCTTTGCTCAAGCCGTCTAAGAAAGAGCTGAAAGAAAAAATTAATCTAAGCCACGTTCGCCATGTCATTGCCGTAGCCTCAGGCAAAGGCGGCGTTGGAAAATCAACCATTGCGGCGAATCTTGCTGTTGCTCTAGCAAAAAAAGGTCTAAGCATAGGCTTGCTAGATGCGGATGTCTACGGCCCGTCCCTGCCCCTTCTTATGGGATTAGACGGTACACCCGAAGCGTCTGCCGATAAAAAAATTATGCCCTGTTTAGCCCATGGTGTTAAATGCATGTCTATGGGCCTTCTAGCACCAAAAGATACACCTTTCACATGGCGCGGCCCCATGATCCAAGGCGCTGTGTATCAAATGCTCAAAGACGTTACCTGGGGCACGGAAAAAGACCCCATGGACTATCTTATTGTTGATCTTCCTCCTGGCACTGGTGATATTCACATGACCTTATGCCAATCAGTCCCCCTCACGGGTGCTTTGATTGTTTCAACGCCCCAAGATCTCGCCCTTATTGATGCCAGACGCGCCTACAACATGTTCAAACAGATGAAGGTTCCTATTTTGGGCCTCATTGAAAATATGAGCTTTTTTCAATGCCCACAATGTGGCGAACCGTCTCGCATTTTTGACAATCACACCCACGGCGCCATGAGCTTACAAAAAGAAGCCACATCACTAGGTGTTAATGTTCTGGGTAGTTTGCCTTTGGACATGCAACTCCGCCAAGCCAGTGATACAGGTACCCCCTCCACAGCTTTGGATCCAAACGGCACAATAGCCACCTCGTTTAGCAAAATCGCTGACGAAGTCGTTAAAAAGCCCTGAGGAGAACAAAAAAAGACGACACCATCGACAAAAAGACAAATGCAACGCTGCAAACATCCTTGCAAAAATTTAACCACCGGCTCTCAGTATGCAACTAACTATTCTGCCAAGTCAAAAGCCCTTATTCTGATCCATTGGGCTAATAGCATGGTAGAGCCATCAAACCAATCAAACAAAGCTGATGACTTTCATTCTTCTTATTGGGAAAACGGAATCGTCAAACATAGCAAAAAGCAGCCATCCTTCTTGAAAAATGATTCTCGGCTACCATATTGAATCATGTAACGTTCATTTAAGAGGTTTATTATGAAAAAGTTTTTAGCCATATCCACAGCAATTTGTGCTTTTGCCGTAAGCGCTAATGCCGGCAAGTTTGATTTGTACCACGCGCCAGCGGGGTTGGGCCTGTCCGATGAAGACTGTGCCAAGCTTCATATACGCCAAGAAGCTGGTGCCCCAGCTGAACAAACCCCCTTTGCAGAGCCCTCAAACATCGTAAGAGGTCGCTCATTGGCCTTAAATCGTCAAACCAAAACCCTTATGCACTTCCGCGCTGCACTTGAAGACGTAGCCTATGACTCACCAGATTTTGCCACATTTTCTGAAAGAGCATTTAACTTTAATAGAGAGCAAGGTGAGCTATGGGAAGCTTCTCAGAACCTAGAAAAAGAGAAAGAAGCATTAGAAAGCATTCGTTTTTCTCAATATGGATCAACTACTATGAACGAGATCTCCAAACAACTAAGGAATAAATCTTTTTTAAACATTCCTTTTTTTCGGCAGTTAGATTCTACTTTAACATTTAATTCTGCAAACGATTTCCAAGCCTATGCCGCGCCAATTTATAAAAGAACTGTCCTTCAAAACTTGCCCTATGGGCTGCATGGTCAGAATACATCAATGCATGCTGTATATAAGATGATCATAGAACACCCTGATTTTGCAAAGGTTAACCTGGAAAAACATCCTAAGCTTCGTGATGATCTTCGTTTCCTAGAGCGTTTTTCTGGCATTATTCTACCAGAAGCTGAAGATGGTGCGGGCGCTCCAGCAGCTGCAACCCCTGCACCAAATGCGCAAACTGAAGACGCTATATCTGAAAATGATGTTCGTTTGGTCGCAATGAGTTTGACTTGTCTCCAACAAAAAGGTCAAAATATTGATCCGATGCACCTAGATGTAGATAGTCTTGCCGGAGCTTTGCTCGCCGAAGTTAAGGCAGTATCACCTGACAGTAAACTTACTGAAAAAGCTGTTTCTATGATTATTCATAAATATATATTAATGGACGACTAAACGTTTTTTCCATCAAACCGTTCACCCATCTAGAACGTCCGCCTGGTATCATGTCAGGTGGATTTTTCTTTTAATTTTACCAAAATAGATAAAGGAAAACACCAGTTAGAAGACTCCCGCATAATGATCCTTTTGGCTGGTTCTAGCAAAAAAGCTTACCTCGCGTCCTCAAATACGCCAAGTATTCTGCGGACCTCGGTTTCGCTTTTTTTAACACTCAACCAAAAATCCTCATTATTCAGTGGTCTCAGAAACAAAAGGTCTCTGAAATAAGAGAACAAACCCCCAGATTGCTTCAACAAATTTATGAAGAACTGGAAGCAGAAGAAAAGGAAGAAGCGCCGGCTGCCGATCAGCAGGGTTCTTCTGACTAAGTCAAAGGCCTAAAAGGCAGCACCGAGCCCAAATATCTACGCAGCCAAGGGGGGTGAATGCACTTCGGCCTGAGCCTTCACCTTTGCTGCCGCCTGGCGCTTTAAGTAAAGCAAAATACTCATACCGATACCGTTGAAAACTATAAGGATTACGTTGGCGCTTATGGCGCCCCAATGGTCAATGCTTTCTCCGAGTATGTAAACCATACCTATGCCAAGAACACTTTTTATTAACATCGCACCTGATGTCGCGGCCGTTACTTTACGCACACCCTTAAAGGTATCACCCACTATCGCTGTGGAAATAGAAAATAAAGCTGCTATGCAGCCTCCTACTAAAAATAGGGCAACGATATCGACCTTAAAAATATAATCATCAAGTGAAAGAATAAAATAACAACCACAAAAGCTAGCAAGACAAACCATAAGAGCAGGCATAAGGCCAACACGATCCGTAAAGTACCCCCACGGTACAGAAAGAGCCATACCACCCAATCCCAACATAGACTGAAGGTAGGCAGCGTTTTCAAGGGACACATTCGCATAGCTTTCAGCCCAAACGATCAAAAGGGCACCAAATGTACCTAAATTGATACCTGTAATAATTATTACAGCCAAAACAATGGGATGTTCATAAAGTAACGTCATCCCATAAGTAAACTTCTTTAAAAAAGACAACATTCCCTTATCAAAAGACTGTTGTGTCTCTTTTGGCATATTAAGGCTCTGGGGTTCTTTCGATAAAACAAAGGGAAGAACAACAGCAACTAACATAAACCCTGTAAAGGGGGCTACCGTGGCTATAACCTAACCACCCAACAAGAAGAGGTGTTGCTACCATGAAAGCGTTAAAAACCATATTAACAACGCTTATGTACGTTGCTCTTCGTCCATCTGGAAGTGCAACGTTCAAAAGTGCTCCACCAAGTATCTGCGTACCTGTCGCACCAATCGTCCATGTGGTACACAAAACATACAGCCAGAAGGACGACACCATTTCAGGAGAAAAGCTAAAAGCAGAAGCCACATAAAGAAGCAAAATTATAATAAACAGTAGTTTGTAGCGTATATAATGCACAGCAACAGGGATCAAAATAGACACAGCCACATTCGCTATACTCCCCATAGCAAAAATATTCGAAAAAAGCGTACTATCATCGTAGGTATCGACAATTATAGATTGCAGCGCGACGGCAAAACCTCGCCCAACGCCAGCGGAAACCACCATAAGCAAGCTTGTAAAAATGACGGAAGGGACAGCAGTAATTTTTTGTTTCTCATAAGGTTTCCCGTACCATTCAAGGGGATTATTGTAACGACCAGAGATCAGCGTGTAAATAGCACCACACCCACAACAAAACCCTCCGCAAGCCCAATTATCACTATCACTGCACGCGCATAGGCCTTAATAACCAACTAGGCTGATTAACTCATCGCCATCACTAATTTCTAAAGTAACCTCAAATACCTGAACCCTTTTCTGAACGTCCGACGGTAATTTTACCCAGTCCTTGGCCGTGGTAACAAGCTGGGCTTTGCTCCGTATAGCTAGATCTTGCAACATTTGTATGTCTTTATCCGTATACGAGTAATGATCTGGAAAGCTAC
>CAZQLR010000020.1:0-12475 GCA_964594205.1 uncultured Alphaproteobacteria bacterium
ACAACCTTGCCAAGGTTGGGGTCGAGGGTTCAAATCCCTTCGCCCGCTCCATTTTTCCTATATTTTTTAGTGTTTATAGCTTCTTAAAAACGTCTCGGATGGTGCAACGAACGATGCCAATCAATAAGAGACCATTAACGTCCCCCTTGTCACAAAACCAGCCTACATCTAAGCCTTGTGATATGGATGGTTGTTTAAAATTTGTTGAACCCGATAGAGTTGCTCCACAATCATAAGGTTCACAAGCTTATGGGGCCATGTTGTTTTCCCAAAACTCAAAATAAGATTTGCTCTTTCTCTCAAAGAACTATCTACACCCTCAGGACCGCCCACAACAAACACTAAATTCTTACATCCCTTAACCATGCGAGCATGCATAAATTCGGCTAATTCCGTACTTGTTAACAACTTTCCACCCTCATCTAACAGAACAACATACGCCTCCTGCGGCAAATGCGAAAACAAGGCTCTAGAAGTCGACTGAGGATCTGGGTCCCCTTTATGTAAAACCTCAACATTACTCGCTGGCCATTTCTTTATCTTATCTAGATAGTCCTGAGCAATATCTCTGAAAGGATCTTTCTTTTTTTGACGCAGCGATAAAATGCTCACACGCATATTTTTGATACCAGTTTTCTAAAACGCACTCAAACCGTCAGGGTTCTTTTCTAAAAGACCACATATTTTCTATGCCATAAAGCTCACGCTTTTCATGATGGAAAATATGAATAACAACGTCCATAAGATCCACAACCACCCAATCACCAACTACCTGACCTTCTATACCGACGTTTTTAAATCCCACATCACTAGCTTTTTCTTCAAGGCAAGAGCCCAAAGAGCTTACATGCCTCGTAGACGTCCCTGATGCAATCACGATATAGTCTGCAAAATACGCTTGGCCACGCACGTCCAAAACCACAATGTTCTGCGCTTTATGATCCTCAAGCGACTGCACCACGCAGTTAACTAGTTCTTTTGGTGATAAGTCACTTTTAAAACTACGATACGTAATGCTCTTTTTCCCTTAATTTTTTTGCTGATGCAGTAATGCCTGGCATTCTACCACAAAAAATCATTATGCATCAATCTGACAAAAACAAGGCACGCATATGCTCCTTACCCCAAGGTTCTTATACATCCTCCTAGCCAGAACCAAAAAAGTTTACTAGAATCACCTCCTAGAGGTTTAACCTGGCAAAAGTTATAGTTGTGCAACCCATGCCCAAGAAAGAAACACCACCATCTACACAAACCTTTGAAGCTACTTCTTTTTTATTTGGAAGCCAAGCCGACTACATAGAATCTTTATACGCCCGTTACCTCAAAAACGACCCCAAACTAGATTCATCTTGGTCAACATTCTTTATCAAAATTGATCCAAAACGCCAGGGTCATATGGCCAACATGCATGACGCTATACAAATGCTGATGGATAAAAATTCTGCTCTAAAAACAAACCACCTTTCAGCTATAAACCAGTCAAAATCATCAAACGCTCAACCATCTTTTCGTGGAGAGGAAAAAAATTTAACTGCCGGAAAAATCTCTCAAGAAACACTTGATACCATCAGGGCACTTATGCTCATACGTGCCTACCGTGTACGGGGCCATTTATATGCCAATCTTGACCCACTAAACTTACAGAAAATCGATAAATACCCTGAACTAGAACCTGAAAAATATGGTTTCGGCTCTGATGATCTAGACCGATCCATATACATTGATAATGTGCTCGGTAAAAACAAATTGACCATGCGCGAAATCCTAAAAAGTGTAAAAAAAACCTACTGTGGCACTATTGGGGTTGAATTCATGCATATCCAGCATGGTGACCAAAAATCATGGATTCAAGAAAGTTTTGAAAATCTTAATCTAGGTAAGGCCATTGATACCGACACCAAACAAAAAATTCTTCATGAACTTCGTCATGCTGAAATGTTTGAACAGTTTTTGAATATCAAATACCCTGGAGCTAAAAGATTCGGCTTAGATGGTGCAGAAAGTCTCATACCATGCATCAATGAAATCATTGAACAATCAGCCGTTCTTGGTGTGAAAGAAGTTGTTTTGGGGATGGCCCATCGTGGACGCCTCAATCTTTTGGCTAATATACTTCAAAAACCACTAGAGGCTATCTTCAGCGAATTCCTCGGCAATTCAAATACCCCAGATAATATTCAGGGCGATGGAGATGTTAAATACCATGTAGGAACATCTTCTGATCGCTTCTATGGAAAGCACAAGGTCCACCTGTCTCTACTGCCCAACCCTTCTCATCTAGAAGCCATTGATCCCGTAGTTCTTGGAAAAGTACGAGCAAAGCAAGACCACCATCACGATACTATAAGACAGCGTGTTCTCGGTCTTTTAATTCATGGTGATGCAGCATTCTCTGGACAAGGTCTTGTAGCTGAAAGCCTAAGTCTTTCTCAGTTAAGTAACTACAAGACTGGAGGCACTATTCATATTATCATTAACAATCAAATAGGGTTTACCACTTGCCCCTCACATTCCCGGTCCTCGCCCTATTGTTCTGATTTGGCAAAGACCATCCAAGCACCCATCTTACATGTAAATGGCGATGATCCTGACATGCTTTTATACGCAGCCAAAATAGCGGCTGAGTTTCGGCACCGTTTTTCTTCTGATATAGTCATCGATCTGTATTGCTACAGACGCCATGGCCACAATGAAGGTGATGAACCGATGTTTACTCAACCTTCCATGTACAAAGCCATTGCAAAACACCCAACAGTCTACCAAATTTACAAAGAAAAACTTATCGACGACAACCTTATCAACCAACAACAAATCAGTAATGAAGAACTGAGATATAAACAGCTTCTAGAAAAATCTTTTGATAAAGGGAACACGTTCAAACCCCAAAAAGCTGATTGGTTAGAGGGAAAGTGGACTAATATACATAGCTATGACAAAGCAAAGAATCTGAAAACGACTGGTGTCTCTATCGATAAACTCAAGCTTATAGGGTCTAAGCTTACCTATCTGCCTCCAACTTTTCACCCACATGCTAAAATTGAACGTTTTCTTCAAAACCGCGCGAACATGTTTGAAACAGGACAAGGCTTTGACTGGTCAACAGCAGAAGCATTAGCTTTCGGAACACTTCTTCAAGAAAAATATCCTGTGCGCCTAAGCGGACAAGACTCCAGCCGTGGGACTTTTTCCCAACGTCATGCCGTCCTTCATGACCAACGCAATGATCATAGCTACACGCCCCTAAATCATATATCCAACGGTCAAGCCCATTTTGACATCGTGGATAGCCCTCTTGCTGAAGCTTCTATTCTTGGTTTTGAGTACGGATACGCTTCTGCTGACCCAAATACCTTGGTTTTATGGGAAGCCCAATTCGGCGATTTTGCTAACGGTGCTCAGGTCATCATTGATCAATTCATCGCATCAGGTGAAAGTAAATGGCTCCGTATGAATGGCTTAGTCTTACTCTTACCGCACGGCTATGAAGGACAGGGACCTGAGCATTCAAGTGCCCGAATCGAACGGTATTTACAGTTATGTGCCCAAGACAATATACAAGTACTCAACTGCTCCACACCCGCCAACTATTTTCATGCGCTCCGTCGTCAACTACACCGTACCTTTCGCAAACCATTGATTATTTTTACCCCAAAATCATTATTAAGACTTAAAACCTGTGTATCTAAGTTAACTGATTTTAGTGAAAATACAGTCTTTTGTCCTGTTCTGGATGACATCATCATAGAAACGAAAACATCAAGTGTAAAAAAAATTATCCTATGTTCAGGTAAAGTGTATTATGACCTTTTGAAAGAGCGAACAAACCAAAAACTAATGAACATCGCCATCATACGAATCGAACAACTTTATCCTTTTCCCCACGATGATCTAGCAAAAATCCTCCAGCAATACCCGTCAAATGCTCAAGTTATTTGGTGCCAGGAAGAACCACAAAACATGGGACCATGGTTTTTTATGGATAGACGCCTTGAAACCGTTTTACAACAACTCGATTTTGTAGATACGCGTCCTCATTATGTTGGAAGACCCGCAGCTGCTTCTACGGCAACAGGTACACTTAAGCGACATTTAACCGAACAACTTGCTCTTGTTCAACAAGCTTTGACACCTACACATGATCAGCAGAAGGCCCCTAAAAACTTAGATCGCAAAAAGGTTCAGTAACAATACGGATAAATAAGGTAATACATAGTCATGGTAAAAAAAATTGATATAAAAGTTCCACCTCTAGGTGAATCTATTACAGAAGCTACCATTGCTCACTGGTTAAAAGAACCTGGGCAACAAGTTGAAAAAGACGAACCCGTAGTGGAACTAGAGACTGATAAAGTTACTCTAGAGGTCATGTCTCCTTGCACAGGCATTATGTCAAAAAAAAGGATTGAAGAGGGCTCTTCTGTTACGATAGGAGAAACCCTAGGACAGATTGAAGACCGTACTGCCTACAAAGAAAACAACCCGACTTCTGCAAAACAAAAAAAAACCAACGTTCCTGCTCAAAAGGAACAAGGCACTCTACCAGACCCCCTTGCTAAAAACACTGCACAAATAAAAGGAGAAGATACACACTATGATATCGAATCAAGAGCAAAGAAAGGCCTTTTCTCTCACGATGTTACGGGAGCTCTCCATGAAATAGAGCATCATAATCAAACATCTTCCATAGCTACTGTGCCTCCAAGCCCTGCTGACCCGCAAGGAAGAGAAACGCGTGTCAAAATGTCTCGATTACGCCAACGAATTGCAGACCGGTTGAAGGCTTCTCAGAACACTGCAGCCATGCTCACAACTTTTAATGAGATCGATATGGCCGCTGCTATAGATATGCGGACGAAATATAACAATCTTTTTGAAGATAAGTACGGCATTAAGCTAGGTTTCATGTCCATGTTTACAAAAGCGGCTATACAAGCCCTCAAAGAAATTCCAGCTGTAAATGCAGAAATAGACGGACAAGATATTGTTTACAAGCACTACTATAATATAGGCATAGCCGTAGGAACAGAAACAGGCCTTGTTGTACCTGTTTTGAACAACGCTGATCAATTGTCTCTTGCAAGCATAGAATCTACCCTTAAGTCCCTTGCTCTTAAAGCACGTGATGGTAACCTTAGCATAGAGGATATGATGGGAGGCACCTTTACCATCTCTAATGGTGGTATTTATGGATCTCTTTTATCAACACCTATTTTAAACCCACCCCAAACGGGCATATTGGGGTTACATAAAATCCAAAAACGACCCATAGCTATAGATGATAAGGTAGTCATTCGCCCCATGATGTATGTGGCCCTTAGCTACGACCATAGGTTGATCGATGGAAAGGATGCCGTGACTTTTCTCCTACGAGTAAAGGAATGTCTAGAAAACCCAGAAAGACTTTTTCTAGAAATATAATTCTGGAATAAGCAAGCATCTTCTTGTTCAGTAACGTAAGATCATTAATCATGTTTATAAAGCGTTATGTCGAATGTTCTCGCCCCCCTTCATTGGCCAAATGTTTACGGTGGCATCATAGGTCTTGATCGTGCTACAATGTCCCTGTCATTTACATAGATTTTAAGTCTAAAAAACCTCGTTTCATGTCACTGGATATACCTGCAACTCGCTTCCCCTCAAAAAAAATTCAGCGCCATAAAGTACGCAATCTGAAAGTCGTGTCCGATTTCTCACCAGCAGGTGATCAACCAAATGCCATTGCGCAGTTAACGAAGGGCTTCCTGGAAAATAAGAAAAACCAAGTTCTTTTAGGTGTAACAGGTTCGGGAAAAACCTTTACAATGGCTCATTTGATTCAAAATCTACAACGCCCTACTATTATATTGGCACCTAACAAAACGTTGGCAGCCCAACTGTATGGAGAAATGAAAGAATTCTTTCCCCATAATGCTGTTGGTTATTTCGTTTCATACTATGACTACTACCAACCTGAAGCCTATATTCCCAGAACAGACACTTTCATAGAAAAAGATGCATCTATTAATGAACAAGTGGACCGCCTTCGTCATGAAGCCACCAGGTTTTTATTGGAGAGAGAGGATGTTGTTATCGTAGCCAGTGTTTCATGCATTTATGGCCTAGGCGATGTAGAGGCCTACAGTGATATGAAGATCAACCTCAAAGTCAACCAAGCACTATCACCGGATGTTATTTCTCGAAAACTCATAGACCTCCAGTATAAACGCAATGACATAGCCTTCACCCGTGGTACTTTTCGCCGTAAAGGAGATATTTTGGATATTTTTCCAAGCCATTGCGAAGACCGTTCTTGGCGCCTATCTTTCTTTGGGGACGACATCGAATCCATCTACGAAGTAGATAGTCTAACCGGACAAAAATTCAATGCTCTTGACTCAATAACCATATACCCCAACAGCCATTATGTGGCGCCAAAGCCAACCCTTCAGCAGGCGATCAAACAAATTAAAGTTGATCTAGACCTACGAACAAAAGAACTAAAGAGCTTGGAAAAAAACCTTGAAGCTGAGCGTTTACGACAACGCGTTACTTTTGATCTTGAAATGCTAGTTTCAACAGGTATGTGCGCAGGGATTGAAAACTATTCACGTTATCTAACAGGGCGTTCTCCTGGTGAACCACCCCCTACTTTATTTGAATATCTACCTGAAAATGCTCTTTTCATCGTAGACGAAAGCCACGTGGCTGTACCACAATTGGGTGGTATGTATCGTGGGGATGCAGCGCGCAAACAAAATTTGTCCGACTACGGCTTCAGATTGCCTGCTTGTAAAGATAACCGCCCCTTAAAATTTGAAGAATGGGATAAACTACGCCCACAAACTCTGTTCGTTTCAGCGACGCCTGCTCCCTGGGAACTAGAACAGACTCATGGAGAATTTGTTGAGCAAATTATCCGACCAACAGGTCTTTTAGACCCTATCTGCGAAATCCGACCAACAGAGACACAAATTGATGACATAATTCATGAATCTAAACAGAAGGCCTCAAAAAACCAGCGTGTTCTAATAACAACGCTCACAAAAAAAATGGCAGAAGCTTTGACTGAGTATTTAAATGAAGCAGGCCTAAAAACACGCTACTTACACTCAGATGTTGAGACTCTAGAACGTATTCAAATCATTCAAGATTTGCGCCAAGGTGTTTTTGACGTACTTGTTGGTATCAACCTCTTGCGTGAAGGTTTGGATATACCAGAATGTGGTATGGTTGCTATTTTGGACGCTGACAAACAAGGATTTTTGCGATCAAAAACTTCTCTCATCCAAACTATCGGACGCGCGGCCCGCAACGCTGATAGCAAAGTCCTTCTCTATGCTGACAGCATGACACCTGCTCTAGATGAAGCGTTGAAGGAAACGCAGCGCCGCCGCAACAAACAAAAGGCACATAACGACGAACACAATATAAAACCATCCACTATAAAAAAATCGACGAACTCAGTTTTAAATAGTATTTTGGACAAAAATAACATAGCATTGGCAAATGTTACGAAGCAACGAGTTCTTAATCCCTCCGAAATTGCAAAAACAATTAAGAAGCTGGAAAAAGAAATGTTAATTCTTGCTCAGGATCTAGAGTTTGAAGAAGCAGCCCAGCGGAGAGATGAAATTAAGCATCTAGAACAACAGTTGTTGGTATTAGGCTAAGAAAATATACATGTCGAAGGAAACTAGTGTGTCTGCCCTATCCCAGAAAACATCTACGCATCCTGTTTCCTTAGGCTTCAAACTACTGCTTATGTCTGTCATTTGCTTTTCTGTTATGTCTATGACGATCATAACACCTGCCTTACCAGGATTTGTAAATTATTTTGATATCAGCAAAGACACAGCCCAACAAATATCCAGTGTTATTTTTTTAGGTGGTGGTCTTTCTGGTATCATTTATGGACCTCTATCTGACTCCTTTGGTCGCAAAGCTATTTTATTGTTCTCCATTGCCATGTTTACATTCATATCTTTCGCCTGTATTTTTGCTCCCACCATAGAAGTTTTTATGGTTTTGCAGTTTTTGCAAGGATTACACGCTGGCACAGGCTCTGTAGTAACACTGGCTATTGTCAAGGATAGCTTTGATGGACCAGAAGCTTCTAAAGTCATAGGTGGTATGGGAACGATTATTCCTTTTGCACCAGGTGGCGCACCCATCATCGGAGGCTATCTAACAGCCTTTTCTGGTTGGCAATCCATTTATCTCTTTCTTTCCTTCATCAGCGTTTCTTTATTTCTTTTGTGTTGGTTCTACATGCCAGAAATACACAAAAAAGAAAACCGAACCAAATTTACCTTCCGGGCATACATAACCATATTTTTCCACCTGTTCAAAAATAAACAACTTATGCGCTACTCCTGTATTCTTGGCATGGGGTTTGCAGCCTTGCATCTGTATTACATTACCTCTGCGTTCATGTTTATCAATCACATGAGTGTGGAAAAACAGCACCTAGGTTATTACCAACTTTTTTCTATATCAGGCGTCGTGTTTGGTAATCTAATCGTCAATCGTTTTGTTATGCGTCACGGCGTGGTGAAAATGCTAAAAGCAGCACCCTCCTTCTTCCTACCAGGTGCTCTTCTGTTCACCGTTGGAACAGCATTGACCCTAAAAGAGCCTCTCTTTTATGCCTTTGCCACATTTGCTTGCGCAATAGCCCTTGGTATTATTTTTTCAACCACGATGCCTTTAGGTATGGCTTGTTCAGGAAAAAACTTGGGCTATTCATCAGCTTTATTACGCCTTGTTCAGATGATGAGCGCCTTCATTACCACTGCGGTTGTTGCCGAACTCTATAATCAAACTTTCTGGCCAACAGCGCTTACTATATTGACTTTCGCTATTCTCATTACTATCTTGGCTAAACTTCCACACAAGGAGGTTTCGGTTTGATTTTTTGTGATTGCTTTATCACGCCCTAGTTTATACAAACCACATTATAGTTATGACCATCCAGCAAAATACACGCACACTAGCCGTACTTATATTTTCTGTTTGGGCCACTATGGCTTCTGGTGACCTATACCTACCCAGCATGCCCGCGATGGCAAAATACTACAACACCACCGATGATTGGTTGGACCTAACCGTTACGGCTAACATCGCTTGTTTTACCATTTTTGGCATTTTATATGGGCCTCTAACGGACGCTTATGGTCGCAGAAAAATCTTTCTCTTCGGTATGGGTATTTTTGTACTAGGTAGCTGCATTTGCGCTTCTATTCCTAGCCTTCCATGGATGATCTTTGGACGCTTCGTTCAAGGGGCAGGATCTTGTGTAGCCGATATCATTGTTCTATCCGTAGTCCGAGATTTATATAGTGGTGACAAATGTGCAAAGGTCATGTCTACCATGGAAATGTTTATGGTTATTTCACCCACAGTTGCACCCATTCTTGGTGGCTTCATCGCCAAGGCGGTCGGTTGGGAAGCTAATTTTTATGTTATATTGGCGTTTTCTATCGTTGCCTTTTTCCTAATTTATCTGGGGCTGCCAGAAACTTTACCTAAAAAGAAACGCAGACCTCTTAAGCTAAGGAGCATTCTATTTGAATATAAAAAACTTTTTAAAGATAAGTGCTTTACTGGCTACTGCCTGGTATCAGGGTTTGTTTTTTCTGGTCTTTTTGTCATCATTGTTGGTTTGCCTTATCTATACCAAGACATATATGGATTTTCTGTTCTGGACTTCACCTACTATATGGCTCTTGGTGCAATAGTGTATATAGCCGCAGCGGAGATTAACAGACGAACCGTTGAACATTTCGGCGCTAAGAAATTACTATGGTGGGGAGTAAATGCCTTTTTCGTAACAGGCCTCATCAACCTTGTTGTGGCCTACACTTGGTCCATGGACCCAATAATAGTGAGAATATCTACAGCCGCTTACATTTTTTGTATGGGTTTCACGGTGTCAAACAGCGCCGCCATCGCCATAGAAAGCAACCCTGAAAAAGCAGGTACAGCCTCTGCTTTTCTCATTGCTGTAGAAATGTTACTCAGTTCCATAGCCATAACGCTTACGGGATACTTTTACGAAAACAGCTTCCCTCCCATAGCGTGGCTATTAGTTTTGTTTGCAATGCTTTCCCTAGTAACGTGCTACGTTGTAAGAAAAATGGAAAGCAATTAGCCTCAGGTCGCTTGAATTGTTTGTATGAAGACCTCTCCACAAGGCATAATTCGCTGCCAAAAATACAAATGATAGACCCCCAAGAGCTCTTTTATTGGCTCCGCATCATCTTCAAATCCTTTTTTATAGCGGTAAGCAAGATTATTATTATCAAGCCTAAATCTGTTTTCATTTTCCAAAATATCTACAAGCTTATCATAAACCTTTCCTTGAGCATCTCGACTACAAATTGTTCTCATCAGCGCTAAAGGAGATGAACTATTGGCATCTGCACAAAAAGATCCCACAAAAGTCACAACAAAAGCATCGTTGACGTTACCTAAGCCAGCTTTGGTAATATAACGCGTTAGGTCCTTGTTTTCTTCATAAGTACCCTTTTCATCTCTGGGACCTATTCCATCTGGAATGGATAACGTAACAGCATGATTCATAGTAGCCAGATGCCCAAAAGCAAGAGAATCCTTTTCCTCAAATTCTATTTGCTCATCACCTGCATAAGGGCCATAAAAGAAATTCGTCTTGGTTTTGCCAGGACAAGCCATCATTTCATCGTGTAACACTTCATCACAACGACCACCAACGCCACATCCCATGGATCCAAGATACTGTCTTAAATCTTGCACCTTGATAGCAGGCCCCATAGGTCTCCCTTCCACTACATCCAAACTACCATAGGTGTGCATTTTTGTTGGTTTTCCTACTTTGGCAGTAACCAATGGAATTTTATAATTCTTGTCAACGGCCCTACAGTGCCAGTGTTCACCAGGTACACCCGGACCATTAATCACAACATTAAACTGAAAGAACCAAGATTGTGTCAAGATAGCCTACCCTTATTATCGCCAATCTATGGTGCAGAAGCCTTCAAAGCCAACGCATGAATAGATGTTTTCATTTCTTCTGCCAAAACATCAAAAACCATACGCTGTGCTTGAACTCTGGTTTTTCCTTCGAAAGCGGATGAATATAGTTCAATCATAAAATGAGAATTCCCCGTTCCAGGAGATCCCGCATGTCCTGCATGTTGATCAGATTGATTAACAATCGTTATAGACTGTGGATTAAACGCTTTTTCAAGTTTTGCACGTATACTATCTTCTAAAGACATATAGACCCCGTATATATACTCTTTCATAGTGTTTATCGTTTATAGCAAAACCCAAAACTTATGTGTACTTTTATTTTAAGGGGAAAAACCTTATTCTAATATTTTCTGACAATACCATGCACCAAAACGTTGACGATCTAGTATTTTTAACGTCTAATGCTGAAAGATTCCTTTACACAATGCGTGAGCATGCCATGATACTTGATGTTCGTGAACAAGATGAATATAACCAAGAACACATACCCGGCTCAGTTCTCGTGCCATTGTCTCAGTTTGTTGGCAAGATTTCCAATGTGTTAAGTGATACGAATGATGATATCATCATCATGTGTCGGTCGGGTAAACGTGCTCAAACAGCCAGAGAAATTATTCTTCAATTAGAACTCGCTGAACCAAGCCGCGTCATGGTTTATGAAGGTGGTATCCTTCGCTGGCGTGAAGAAGGACACCCAACCCAACGGGGAAAATAAATACCATGGGACAACGGCTAAAGGAAGCTCCTAATTAATGGTCACTTTGGTTCTCATTGCCGCGCTTTTCACAGGCTTTTTACTCGGCATTCTTGGCGGTGGTGGCTCGATCATAACGGTCCCAACTTTTGTCTACCTTTTGGGATTTTCTCCCAAAATATCTTTGTGCATGAGCTTGGGCATCGTTAGCCTTACAAGTCTATACGGCAGTCTTCGCCATGGTAGAAAAAAAAATATAGACTACCCCACTTTCTTTTTTTTCGCCTTGTTCTCCATACCTGGCGTTTATTTTGGCAGCTCTCTTGCCAATGAGATTTCTGGTAAGCTTCAAATGGTTTTATTTGGCTTCGTTATGATTGTAAGCGCCTACTTTATGTTTAGAAACAGAGGCCTACAAGAATCTACGAAGCCCCCTATTAGGCCTTTGGACAAAAATATGGCTCTCTTACTCGGTGTTCAAGGTACATTTTTAGGTTTTTTAACAGGTTTGATCGGTATTGGCGGCGGTTTTATCATTGTTCCTTTTCTTGTGCTTATGAAAGGAATCCCCATACATCGCGCGATTGCCACCTCCATTCCTATTATAACCACAACCACTTTTAATGGTTTTATTGGCTACGTACTACATGACACACCCATCAATTGGGAAATTTTTATCATCTTTCTTCTGGCCTCCCTCATTGGGATGCACCTAGGCATTCAAATTCTATCTGTCCTTTCTCAACATGTCATAAAAAAAGCTTTTTCCATCCTGTTATTCATCAT
>CAZQLR010000021.1:0-12258 GCA_964594205.1 uncultured Alphaproteobacteria bacterium
CAGGATATTTTTGTGGACCAGACCACTGGGGTAAGCCGTGTGGTGCATATAAAAATAGCGTCTCCTGGACAGGATTGGTATGGGCAGAGCCCTCTTGTTGCAGCGGCTAAAGCCATTGATATGCATAACGCTGTGGCCAAGCATAATTTGTCGTTGTTGCGTTATGGTGGTAGGCCTTCAGGTGCGTTGATGTTACGGCCTGATGAACATGGCATAACGTTGACTGAAGAACAGAGAGAAGCTTTGCGGGATGATCTTCGATATTTTTATGAGGGTAAGGAAAACGCTGGTCGATTGATGGTTCTAGAGGGAAATTTTGACTGGAAAGAAATGGGGCTATCACCTAAATCCATGGATTTTATGGAAGGGAAAATGTTGGCTGCCAGAGAAATTGCCCAGGCTTTTGGTGTGCCAAGCATGCTTGTGGGCATACCTGGTGATGCGACTTTTTCAAATTATAGAGAAGCACGTTATCACCTGTGGGAAGAAACGGTACTGCCATTGATTGACCATATTTTGTTGTCACTTACACGATGGATGAAATCTTTGTTACCAGGGTCGGATTGGGAGCTTGGCTATAACGTGGAAAAAATCCACGCTCTAGCACCGCGTCGAGAGAGAAAATGGCAAAGAATACAAGAAGCAAGTTTTTTGACCATTAATGAAAAACGGGAAGAACTGGGTTTTGAACCATTGATGGGAGGGGACAGTTTATCAAGCATTAAGGGATAATAGACGGCAAAAAAATAAGAAAATAGTAGGGCATAAGCCGTCAAGCATTTTAATAGGGGAAGGTATGGAAGATATAATTTACAAAACAGTTGCCTGGGCGAATAAAAATTCACCATCGGTAAGGCCCGATAGCCAGGGACAAGACAATGGATTTGTGCCTCAGGAAGAGGGTGTTTTTGAGGGATACGCTAGTTATTTTGGCGTTCAGGACGCTGATAACGATAGTATCCAAAAAGGGGCCTTTTTTCAGGCTGTGCAAGACTTTAACAAACGTACTTTTATACCAAAGCTGTTGTGGCAACATAAGACGGACGAACTTTTGGGCATGTTTCTTCATATGGAGGAAGATGATAATGGTTTGAAAATAAGAGGTAAATTGTTATTGGACTTACCCAAAGCACGTGAGGTTTATACGTTGCTGAAGGAAGGTATTATCAGAGGTCTAAGTGTAGGTTTTGTACCTATTTTATGTAAGAAAGGTCCGGGTAAGCAGCGTAAAATTTTGCACGCCAGGCTTTATGAGATTTCGTTAGTGACGTTCCCGTCTAATCCTAGGGCAGAGGTACATTCTTGTAAATCATACCTTCAAGGGAGCCCCCCATAATCAATAAAAACAGGCCTTTTTCTTAGGCCTTCATAAAGCGTGTTTTTGTTTGTGAGCATGCCATAAAGATTCGAATGCGGTGAATAGCTTAGATCACTGTACAGGGAGTTTTGTGGCAAGAAATTGGAAGAAAGAATTTTAAAACAAGGAGAGTTTTACTATGGAATTAGAACATCTTAAAGAAGTCATTGGTACGTTAGCAGAAGATGTGCATGGTCTAAAAAAAGAAATGAAAGAGAACATTCAGGATAAAAAAGGGCGACCTGAAGTTTCGTCACTACGTGCCTGTGCACCCCTGAGCACAAAAACGGATCAGGTGCATGGTGAGGAGAACAAAGAGTTTTCTCTTTTCCTGCGGAAAGGCAATAGCCAGGCTTTATCCCTTAAAAGCTTGTCATCAACAACAGGCGGTGATGGCGGGTATATGATTCCTCAGTCATTGTCGTCAACGATTATAAAGGTTCTTGATAATCTTAGCCCTTTGCGTCAATTAGCTAGTGTGACAACGGTTTCAACGGATTCTTTGGATTTTCTGATTGATAGAGAAGCGTTTTCGGCTGGTTGGGCGTCGGAGCTTGATGATCGTGATGAAACCGATGCGGCAAAGATAGACAAGATAAAGATCGATGTTCATGAAATGTATGCCAAACCAAAAGCAACGCAAAAGCTTTTAGATGATGCTGCTATTGATGTTGAAAAATGGTTAGTTGGAAAGGTGAGCGATAAATTAGCGGTTTTGGAAAATCAGGCTTTTCTGATGGGTGATGGCGTTGGCAAACCTAAAGGTATTTTGTCTTACGAACTTGCTAATCAAGATGAATGGGTATGGGGAAAATTTGAGCAGATTAAAACAGGCACAGATGGTGCGTTTCTTGATGACGGTGGCTCGGACGTTTTGATACGTACCGTTGAAAGGCTTAAGTCTGTTTATCATATGGGTGCTTGCTGGGTTATGTCGCCCAGTGCTTTAAGCGCTATACGCTGTTTAAAAGATCAACAAGGATTCTACCTATGGCAGCAGGGTTTGGAAGCTGGAAAACCAGGTACGCTTCTGGGGTTTCCTGTGCATGTGTGTGAAGACATGCCGATGTTGGAAGCTGGTCGTTCTTCTACGAGTGTTATTTTTGGCAACTTTAAGCAGGCTTACCAAATTGTTGATAGAAAAAGTTTGGGCATTATGCGCGATCCTTTTAGTTCTAAGCCTTTTGTGGAGTTCTATGCAACGAAGCGTGTGGGTGGAGCCGTGGTGAACTTTGAAGCTCTGAAAATGGTTCGATTTGAAGTGTAGTTTTTAAAAATAGTGATGGGGGAGGGTGCCTGTTGCACCTGTCTCTGTCCTTTAGAGAGGGAATAAAAACTATGTTGAGATGTTTGGACGTAGATAGCAGAACAGAGCCGGTTTCTTTAGAGGCATTAAAACAGCTGCTTCGCTTAGATGGCGATCATGAAGATGCTTTATTGAAAAACTTACTTGCTTTGTCACGCCAAGCTATAGAACAGATGCTTGATATGAGCCTTATTTTTCGTAAGTGGGAATTAACAGCCCATAGACCTCATAGAAAAAGTTCTGGCAATAATCGTTTGTATTTATTGCCCAGGGGTCCCGTTGTTTCTTTGGAGGATGCTTTTTTTGAAACGGATGAGGCAAAGCGTCAGGTTCCTCGTAGCTTTTATAAGCTTTGGCAAAGTCAGGGGCAATCTTTTGTTTTACTGACAAGTTTTCCAGGTCGAAGAGCCTGGATAAAGGTCGTTTACACAGCTGGCTTTAAGTGCAGAGACGAAATGCCAACGGTGCTGGCCCAAGCCATTTTGCTTATGGCCGCAGATTTTTACAAGAAGAATACAGTACCCGCCTTTGACGATGCGGTTGATGGTGGCTGTGTTTTTTCTCCGTCTGTAATGCAGCTGCTGGCCTTATATAGGTCGAAAAGATTGGTGTGATAATGATAAGGAAATATTTTCAAGAAAGATTATGTATTCAAACAGCTATTGAAAAAAAAGACAGTTTTGGGGTTAAAACTTTACAGTGGAAAGATAAGGGAACATTTTGGGGTAAATTAGTTTTGCACTCTTCTTCAGCTGCGTTTCCTGCGCAGCGCGGTAAGAAAAGCAACCGGTTGTGGTGCGTGACGATACGTTATACTCGGGATTTTTACGGACTACCTATATATACAAAAATTAAAGCCAGGGGAAAAATCTATACGGGTGTAACAACACCGAAACCATCAACTTGTGGAAAGTGGTTAGAGTGGTTTGTACGTTTGGAATAAGGGGTGTAGGAAAGAAAAAAAGAAAGTCATTTGAACAGGGGGAGTGTTAATGTTTTTTTTAGAACCTGTACTGCATGAACTACAACACAGACTGCAAAACAACATAGTTTGCCAATCCTATGGCGTTAAGATGATATACGGCAATGTACCGGATGACGTGGTTGAAAAACCACTTGTGATAGTAAGGTATGGTGATGTCCCAGGCCATAGTATGAAGCTGGGAGGGGATTTTGAAAGTGTTATTGCTTTGGTTCTACAGGTTGTGACTATGCATAATCATTACCATGAGCTTTTTGAAATTGTAGGGCAGCTTAAGTGCATATTGTCTGTGGACTGGAATGTTAAAGACTTGGGTTTGATTAGGTTTTCAGCGGAACAAGACGTAAATATTAAGGTATTAAAGCAAGGTGATGTTGCTGTGTGCAAAGTGAGAGGGGTTATTAGGGGGAATTCTTCACTGTTGAGGCGAGAAGCAAAGGGTGGAAGACACCGTGTTATGGATGACAAGAAAGGTGCAGAGCTATGACGGATCAGCTATCCATAAAAACGACCACTTTGCCGGAGATGGTTGTGGAACTAAAAGGTGCTTGGGAAAAAGTAATACTGTTACCTGAAGAAAAAAAACATCTTGCGAGAACGATCAATGGTTATTATGTGGAGGTTGATGGTAATGGTTTTTCTGAACAGCATAGGTACCGATTAGAGGTGGTTGATAAAGAATGCTTGTGGCATCAACCATGGCTAACGGGTTTGCAGGGTAAGACTCTTTTGGTTAGCCCCACCACAAATTTTAGGCATACACTGGGGGAAGGATCATGGCAGGACTGTCAGGCAATGGTTAGGCTCGAACGACCCTGTGTACCCGGATCACTTTATGTGGAAAAAATTGCAGAAGAGGTGGACATTACCCACATTGGTAAAAATTCTGTTCTTCTGAAAACGACACAACAACCTTTAGGACCGACATTTTTGGTGTACAGGCCTTTATTGACGATGCGCTTGGTTGATGCTGTTTTCGAGGCAGGTATATGGCAAAAGCAATCGTCCCTAAAAGTGGTATTTGAGGAGGAAAGAAGTGAAAACTATGTTTTATAGAAAAACCGTAGGAAAGGAAGATTTTTGAGTTTTTCTCTGCCTGCCTCATGAATGGTAATGCTCATGGTGCCAATGATAATGAAAATAGCACCCACAAGGGTTTGCCATGTAGGTATGGTACTAAATAAGAAATAGCCAAAAAGGCTGGCGAAAATAAGTTCTGTATATTTAAACGGGGAAAGGCCAACGGCTTCGGTGGCAGAAAAAGCCATATAAAGACATAATTGGATTAAATTTGCGCCAATGCCGAGCAATACCAGAAAGAAGATTTCATTCCATGTGGGTGTTTGCCAAACCATGAGGGCTGGCACCAGGCTTAGAATGGTAGTGGCTAGGCCAAAATAAAACATAAGAGTTATTTTTGAATCGTGAGCGACCATTTTTTTTGCAAAAACGTCTAGTGTGGCAAACATCACTGTAGCCGCTAAGGGGATAAGTAGATAAACGTTAAAAACACCATCTGAAGGGCTAAGAATAATAGCGACACCCATGAAACCAAGTAAAGTAGCTGTAATCCTTTGCCAGTCTAGTTTTTCATGAAGAAACAAAGCGGCCATAGGCAGGAAAAACAAGGGTTGTGTAAAACCAAGCGTAGCAACCATATCGAGGGGCAACTTTAGAACACCCCATGCTCCTAGGCCTAAAGCTATGGCTCCTATAAGGCCACGTGCTATGTGTAGGCCAGGTTTTTGAGTTTTAAAATAGTGGGTGCCCCTGGGTGCCATAATAGGGAGGAGGACCAGCATGGAAAATAAGAACCTGAAGAAGACTATTTGCGCAGTTTCAAGCCTTTCACCCAGCAGTTTAATGAACACGTCATTGAGCGCTGAAGAAAGGGTGATCAAGATGGCCCAGAAAGCACCTTGAAGATAGCCTTTCCTGGTAAACCAGCTTCCTTGGTTTGTTTTGTTAATACTGTTTGCAGAAGTCGCGGTTTTTTGGTTGCTCATAGCTATCCTAAATAATCTTTGTAGAGAACAGTCCGTTCTTTATAGAAGAAAATAAAGGTCAATCGCAAGGCATAACCACAAACAATGTAAAAAATGTTGAAGAATGAGGGAATTTATATGACGTATTATTTTTGTTTGGAAGATTATGAAGGAAAAATAAGCTATCTGGATAAAGGCTTTGATGTTGTAAGTATGTCAGTTCTTCAAAAAGAGACGGAATTACCTAATGCGTTGATACGGTTGACTCAGAAATCTTATCAGGAGCATAGATCTGTTTTTCTTGACGAAAAAAACCGTCAGAAAATGCACATAGAGGCGGATGCTTTTTCTGGTGATTCCAGTTGTGATCCCTCTGTAAGAAGACGTATTTTTTCAGGCTATGTTCAAAAACTGCCTCACAAGGCTACATCTAAGATTGTGACATTAAAAGTAGATATGGTGCCAAGCTTGTCAGAAAAAAAGAGGATGGAGAAGAATTTTGTTAGAGATATACAGGGGAAGTACCCGTTGGATCCTCTTTTTTATGATCAAGTGGCTGAAATAACGCCTTTGGGTGTGTGTGAGCATACTTTGTTTTTACCTTATTGGGATTGGCAAGAAGGTGTATTGAAAGCAAGCCATATTTTTGAGGGGAGAAAGAGTATGGATTTGCCAGCTTCGTCTATTTTAGAAGAAGGTTTTTCTTGGCAGTGTTTAGAAGATCCATTGTCAAAATTGAAAGTTACGATAAAAGCACAATGGGTTCAAAAGGCTAATGGCGTGGTTCCCATAGGTCATAAGATTTCACAAGCTTTTGAGGGTGGTGTTTTGGCAACCTATACGGGGCCTAAGCTTAAAGAAAAGTGGTGGCCAGTGGGGATGACTTTGCAAAGTGGCCGATACGAAATTATTAAGAGTGATCTACAGTTTATTCGAGAGGACTATATTTTTGATGGTACTAAGCAGGGAGAAGATGCCAAACAACCACCAGATACTTTTAAAGTATCATTTTTTGATCCTGTGGTGCATCTTGCTTGGCGGTATGAACAGGCCCGTGTTGAGAGCTTTACTATGGCTTTGGAAAACGATGTTGGGACCATGTCGTCTAAGGATGCTGAAATTGTATGGTTATTGGGTGACTTATCGTATGAAGCGGGTCTTCAGCGTTGGCAGGCAGAAAGGGCTTACAAAGTTGGGGATAGGGTTCAGGTTGGTGACTGCCTTTACGTGTGTTTAGAGAGCCATATTTCTCAAAAAAATTTTTGGCAGCATGAATCTAAGTGGCGGTTAAAAAAGAAACGACGCAGCGCCTTGCCTGATACCGCTTTAGCTAGTTTTTTCCAGACGGATCGTGGTAAGGCATCCGTAAACTTTGCTATGAAAAAAGCGAGGGTTTTGATGGCCCATGGTGCACGGTGCGGGAAAGTAACATGTAAAATTCCTTTGAAGGTAGCATTGGGGTGGAGTGACGGTGTTTCTGCCATAGATTTAGATACAACTGTGTGTATTACTCATGAAAAACTTCCTGGTGGACGTGTGTGTGGTAAAGTGGTTTCTTACGAAATCCAAGCACAAGGACCACTGGAAGATCAATCAATGCATCATGTGGTTATCCTTGAACTAGCTGTCTCCATTGCGCAGAAGAGAGACAAGGGATCTAGGCCAACGCAGGATGATGTTTTTGATATAGCGCAAAACGCACGTTTGGATACTTGTATTTTTGGCATGGTGAATCCACGAGGGTTGGATGTTCATGACATAGTAGAAGATGTGATTGTTCACCACCCTGCTGATGAGCAAATAGCCTTTCTTCAACGGAAAGAGCCGGTGCCTGCCACATCTTTGCGTCTTTTTTTGAAAGATCTTAAGTCTTATGGCGTTTTGGAGCATGATTGGGTGGTTGACCAGGCCATCACGTATAGTGCGCCCTGTCAGATAGGATGAGTTAGATTTTATGATCAAGGTATTCAATCAAGGTTTGTAGGAGGGGAGAATATGTCATGAAGAAATTTAGGCCCAGATCGCAAGGTTGGCTCTATGGAGGATGGAAGAACGAAGATATACGAAATCCTGAGATAAATGATATTTCCAGGCCTGTGCTGTCTGTGGGTGTTTCTGATGCTTTTTCTAAAGAAGAAAAACGACAAAAAACATGGCCTAAAGTTTTAGTTTTAGACGTACTTCTAAGGCCGATTACCAAGGATAAGTCCTTGCCGAGTATCAGATTAATAGCACAGGGAAAAGCCTTGATGCCTGGATCTTTCCCGGAAGAAAATATCATACAAGGTGTAGAAATTCTCTGGTCGGGGAAAGGGGATAGTCGTTTGTATGATGGTGATGATTTTCAAGACATGTCGCCGGATCTGATACGTTCTTTGGGTTTGTATTCAGGTAAGGTTTTAGGGAAAAAACAGTACGCTGTCTTCACTGGGGCGGAGGGGATGAAAGAAAAGGTTCCAGATACTGTGGATATTCGTGCAGATTGTTATGATGATGGCACCTTAGATTGGTCTGTTGGTGAAAAAACATACCGTGGCTGTAAGGCTCTTTTATTACCCTGTGGAGCCCTTTTTTCAGGAGGTAAGAAATGGCAGGATAGCGAGCAAACTTATGCCCAAGTAACGCAAAAATATGAAAATACAGATATGATTTTGTATACTGTATCTTCCTTAAAAGATTTGGGCATAGACCCTGGAGAAACAAGCAGGAGTCTTGAGAATAGCTTTGCTTTTTATCCTGGGAAAGAAAAGCCTCTGACGTTGTTGCGGTGGTTACGATCTGGCGGTTTAGAGATAAAGACTGAAGCTTTAGAAACAGAGTATTCTGAGGTCTATACGTCATGTGATGTGATAGAACCCTTATCGTTACAGGATTTGGCTAAAGTTATTTTGAGAAGGCGATGATTAGCCTAATAAGAAAAGTTTTTTGAGCGCTGTGTTTAGGGAATAGATGCTTAGTTAATAGCGGTTACGTTAATCATGTAGAATCGAAAATAGGGAGGTGGTTATTATGATTACACCACGTAAAGAAGAGATCGGAGAGAATAGTGCGGTTTTGTACCAACAAATAGGACACCTGCAGGCGCGTATAGAACACCTTGTTGATATGGTTTGCGATATGAAGAGCAGTCAATCAGGATTGCATAAACGCATGACCCATTTGGAAAGGCAAATATTTGTTTGGAAGGGTGGTTTTGCTGTGGCAACAGCGGCGGCGACTCTTCTAGGAACAGCAGCTAGTAAAATAGTCCTTTAGATGGATGGCTTGTAGGCTGCGTTAGAGATGGCTTTATGCCGTTTGATGATGTTTTGGTTTGGTTAAACGCAAAAAATTTGAAAAGCAGATCACAAAATTTTTTAAAGGTTGTTATTAAGGGGAGAGAAATGATTACACTTTTAGGTGCATTGGTGGGTTTTCTGGGAAGCGTTTTCCCAGATGTTATGAGGGTTTTTCGGGACCATCAAGATAAGAAACATGAGATTGCCTTATTGTCTATGCAAATAAAATGGCAGAAAAACAATAACCAAGAGGTTTTGCAAGCTCTGGAAGTTCAGGCAACGGCTGATCAGATGAGAGCCCTCTACCAACAGGCTCTGCCGACGGGTGTTCAATGGGTGGATGCTTTGGCCGGTACGGTGCGTCCTTTTATTACGTATGCTTTCTTTGTTGTTTATGGGCTGGTGAAATATGCTCAAGGGTATATGTTGCTGGAATCAGGCCTTGCAAACCATAGACTACAAGCTTTATTGGGTATTTGGAATTCGGAAGATCAAGCGCTGTTTGCAGCGGTAATGTCTTTTTGGTTTGGGCAAAGGGCTTTGTTGAAAAACAAAAGATAGTGGGTATGAAAATGATACCGCCTATTGTTGATCAAACACTTGTTTTGATAAAATATTTTGAGGGTTTTGTACCAAGACCCTATATCTGCCCTGCAGGAAAAAAGACAGTGGGGTGGGGCCATCGCCTTGCAGATAAAGAGGATAAGGAACTGGTTTACCCCTTGGATGCACAGACAGCAGAAGTCTTGTTAGAGAGTGATATAAAAAGGCTGGTTTTACGATTAATGCCTATGGTTAAGGTGCCTTTAGAGAATCACCAATGGGCATCGTTATTATCGTTTTCTTACAATGTGGGATTGGCGGCTTTTCAACGGTCAACATTGCGCCAAAAGCTCAACAGAGACGATTTGGAGGGTGTGGCTTATGAATTTCATCGTTGGATTTTTACGGGAACAAAAAAAATAGAGGGCCTGATCAAACGCCGAAAAATAGAGGCTTTGATTTTTGCAGGAAAGGTTAATGTTTTATCTTTATGTGGTTAACATTTTAATATTGGGATATGTTTTTCACATGAAATATTTTTTGGTTATTACTAATGCGTATTTTATTGAAATGCGTTAGTAGTTGAGCTGCTGTTAAAATTTTGTCCTCCCATTGGAACTGTCTTTCGTTTGTTTTTGAATTTTTAAAGACTTTTATCTGATGTCCATGCCGGTGTCTTAGTATGAATAAGAGTTGGGCTAAGTCCACATCAGGCGGTGGGTGTTTTGCGCGGCGTTCTTTTTGCTCTTTCTCATTAAGGCGGAATATTTGTTCTTTTTCCCGCATCATTTTTTGTAGTACTTGCTGGTGTTCGTGAATTTTTTTTAAATGATGGCGCGGAATTTCTTTTTTATTACATCGAATTCTAGAAGTTCTTAGTTTTTGTCTTCCTATTCGATCAAGTCTATGGTTAATAGCTGAAGTGCTGCGCCCTAAGTGTTGAGCAATGGTTGCTGCACTGTATCCTTCTTTAAAAAGATCGTGTAGCAATGTCAATTCCCTGTTCGACCATGGCCTTTTCATTGGCATATCCTCTTTTTATCAACATCATAAAAAGGCTTTTGGTATGAGGGATGCATTGATTAATAGTTCAGAAAAAACCCACCTAAGATCCTCCAGCTTTTTCAGGGGAAGGCCTTTCTAAAAACTAATCAAAAATATCCCTCTTACTTTTATAAAGACCTTAAAATTGATCTTCTTTAGCAAGTAAGAGCCTTTTATATAATTTCAAGATGCATATTTAAAATAATAATATCAAATATTGGCTAATATGGGGATAAAAAAGAAACATATTGATTCCTAAAAGGAATAAATAAAAGGAAAGGTTTTTTGGAAAGAATAAAATCAATGTGTAATTAGGCTTTTTACAAGCTAATGGGGCTTTGGGAAACAGATTCTAGTTAAGTGAGAACTTTTGGGATCTAGTTCATCGCTTAAAATCCACATAGATTTCTACATCATCAAGCTGTTAAGGATGGGAATACAGAGAGTGCCTTTGAACCTGAAAGGAATACCATTATCGATTCATTGATATAGATAGTAAGAATTGTTTTTATAGAGTAGTAAAGTCTGCATCTTTGGTAATAAGTCCCAAAGTTTCGAACTTGCCACCGTTTTTTGTGAAAGAAGGTTTTTTGAGATGTTGGAAGAAATTTTCCAGGGGCTTTGTTTTGTATTGATCGTGACGAGTGTAAATGTAAAGTTCACGTGCTAAAGGATATGTTTTTGATCGTATCGTTTGGGGTGTCGGTGCAATACCTTCTATTGCCAGGGCTTGAAAACGGTTGCGGCTTTGATCAAAGAGGCGATAACTAGCCAAACCAATGGCCCCTGGATCTTGTGATAGTTTTTCTAACATAAGTGTGGAGTTTTCTGGCATTTCGACGTAAGTGCCGTCTCGGCGGATATCTTTGCAAAACTGGTGATTTTTTTTAGGTGTACATTGTGATGAAAAGACCAGGTGTATAAGAGCTTCAAAAAGACCTGCATTTGAATGAGGACCGTAAACACGAATAGGTAGGCGGGGAAGATCTTTGTTAATTTCATACCAATTCTTATAAAAATTTTTAACAAAATTTTTCGGATTTTCTAGAGAAGGAACATAAGCAGCCAAAGCTTTGTAAAGATCTTGTCGTGAAACTGAGAAGGTGGGGAGGTTTTCTGGGGCAATTAGTACTAGACCATCTAAACCTAGGACGTATTGATAGACATCGGTTTGAAAATTCTTCTGGCACAATTTTTTTTCTGCCTTTGAAATGGGGCGAGACGCTGCAGCAATAAGATATCCATTATTGGAAGGTGAGCATAAAAGTCTTAATCCTGCTCCGGTACCTGTGGCTTCAACAATCGGAACAGTATCTGTAGAGTTGCTTTGAGCCGCATGCTCTGCAAGTAAGGCCATAAAAGGGAACACAGTAGAAGAGCCAACAATCCTGATAGGGGGCATTATTGGTTGAGAGGCACTTAGTTTAGTAGCGATGCATAAGGGGGTGATCAATAGAATGCTAGCGTAGAATAGTGCTCTCATGAGAGATCTATAGATCGTTGCTCTATAGCGATGGTTAAATGCAGGCATCATGGGCAGCCACCAATGCCATTGTTACTATTTCTGACACATTGGCATCCTGAGGTACAATTTGTATGGGTTTCTCAAGTCCATAGAGAATGGGCCCTATGGTGCTCCCTTGGGTCATATTACGTAGAAGTTCTGATGATATATTAGCTGAGCTGAGATCAGGCGTTACAAGAACATTGGCAGGCCCTGTTAGTGTGCAAAAAGGATAAAGTTGTCGTAATTCGTCATTGAG
>CAZQLR010000022.1:0-3728 GCA_964594205.1 uncultured Alphaproteobacteria bacterium
TTACACCACCTACATTCTCATCCACTACGAGGACCAAAGGTTTAAAAGTTGATGTAAAGCTTCCGGGTTTTTTAGGGTCTGGCGTGACAACATTTTTTCCCACAAATATAAAAAGCCTATCAGCTATTTTTTTTATATCTACAAGCCTTTCATCTATTAGACATTGAACACGTGGTTTCCAGGAGGCACCTTTTCTAGAAGAGGAAAGATAGCTGGCAAGATCGGCTTTGGCGGGAGATATAGGAATAAAATCCAAGGCTTTTTTTAACATGCTCGCGTCATGACCATTAGCCGTTGAGGTGCTATCTAGCAGATCCAATAAAACGTCACTGGCATCAATATCGTCCATATTTACTATCTGTATTTTATGGTCAGGGAAGTTATACCAAAATCCTTTAGGTGCATTAGGATCATCAGGATTTGGTTTTGTTTCTGTTGACTTAATTCCTCCCGCTTTTTTTTCCTTGTTGGCTTTGGACTCAACAGTTTTATGGAAAGTTCTTCCCAACAAGACCAGTATCTTTCTTTGTTCTTTGGTGAGCTCTGAAGGTAAATAGTTGCGCATGATGCTTTCGCCGGGCTTTTTTACGCAACACTTTTTCGACCAAAATCCCCAGCAGCAAACACCGACAGAAGTCCAGCATTCTACGGATGATTTTTCGTAAATTTTGTTTGTTACTAAAGCCAGAATGCCAGCCGCGGTTAGTTCTGCACCCACAGCGTTGGCCTTCTGATATGACGTCGTGCTTATAAAAAATAATAACAAAAGGTAATGTGAAAGCTTTTTTTTCATTGAATAAACCTATTTTATCAATTGTTTCTGGTATTTAACTATTAATCAAAGACCGGATCAAGCTTATTTTTCAATAAAAACAACAAACAAAAGGCCCCTCTGAATGAAGAGGAGCCTTTTAGCGTTAAAAAATATTTTGATTAGAGCTTAGTACCCTTCACGGTGGAGGCGTTTGCGCATAAGTTTGCGTGTACGACGTACGGCCTCAGCTTTCTCACGTGCGTTACGCTCAGAAGGTTTTTCAAAGTGACGGCGTTGTTTCATCTCACGGAAAACACCTTCACGTTGCATTTTCTTCTTCAGAGCGCGCAGTGCTTGGTCAATATTACCTTCACGAACGCTGACTTCTACCATACTAATCACCTCCTTTGCGGCAAAATCTATGATCGCTTCACTTAAGCAACAGGGCTTTTATATAGCCTATGAGCGGGATTGTCTAGTTTTTTATGATTTTAAGCTATAGGATCATAAAGGGTGTCCGGCGAGAACCCTCTGAACTTTAGTAGCAAGTCCGGTAACAGGGTCAACACACACAAGAAGGCCGCAGGCAGTACCGGGCCCTTGAGCTGTTTCTAAACGGCCTTGAGAATTTTTGCGAACAAACCGTTCCAAGGGAACAGTTTTATCCATTCCTATGATTGAGTTATAATCACCACACATACCAGCATCGGTTTGGTAGGCTGTACCTTTAGGCAAAATACGTTCATCAGCGGTGGGTACGTGGGTATGGGAACCCACAACGCAGGAAACACGGCCGTCAAGATAGTGAGCCATGCCGTTTTTTTCAGATGATGTTTCTGCATGAACATCAACCAAAATGGCGTGGACATTTTGACCAAGCCTATAGCGTTCTAGCATCTTATCAGCAAGAATAAAGGGGGAGTTCAGCTGTGGGCTCATGAATAATTGCCCCATAAAATTCATTACCAAAATTTTATGACCTTTTGGTGTCTCTATGACTGTGGCGCCTCTGCCAGGTAGGGTATCTGGGAAATTGGCTGGTCTAACCAATCGTGGATCGTCATTGATATGGGGAAAAATATCTTTGTTGTCCCAGATATGATTGCCTGAGGTTATAACATCTACGCCCGACTCGTAAAAACTTCGGCAGATTTTCCCTGTTAAACCAAAACCTCTGGCAGCGTTTTCAGCGTTGATAATAATAGCATCTGGCTCGTATTCATTTTTGAGCTCGGGCAACGTATCGAGTAGTACTTGCCGTCCCGAACGTCCCACAACATCACCGAAAAACAAAAGCTTTATCATATGGGTCTCGTATTTTATAGAATAGGTGGGCTGATAGAAACAGAGGAAAATTATTTTGCCCAGTGTACATACTACGGATTAATTATCAAGGAAAAATGGCTTGATTGAGGGTTATCTGGGCGATGACTGATGCAATAAACTTTGGACATCTTTGAATGTAGAAAATAACTCTTTTGAAGCCTGTTCTAATGAATCGTTCCAGTCATTGGCTGAGTTGCCATTGGCTCCATCAGAAATATACTTTATACATATAAAATCTATATTTTCTGCTTTGCATATTTTAGCGAGGGCGTAGGCTTCCATATCTACTACATCATAGGTTTCTTTAGTGCCTGATATATCAAAACTGTCACCTGTGCCGCAGATCCCTTGTTCCAGATGAGGGAGCCTCATTCCATAACTTAGTATGGAAGACTCATCTTTTTCAAATGGCGTTACCCATTTTTTAAAACCGAGAGGTTCGGCATTCATATCTCTTTGAACGAATTTAGTGCAGTTAACAAGTGTCCCGCTGTCAAATTTGGTGCTGCCGGCACTACCTAAGTTTATGACAACATTGGGTTGGTTTTTTGATATTGCTTTGGTTAGGTTGTAGGCAGCATTGATTTTCCCAAGTCCTGTGTAAATAATACTCTCTTTAAAAAATCTGCCCCTGCACTCTGATTCAAGAGCCATGACAATGAGAGCATCATTGGTGGTCATGGTGTACTCCATAAAAATTGTCTGGTAGTTTAATAGCATCAGATGTTGTCATGGTTCCCATTTTTGGCTGCCCACTTTGGTTGGAAATTTTTTTGATATATTTAGGATCGTCCCGTTGCTCAAAATAATGTTTATAACGATGGTATTTCTTTTTTCCTATGGGATTAGATTGGACTATACATAAACGATGGTGGAAAAAATAGTAAAGAGCAGCGCTATAAATGCATATACGATCACTATAGAGTGAAAAAACTTTAAGCTCTGAGGCCAAAAAGATGGCTCCCCGGGACGGGCTCGAACCGCCGACCCAGTGATTAACAGTCACTTGCTCTACCAACTGAGCTACCGGGGAACACTGTAGTCTGCTGACCACTGCTGATTATATAACAGAACATATTTCCCTTGCCTAGACTTTTTTGCAAATTCCATGAGTATTTTGTTAACTTAGATTCGAGGATACAGATTTAGCAATAAATGATTTTCTGTTAGAAAGACATGATTGACGTTTGTGTTACAATATAGAGGTAACTTTAAAAGGAAAAAAATGGAAATTAGAACTAATATTGATATTAATGCACCGGTGCATAAAGTTTGGGAAGTTTTAATGGACTTTGAAAGTCATAGAAACTGGAATCCTTTTATTACGAAGATTAAAGGCGCAGCTAAAAAAGGTGAACCCCTGTCTATTATGACGGCACTACCTAATGGTAAAGTTTTTTCTTTTTCACCGATTGTTACGACAGTTGAAGAAAACAAAAAGTTTTTTTGGCAGGGCAAAGTTGTACTCAGAGGGCTGTTTGATGCTGAACACTGTTTTGAGTTAATACCTGTGAAAAATAACAAGACTAGATTAGAACACTATGAAAACTTTTCTGGATTATTGCTACCGTTCTTTAAAAAAATGCTCAACACACACACTAGACAGGCATTTATTCTGATGAATGAGGCTCTCAAGAAAAAAGCTGAA
>CAZQLR010000022.1:3828-7608 GCA_964594205.1 uncultured Alphaproteobacteria bacterium
GCTGGCTTGTATCTGATTGTTGACTTGATGATGCCCAGTTAGACATAACTCTTGCCAATGATTCTTGCTGCCTATCATGCGAGCTCATAGAGGCTCCATGATTTTTAGGATTGAGTTTTTTTAGAAAAGAAGCAGCAGATGTAGGTGAGTTTATAGAATGCTCTGACTTTTTTGTAACAGAGTGCCCAATGGAGGCACGCCATTCTTTTCTGATCACTTCCCATCGTGCCATTAATTCTTCGTATTGTCTATCAAGTTTGTCCATTTCGGGGTCATGACGTCTTTTGTAGAGTATTTCAGGGAGAAATACAGCTAGGGTAGGAGTGGAGGAAGGAGAGTTAGCTTTTACCTTTTCTGGTTCTGGGGTAGGATGTTGCAATATTTCATAGTCTTCCTCACTTATTGTTTGGAGAGGTGCGCCTTTAGTACCAGATGACCAGGCCTGAGAACTATCATCTAGTAGGCGTAGAGCAAAAACTGCCAACGTTAATTTTTCTTTTAGCATAAGATCATCCCCAGTAACCCCTGCACGTTATACGCTCAAATATTTTAAGCGGCCAAAATGAGAGGAAAAGAAAAATGTTATTTAATAAGGCGTAAACTGTTTTTTTAAAGCTTCTACTACAGTTCTTCCCATAGAGGCAGGAGACTCAGATACGTGAATGCCTGCTGATTTTAGAGTATCGATCTTCGCATCAGCACTATCGTTAAAGCCGGAAACTATGGCACCGGCATGCCCCATGCGGCGTCCTGGGGGTGCCGTGAGACCAGCAATAAAGGCGGCGCATGGCTTTGCAATTTTTTCATCTTTATAAAAATTTGCTGCTTTTTCTTCTTCATCACCGCCTATTTCACCAATCAAGATGATGGCATCGGTGTCTTTGTCTTCAGCAAACAATTCTAAACAATCAACAAAGTTCATACCATGAATGGGGTCACCTCCAATACCGATGCATGTTGATTGGCCCAAACCTATGGTGGTGACCTGGTGTACGGCCTCATAAGTAAGTGTTCCAGACCTTGATACAATACCCACTTTGCCGGGTTTATGGATGTATCCGGGCATAATACCAATTTTACATTGATTTGGTGTTATGATGCCGGGACAATTAGGTCCTATTAATCGTGATTTAGACCTTTGAAGTTGATGTTTGACACGTAGCATATCCAAAATAGGAATACCTTCTGTGATACAGACAATTAGAGGTATTTCAGCATCAATGGCTTCTAAAATAGCATCGGCAGCAAAAGGAGGTGGGACATAAATGACACTAGCATCAACGCGCATATGGTGTACCGCTTCTTTCACCGTGTTAAAAACAGGCAGACCTAGATGAGATGTACCACCTTTACCGGGCGTTACACCACCTACCATTTTTGTACCATAGCTGATGGCTTGAGTTGAATGAAAGGTTCCCTGTGTTCCAGTAAAACCTTGGCAAATAACCTGGGTGTTTTTGTCTATAAGAATGGGCATCTAGAGACAGCCCCCCACAGCCATGACTATTTTTTTAGCGGCATCAGTAAGATCATCAGCAGTTTGAAGTAAAAGGCCACTATTTTTGAGAATATTTTTGCCCTTGTCAGCATGAGTGCCTTCTAAACGCACAACTAGAGGAATGGAAAGGTTAACGTCTTTGGCAGCTTCTATAATGCCATTGGCAATAACGTCACAGTGCATAATTCCACCGAATATATTGACTAAAATGCCACGAACGTGGGTATCGGCAAGAATAATTTTGAAGGCTTCGGTAACCGCTTCGCGCGTGGCACCGCCACCGACATCTAAGAAGTTAGCTGGCGAAGACCCGTAGAGCTTTATAATATCCATCGTGGCCATAGCGAGGCCTGCACCATTAACCATACAGCCAATAGGTCCGTCTAATTTGATGTAATTTAGGCCAAATTTCTGGGCTTCAAGTTCTAAAGGATCATCCTCGTTTTCATCTTTTAGTTCTTCAAGGTCTGGGTGTCTGAAGAGGGCATTGTCATCGAAGCTCATTTTCGCATCTAGCGCTACGATGGTTTCCTCTTTTGTAATGACAAGAGGATTGATTTCTAAAAGACTCGCATCCGTTGTTACAAAAGCTTGATAGCACGCGTTCAAGGTCTTCATAAAGTGTTTAGCAATTTCCCCTCTCATATTCAAACCAAAAGCCATATCTCTGAGGTGAAAAGCTTGTATACCAAAAGAGGGATCAACCTCTATTTTAATGATTTTATCGGGATGGGTTGCTGCAACTTCCTCGATATCGACACCGCCCTCTTCAGAGGCAATAACACTGATACAGTTTTTACTGCGATCGACCAAAAGGCTTAGGTAGAGTTCTTTATCAATGTTGCAGCCCGATTCTATGTAAAGGCGTTTTACTTCTTTTCCTAAAGGGCCAGTTTGATGGGTAATGAGCGTTTTGCCAAAAATATCTTTGGCATATTTGATCGCTTCCTCTTCAGAAAAAGCAAGTTTGACGCCGCCTGCTTTACCTCGACCGCCAGCATGAATCTGCGCTTTTATAACCCAAGGCGCGGGGCCTAGCCTTTGAAGAGTCTCAGGGGTTTTTTCTGGGTCAAAAACAACTTCACCAGCCAGAATGGGGACACCAAAAGACTTGAGGATAGATTTCGCCTGATGCTCATGAATATTCACGGGCACTCCTCTATTTTATCAATTGCTTTTTAGGGCACGCAGTAATTCTCGCACGTGTTTGACAGATTTGTCAAAGGCTTCTTGTTCTTGACTGGATAGGGGGACTTCTACTATTTTTTCGACACCGTTGCGTCCAATGATAACAGGAATGCCAACATAGCAATCATCAATGCCGTATTCACCTTTAGGCATGGCGGCACAGGGTAAAAGACGTTTTTCATCCTGAAGATAGGCTCTGGCCATAGCAACGGCCGATGTGGCTGGTGCGTAATAAGCTGAGCCTGTTTTAAGTAAGTTGACAACCTCAGCGCCACCTTTGCGCGTTCTGTCCACGATTTCTTCTAAACGTTCAGGCGTAACCCAACCCATGTCTACTAATTTTGGTAAGTTAATACCACCAACTGATGAACAGCTTAGCAAAGGAACCATACTATCGCCATGACCACCAAGGACTAGCGCCTGGACATCTTTGACTGAAACATTAAATTCTTGCGCTAAGAAGTATCTAAAACGGGCTGCGTCCAAGACACCTGCCATACCAACCACTTTATGAGGAGGTAGACCTGAAGCCTGCTGTAAAACATAGACCATGATATCCAAAGGGTTGGTGATGACGATCACAAAAGCGTCGGGGCAGTGTTGGGCAATCTTTTGTCCGACGGTCGTCATAATTTTGCTGTTGGTGTCAATAAGATCATCACGGCTCATACCAGGTTTGCGGGGCAGACCTGCCGTGACAATAACAACATCACAGTTCTTCAAATCTTCATAATCATTAGAACCAATGGCGTGACCTCTGTGACCGTCAATCGGTGTGGCCGATGACATATCCAGCGCTTTTCCCTGTGGAACGCCTTCAATGATATCGAGAAGAACAACATCACCAAGGCCTTCGCGCGTCAGAGCATGAGCCAAGGTGCCACCAATATTACCGGCACCAATGAGGCCAATTTTTGCGCGATGTGCCATACTGTACGTCCTTATTTTTTACTGGTTTTCTTGGCTCATAGTATAGGAGCTTTGCTTCATAAACAAGATAAGCAATGAACGTAAAAAATCAGCGGGTTTTTATCCCGCCGATTGAGTGTTGCTATTTTATTCTTTACTTGGTTTTAAAGCATGTCTCCACGGAA
>CAZQLR010000022.1:7708-10017 GCA_964594205.1 uncultured Alphaproteobacteria bacterium
CCAAGCACTGTTCAGCTCGTTGTACAGCTGTGCTTGTTGCAGCCGCGGCAGCAGCAATAGGTTGCCTATCTTCTGGATCAGCTTGCTGTACTGCAAGGGCAGAGGATGCATAGGTTAACAATATGGCTGATAGTGCAAATTTTTTAAGATTCATGCTAAAACTCCGCTATGGAAAAACTTTATAAAATGTATATGGGGTGTATACCCTAAAAATTCAAGGGTTTCATCTGAAAAATAATCTTTTAGAAGAAAGCAGCCATTAAGCAGCTGCTTTGTCACGTTTTTTCCAAGATTTTCTGGGCTTATCGCCATCTTTATTTTTTTGAGTACGTGGTCCTTTAAAGGCTTTAAAAGGTTTTTTCCCGGGTCGTTTATGGCCATTATTGTTACGGTTTTTATTTTTATGGCTTCTGCCGATGTTGTCGGGTTTAGCATCAGGGTCAAGAAGAAGCTGAATGGCACGCCATTTTATATTGTCAGAAGAGCTAAGAAAGTTGATAGCTTCTCCCTCTGCGCCAGCGCGTGCAGTGCGGCCAATGCGGTGGATGTAGTCTTCGGGGCACTGGGGTAGATCGTAATTAATGACATGTTCGATATGGGGAACGTCAAGACCTCTGGCAGCAACATCTGTAGCGATCAAAATGCGAAATTTTTGTTTATGAAAGTTAGCTATGACACGGCTGCGTTTGCTTTGACGTAAATCACCGTGCAAAGCATCTGCTTCGTGGCCAAGCCTGCGTAGCTTTACGGACATGGCATCAGCAGCACGTTTTGTTTTTACAAAGACAATGATAGAACCAGACCGTTCCTGAATTTCACCTAGAAGGCGTGTGTATTTATCTGCATCAGCCACTTTAACATGTGTTTGTTTTACTTTTGGTGCAGGTAGATGCATCTCACCCACAGAAATGCGTATAGGATTATCAAGATATTTATCTGCCACCTTATTGATATTAGGCGGTAATGTCGCCGAAAACATCAAAGTTTGACGCTTGGCTGTTAAGTACTGAGAAATAGCTTCAAGTTGTATACCAAATCCCATATCCAGCATGCGGTCGACTTCATCCAAGACAAGAAAATTTGTGTTGTTGAGCTTTAGAGACTTGCGGTTAAGGTGGTCGTTAACGCGGCCAGGTGTACCAACAACTAAACGTGGCTTGGCTTGTAATTGTCTAAACTGTTTGCGCATTTCTTCGCCGCCAATCAACAGTGCTGTTGATAGTTTGCTGCGACCAATAAACTGTTTTAACGCAGACATAACTTGGACAGCAAGTTCTCTGGTTGGCAAAAGAACCAAAGATGTTCCATGGTTGTTGTTTAATAAATGGGCAATAAGAGGGATACCATAAGCAGCTGTTTTTCCTGTTCCTGTTTGGGCGGATCCAAGAATATCCGATCCTTCAAGAGCGACTGGTATAGCCTGTGCTTGAATGGGCGTTGGCGTGACAAAGCCGACCTGTTCTATACGATGAAATAAAGCTTGTGGTATGGTGATATCATTAAAAGTTTGCATATGTATATCCTCAAGACTCAGGGTCTTGTCTGTTTATGGTTGAGTCGGCTAGTAGATCCAGCCTTTAGCCCATTCGCTTAAATAACCCACCATATTTACACCAAAAACTTTGATCGTTGTTCAAAGCTGTCTAAGCGCAGTCTATACAATGCTTTGTTTAATCTATTAGGCTCACCAATTAGGGCTGAGGTTGTCTCAGCATCCAGGTGGTCCTTTTTGTAGGGCATCAATAATCACAAAAAACCTACGGAAGACCGTAGGAAATTTATGAAAGCACTTTTCTTACCATTGAGCCGTTAACAAAACAATAAGAAAAGCAAGTGTGGTTTATGCTTCGTCCACTATAACAAGATTAGCTGCCGATTGACGACCACGATTTGTGGCAATTTCAAAGCTAACTTTTTGGCCTTCGTTTAGATGGGGCAAACCAGCTTTTTCTACTTCACTGATGTGAACAAAAACGTCGCTTTCACCGCTATCTGGTGTGATAAAACCGTAGCCTTTTGTACCATTAAACCACTTTACTATACCTGTAGACATAGAATTTCCTCTTTAATTCTGAAGTTATACCGTCTTTCAAAAACAAATGACAGACAGAGAGCTTACATACCACTCTAAAGATTTGTAGGTCTTAAAACTCTTGGGGAACACTGAGGAAATTACAGGATTAACACCACCGAACGAGACTAGGCTTACAAGTACCTTAAAAAAGCCAATGCGACTATAAATACATAAACTCTGGCGTAGACCCTATACCAAAACATATTTTTTTGCAAGCAAAAACGCAAAAGGCCCC
>CAZQLR010000022.1:10117-12185 GCA_964594205.1 uncultured Alphaproteobacteria bacterium
ACAGATGCTATAAAGAAGAATAGATCGTCTTCTTTGATCTTATGCTTACGGCGTTTTTCAGGAGACAGTTTAGAGGCATCTCCGTATTCGATGAGTACCCAGTCAGCTTTTGCCGTATAAACACCATGTTTTTCGTTTAGTCTGATCTCTCCAAACTCGTCAAACTTAATAGTTCCCGAGCCTTCGAGCGTTTTTGTCTTATCATGATGTTTTTCAGTAAAAAAGAATTTGAAACCATCATAATTATTATTAGCCTCCGATTGATAGCCATATGAAAGGGCAATAAGGCTTGCTAATGATACTACTGTTAATTTTTTCATGACATTCCTCCCGGTCATTATAGTTTTTTATTAACGAAGCCATTCTATCTTTAACAGGGAAGAAGATCCAGAGCATAAATAACACTTGCAAGATTTTTGTTGTAGGAATCCAAGCAAAGATTACTCTCCATAAAACTATTCATTATAGCAAAGTGTGTTGACGTGTTTATTCTATTGAAAACCAGTAGACTCAAAAGTATACTGAGGCGCTAGTGGCCCAGACCATTCCATTGCCCTTTAATTGTATAAAGGGAAAACTAAGGAGAAAAGTCATGATGTTGTTTGGTGTTGTTCTTGCTGTTTTGGCTGTAGTGCTTGCTTTTTCATCAGTGATCACAGTACCCCAGGGGTACGCTTACACGTTGGAATATTTTGGTAGGTATACTAAAACATTGAAGCCAGGTTTGAGCATAATAGTTCCTTTTGTTGAACGTATTGGTGCGCGCATCAATGTGATGGAGTCTGTTCTTGATATTAAACCGCAGGATGCTATCACACGAGATAACGCGTCAGTGCATGTAGATGGTGTTTTATACTATCAAGTTCTAAGGCCTGAGCGAGCGGCGTATGAAGTTAATAACCTAACACATGCTCTTATCAATTTGGCGATGACTAATATCCGTACAGTTATTGGTTCTATGGACCTTGATGATCTGTTATCACATCGTGAGGTTATCAATGCCAAACTTTTGGAAGTCATGGATGTGGCGACAGATCCCTGGGGTGTGAAGATTACACGTGTAGAAATCAAAGATATTAGACCACCGCAGGACCTTGTTGATGCGATGGCGCGTCAGATGAAGGCCGAGCGTGAGAAACGCGCGCGTATTCTTGACGCGGAAGGCGTTCGTCAGTCTGAAATCTTGCAGGCAGAAGGTGAAAAACAGTCTAAAATTTTAGAAGCAGAAGGTCTTCGAGAAGCCGCCTATCGAGAGGCTGAGGGTAGGGAACGCCTTGCTCAAGCTGAGGCTAAGTCTACCCAGATGGTGTCGGAAGCTATTGATAAAGGTAATGTGCAGGCTGTTAATTACTTTGTTGCACAAGAATACGTTAAGGCTCTTGGTCAAATAGCTGATTCCCATAATTCCAAGATTATTATGATGCCTTTGGAAGCCAGTAATGTTATCGGTACCATTGGTGGTGTTGCGGAGTTAGTTAAAGATGCTTTTGGTGGAGACAAGCAGGCGGTTACAAAGCGCAAGTCTGTTTAAACACGGAAGAAAAGAGTTCAGTAAGGTAAAAATACCGCGTGATTAAAGTTTTTGCGTGGCTTGAGGAGAAAAACTATGTTTGAGTCAATGGAATTCTGGTGGTGGTTTGTTGCGGCTGGAGCTTTAGCGGTCGTTGAGGTCATTTTACCCACTTTCTTTTTTTTGTGGCTAAGCGTGGCTTGTTGCCTATCGGGGATTGTGTTGAGTCTTGTGCCATCTGTGGTGGTATGGCAGCAGCTAGTTTTATTTTCCTTATTTGCTGTTGTTTCAATTTTTGTAGGGAGATTTTTTAAGAGCAAGAAGTCTTTGCAGCAGGCAAGCTTAAACAATCGCATGGACGGTTATGTAGGTCGTGTCGTTGCGTTGACCAAGGATGTTGAAAATGGCTTTGGTGAAGTCCGTTTTGATGATATGCCCTGGAAGGCTCATACAATCCATGATGGTCTTAAAAAAGGTGATAGAGTTCAAGTTGTGGGCATTTCTGGTATGTCTTTTGAGATTCAGCCAGTGCCTGACAAGGATTTGAATTAAAGCTGG
>CAZQLR010000023.1:0-12102 GCA_964594205.1 uncultured Alphaproteobacteria bacterium
GCTGTCATTTTATGGTTGGCATCAGGCCAGCCAGTAGCATTAGTAAAAGTTGCCTTAGATGCCCCCATTTCATGAGCTCTTTCTGTCAAGTAAGCCGCATAGGCACTTTCAGTGCCACCCAAACCTTCCGCAAAAACAACAGAAGCATCGTTACCGGATTGAACAATAACGCCTCTCAGCAAGTCTCCCACTGAAACATGAGTATCTGGCTCAACAAACATACGTGAACCACCCATTTTCCACGCCTTTCTGCTCACATAAAATGTATCATCCATCTTAAGACGACCATCATTGAGGCGTTCAAAAACATCATAGACGAGCATAATTTTGCTCATTGACGAAGGCGTCATCAAAATATCTGCATTTTTTTCAAAAAGTACAGTATTCGTGCTAAGGTCTATCAAAATAGCTTGTTTTGCCTCTAAATCCAAAGCGCCTGCTTTCAAACTAAGAGTATTCCACATTACCACTAAGAAAAAGAAAATAATGTTCTTACGTACTGTGCTCATATCTAAGAAATCCATATACTCTAGTTCCTTAACTCTTAATAGTTATAACACTGGGTTTGTGTCCCTGCTTTTGAAGACGGCTCACCATTTTTAAAGCATCACTTTTGTTCGAATAAGGGCCCAAACGAACTGAAAAACAACGCTTGTTATCAGTCATATGCTCTCTTATACCAACCCGCCCTATCTTAGCCAATTTATCATGGTAATCCAAAGCTTTTTCCGGGCTTTTTATCCCTCTAATTTCTAAAGCGTATTTTTGACTGTTTGCACCAGCAAGAACGGTAGGTCTCTTAGTCAATCTAACTTCATGTCTCTCTTTCTCATGTCTAATAAAATCTCCAACATGCTCCGGGAAACTTCCTTGTTTTGCCAACATTGTTAGATGTTGGCTAGGTTCTGACAAAACCTCAACCTTAACTTTTGCTGTACCTTTTCTTAGAACACCAAGCTTGTCTGCAGCAGCTCTTGACAAATCTATCACCCTGTTTTGATGATAAGGACCGCGGTCATTAACTCTAACTTGCAGCATCCTACCATTTTCTAGATTTGTAACTTTCACAACACATGGTAACTGCAACGTTTTATGAGCAGCAGAAACTTTGTGCATATCAAAAACTTCACCATTAGCTGTTAATCGACCATGAAACCCTGGCCCATACCACGAAGCTATACCAGTTTCACGATAATTATAGCTTTCAGTTGGATAGTATTTTCTGCCCTTAACTAGGTAAGGGCGACCAACCTTAAAATGTGGAGATGGCCTTACCTGCAGAGGAGATGGTTTATCCCATGTCCACTCCCCATCCGTTTCGGTTTGGGAGTTCCAGCTATTAATAGTTGTTTGTGTTATTCTTGAGGATAAATAAACTTTCTGTGAAGTAGAACAACCACTTAACAAAACCGCTGCACTTAAAAGAAGTCCATAAAAAAGATTTTTAGTCACTTAATTTCATCTTTTCTTTCAAAATTTCTACTAATGAACAAAAATAAAGAGTATTTACCCCTCTCTTCATGCACGTTATCTTACGACAAAACCTCTGAGGTTTCCCGTATTTATGTCTACACTCTCTATTTTGATATCTTCAACTTTTCCCATAACGGCAGTTTCATCAAGCTCAACAACGGCATATGTATCTGTTCTTGCTTTACAAGAACCTTCAATTAAGGATCTCATAGTTTTTCCTATGCATCTTTCATAGTATGCTCTCTTAAGGTCACTCCCTAGAGCACGCAAACGTGCAGCCCTATCCTTTATTACTACCCCTGGTACCTGAGGCATCCGTGCCGCGGGCGTGCCCGGCCTTGCACTATAGGGAAAAACATGCAAATACGTAAAGCGTAGCTCTTTTATAAGCTGGTAAGTTGTTTCAAACATGCTTTCACTTTCTGTGGGAAACCCTGCTATAAAATCTCCACCAAAAGTACTGTCCGGCCTTAATTGGCGAATGCGCTCAATACAGTTAACTATGTTTTCAGGCAAATGGCGTCTCTTCATCCTCTTAAGAATAATGGTATCACCAGCTTGGGCACTGAGATGAAAATGTGATAATAATTTTTTCTCATAAGCAATCAAACCATAAAGAGTTTCGTCAATTTCTACAGGATCCAGTGAAGAAAGCCTAAGCCGCTTCAACTCTGGAACATTTCCCAGAATTCTACGTACTAAATCACCCAAACGCGGACAACCCGGTAAATCCTGCCCATAGTCTGTTATATCAACGCCAGTCAGAACAATTTCGTTATACCCCTGCTCAACCAGATTCTGAATCTGTAGTACGACTTGTGCAATAGGAGCAGAGCGGTTATTACCTCTTCCAAAAGGAATGGTACAAAATGTACACCTGTGGTTACAACCATTTTGAATTTCCACATAAGCTCTAGCTTTGCCATCAAAGCTTGTTATTACGTGCTGAGCCGTCTCTTTCGAAGACATAATATCTGACACAGTAATTTGCGGCCCAACTGTTTCTTCCGATAAACATGATCTATCCTTTATCGTTTTGAACGTTTTTTTCAACGTTTTTTCATGGTTGCCTATTACTTGGGTCACACCAGGTAAAGATGCAAAAGATTTAGGCCTGATCTGAGCAGCACATCCAGTAACAATTATAGGTTTATTGGGGTTCTGCCGATGAGCCTTCCTAATAGCTTGCCTAGCTTGCCGCTCAGCTTCGTTGGTAACAGCACACGTGTTAATGATGATAGCATCTCCGAGTCCTACAGAAGAACTCAACTCTTTCATCATAGCAGATTCAACTATATTAAGACGGCAACCAAAGGTAATAACATCTGGTGATTTGCGCCCTACAATGCTCTCTTTGGGTGTCATCTTCTCAACCGTCATGGCTTTTAGTTTGAAAATTTCTCTCTGGGTACAACAAAAATATTCTTAATACCTAGCCTTGTTACCAAAGGTCTTACAAAATTCTGCAATCACCTAGATTCCAGGACTTCACCTTTTTAAATCTGGAACCACAACCAAGTGCCTTGAGTATATAACATTTTGCCCTTTAACATGCCCAGAAAAAAATCAAAAAAGACCAGAGGTTTTCTCTTTCTCAAGCAATGGTGGAACATCTTGTCATAAAAATCTACTCATCATCGTCGTCACCCATTTCCAAGTGAGCAAGAGACACAACGTTCTCACCTGAAGCTACGCGGAAAGTAATAACACCCTGCGAGGATCTACCACAAATACGTATATCCTTTACAGGGCACCTCATGAGCTGCCCCCCATTCGTAACCAGCATGATTTCATCTTCGTTATTCACCGGTATACTACTTACCAAATCACCAGTTTTACTGTTTAGAGCCATATTAATGACACCTTGACCACCACGACCCGTAACACGATAAGCGTAACTCGAGGTGCGCTTTCCATAACCGTTTCTAGTTATAGATAGTATAAACTCTTCTCGCTTAGCCAGATCTTCATAGCGCTCAGGCGTAAGAAGCTCTTCTGAATCCAAGGAAGAATCTTCTAGATCGGCAGAAACTGCCAAATCTGAAGAATCCCCAGCACGACGCTCCTGCCCTGATTGCCTCAAATATACGTATCTTTCATCAGCTGTTGCATCAGTACCTTTAAGAATACAGGCTTCAACTACTTTATCACCTTTACCCAATTTAATGCCACGCACACCATTTGAAGACCTGCCTGCAAAAACACGAACGTCATTGATAGAGAAACGAATAGCCCTTCCCTTTTGCGTAGCGATAAAAACATCATCACCATCTTCACACAAGGCCACACATACAAGTGTTTCATCATCGTCCAGTTTAATGGCAATCTTCCCATTAGAACGAATACTTTCAAAATCTTCAATCTTATTACGACGCACGTTGCCTTTTGACGTAATAAACATCATATATTTTTTATTCCATTCGTCCTTGTTTTCCGGCAATGGCATGACTGTTGAAATCGTCTCACCTTTAGCAACAGGAAATATGTTTACCATTGCTTTACCACGACTTTGCGCTGAAGCTTCTGGCAACCTGTAGACTTTCAAAGCATAGGCAAGACCCCGCGAGGAAAAGAAAAGAACCTGTGCGTGCGTGGAAGCTACAAAGACATTCTGTACAAAATCTTCTTCTCGAGTGGCCATCCCACTCCGTCCCTTACCACCACGTCTCTGAGAACGATACGTTGAAAGAGGTACACGTTTGATATAACCAGCATGACTAACAGTCACAACCATGTCTTCTCGTTGAATAAGATCTTCCATATCTTGATTCAACGAACCTTCTTCTATAGCCGTCCGACGCGGATAATCAAAAAGCTCCTTTATTTCCACTAACTCACCACGCATCACAGAAAGACGCGTAGATCTGGAAGTCAAAATCTTTAAGTGTCCCTGTATAGCTTGAGCGAGATCTTCTATTTCTTTCGTAAGTTTTTCACGTTCCAACCCAGTCAAGCGATGCAAACGAAGCTCAAGAATAGCTTTAGCCTGAGATTCTGTAAGTTGGTACGTCTTTTTCTCGTCAAAAGTATGTTCAGGATCATCAACCAAAGTCAGTAAAGGAGCAATAGATGAAACATCCCAGCGCCTAGTCATAAGACCTTCTTTGGCAATTTCAGGTGTTGCTGCATTTCTAATTAGCTTAATAATTTCATCGATATTAGCAACTGCAACAGCTAGACCAGCCAACAAATGTGCTTTGGCTCGCGCCTTATTAAGCTCAAACCTTGTGCGCCGTATAACAACTTCTTCGCGAAACTCCAAGAAAGCCTCAAGAATCTGTTTTAGATTCATCAATTGCGGTTTGCCTCGATGAATAGCTAGCATGTTAACACCAAAAGATGTTTGAAGAGCCGTGTGCTTATAAAGCTGGTTTAAAACAACATCTGCAATAACGTCACGTTTTAATTCTATAACAACACGAACACCTTCTCTATTTGATTCATCACGCAAATCTGAAATGCCTTCAATGGTCTTTGCATTCACCAATTCTGCAATACGTTCTATAAGCTTAGCCTTATTCACCTGGTAAGGCACTTCTGTAACGATGATAGCTTCTCGATCCTTGCGAATATTTTCCACATGGGTTTTTGCACGTATGGGAACAGAGCCGCGACCTGTATGGAATGCGTCCCGTATGCCTTGACGTCCGATTATGCTACCACCAGTTGGAAAGTCTGGACCTTGAACATACATCATCAAACCATCTATGCTGATTTCTGGATCATCAATCAAAGCGCAGCAAGCGTCTAAAACTTCTCCTAAATTGTGCGTCGGTATATTTGTGGCCATACCAACAGCAATACCACCCACACCGTTTACAAGAACATTAGGAAATCTCGATGGCAAAACAATAGGTTCTTTCAAAGATTCATCATAGTTCGCCTGAAAATCAACCGTATCTTTATCAAAATCTTCTAATAGATAATGTGCTATCCGACTAAGACGAGCCTCAGTATAACGCATAGCAGCAGCTTTATCGCCATCCATAGAACCAAAGTTTCCCTGACCATCAATTAAGCAAATGCTCATTGAAAAAGGCTGAGCCATACGCACTAGAGTATCATAGATAGCTGTATCACCATGGGGATGATATTTACTCATAACATCACCCACAGCACGTGCTGATTTTTTGTAAGGACGATTATAATCATTCCCCGATTCTTTCATGGCATAAAGAATACGCCTGTGAACCGGCTTCAAACCATCGCGCACATCTGGCAAGGCCCGTGACACGATAACGCTCATAGCATAATCCAAGTAGGACTTTTTCATTTCCTCTTCAATTGAGATGGGCTGAATGTCTTTTGTAAACAATGAAAGTGTCATTTAAGGTACTTCGTTTTTATGTTGCTCGTGATTTTCTAAACACACAAAAAGATAAGTCTAAAAAGGTATTTCATCATCAAAGTCTTGCAACGATGATGTTTGTGGCGACGGCTTGGAAGATGAACTTGAAGCATCTTTCCCCAATGATGATGCGCCACCATGATCCAAACTCGTATCTTCGGTTTGCCCCCCTCGACCATCCAACATCGTCAGCTCGCCACGAAAACGCTGCAATACAACCTCAGTTGTGTATTTTTCCACACCAGAAGCATCTGTCCATTTGCGCGTGCTCAATTGTCCCTCCAGATAAACTTTTGAGCCTTTTCTCAAATACCGCTCTGCAATATTACCCAAGTTCTCATTAAAAACAACAACCCGATGCCATTCCGTGCGTTCCCGTCTTTCTCCCGTATTCCTATCCTTCCAGGACTCAGACGTGGCTACAGAAAAACTAACAATTTTATTCCCATCGTTAGTCTGCCTAACTTCTGGATCATTTCCAAGGTTACCAACAAGGATAACCTTATTTACGCTACCTGCCATATGTAAAAACTCCGTTATTCGACCTTTATACGAAATCTGCGATCATATGGCTAGATGAAAATAAACCTATACATCAAAGCTAGAAGTTCTGATGTGTCGTCTAACTTTCACTTAACTTCTCAGGCACGGTAACCTCAAAATCCAGAACATCACCTTTCACCACCACTTTCACCGTACTTCTATCCATGATATCACCAGATAAAATTTTGGAGGCCATCATATTTTGTAATTCCCGCTGAATCACACGCTTTAAAGGCCTTGCACCGTAAACAGGATCATAACCTTTATCAGCCAACCATTTACTTGCCTCATCTGAAAGTTCCAACTTTATTTTTTTATCTTCCAGCAACGACCTTAAACGTTTGAGCTGTATCTCCACAATTCCTGACATGTCCTCACGGCCAAGCCTATGAAATATCAATATCTCATCCAACCTGTTCAAAAATTCGGGTCTAAAGGCATTTCTCACATGCTCCATCACTTGCTCACGTTTAGCATCAGTCAGCTCGCAAGCATCCGCCGTTGCCAAAATATCGCTGCCAAGATTAGATGTTAGTATGATCAAAGTGTTTGAAAAATCTATGGTTCTACCCTGGCTATCCGTAAGACGCCCATCATCCAGAACTTGCAACAAAAGATTAAAAACATCTGGATGAGCCTTCTCAACTTCATCAAAAAGAATGATTTGATAAGGTCTCCGACGAACTGCCTCCGTAAGCACACCTCCTTCTTCGTACCCCACATACCCCGGAGGAGCACCAACAAGCCTAGAGACTGCATGTTTTTCCATGTATTCAGACATATCTATACGCAGCAATGCCTTTTCATCATTGAACAAAAAAGCGGCAAGAGCTTTCGCCAATTCTGTTTTTCCCACTCCTGTAGGACCAAGAAATAGAAAAGAGCCCATTGGCCGGTCTGGATCCTGCAAACCAGATCTTGAGCGACGAACAGCATTGCTGATAGCCTCAATAGCTTCAATTTGACCTATCACACGAACATGCAAATGATCCTCCATGCGAAGCAACTTTTCTTTTTCTCCCTCCAGCATCTTATCAACAGGTATCCCCGTCCATCGAGACACAACTGATGCCACATCCTGTGATGTCACCTCTTCCCTTTTTGCACCTTTTTCTGGGGCTCCATCTTCCATTTCACGCAGTTTCTTTTCCAGGGACGGAATAACACTGTACATTAACTCCCCTGCCTTGGCTAAATTTCCCGCACGATGAGCTATATCAAGCTCATTCCGCGCATGATCCAAGGATTCTTTAGTTTTCTGAATATCATTCAACTTTGTTTTATGTTCTTGCCATTTGGCCGTCAACTCAGAAGATCTCTCTTCCAAATTGGCTAATTCTTTTTCTAAGTTTTCCAGACGGTCTTTTGATGCACTGTCATCTTCTTTTTTAAGAGCTTCTCTTTCTATTTTCAGTTGAATAATACGCCTATCAAGCTCATCTATTTCTTCTGGTTTTGAATCAACCTCCATACGTAACCTTGATCCAGCCTCATCTATAAGATCTATAGCCTTGTCCGGTAAAAAACGATCCGTTATATACCGGTTGGACAAGGTTGCAGCGGCAACTATGGCACCATCTGTGATGCGAACACCATGATGAAGCTCATATTTCTCCTTTAAACCCCTCAATATTGATATAGCCTCTTCCACCGTGGGTTCAGGCACAAAAACTGGCTGAAAACGCCTGGCCAAAGCCGCGTCTTTTTCTATATGCTGACGGTATTCATCCAAGGTAGTCGCACCAACACAATGAAGCTCTCCCCGTGCCAAAGCGGGTTTCAGCATGTTAGATGCATCCATAGCACCATCAGTCTTTCCTGCTCCAACTAACGTGTGCAGCTCATCGATGAACAAAATAATTGATCCTGCCGCCGCACCAACTTCGCTAAGAACAGCTTTTAGTCTCTCTTCAAATTCTCCTCGGTACTTAGCACCAGCAACCATACCACCCAAGTCCAAAGAAAGTAATTTTTTGCCCTTCAAACTTTCAGGGACATCCTCATTCACAATACGCAGGGCAAGACCCTCTATTATAGCCGTTTTTCCAACTCCCGGCTCACCGATCAAAACTGGGTTGTTTTTTGTACGTCGTGCAAGGACTTGCACCGTTCTTCGTATTTCTTCATCTCTCCCAATCACAGGATCAAGCTTTCCCTCTCGAGCAGCTTCCGTTAAATCCCGAGAAAAACGCTTCAGCGCATCATATCCTTCTTCTGCTGATGCCGAGTTCGCAACACGCCCTTGACGAAGATCATTGATAGCTTCGTTTAACGATTGTGGCGTCACACCTGCTTTTTTTAAAATAGCTCCAACTTCAGACCCATCATCCATGGCTAAAGCCAGCAACAGATATTCAACCGTTACGTACTGATCACCTGCTTTTTTTGCCATTTCTTCTGCTTTGCCAAAAAGTTTGGCTAGCTCTTGCGACATAAAAACTTGGTCTGCCCCCTGAACTTGCGTTTGCTTTTTTAACTCGGCATCTAAAAGACTCGACGCCATCTGAGGATTCCCACCTGCTTGCTTAATAAGTCGTGAACACAAGCCTTCCTCATCGTCCATTAAAACACGAAGTAAATGCTCAGCAATCAGCCTCTGATGAGAGAGCCTTTGAGCCAACGTTTGTGCTGACTGAATAAATCCCTTAGATCTATCCGTATATTTTTCAATGTTCATAACATAGCTCCTAATTTATACCCCTGTCACCTGATCAATTTCTAATAATTTTTTTGAGCATACTCACAATATCATCTGGTGGTGTCTCGTGCGTGAAGTGTCCCACATATTCTCCTTCTGGGTTCATAATATAAACCAAAGATGAATGGTCAATCATGTAATAGGGCGTGTTTCTATTTTCATCCTCCACCAAAGCCGTATAAACCTTATAAGCCTTTTTCACTGTTCGCACCTGTTCCTTAGTACCGGATACAGCTACCCAGCTAGGATGAAAGTTTTTTATAAAGCCTGCAAGATTTTTTGGTGTATCTCGTTCTGGGTCAACAGAAACAAAAACAGGTTGAAATTTAGAGCCATAAGGAGGAGGCATTTTGTTAATTGCTTTGCTTATATTTTCCAATGCCATAGGACAAATGTCTGGGCAAAACGTATACCCAAAATAAAGCAAAGACCATTTCCCCTTTAGATTCTCCTGTGTAAAAACCTCCCCCTTAGAGGTAATAAGATCAAAATCACCACCTATTGCAGCCTTACCGTGACCTTTTTTCTCCGAAATAACACTTACTGCACGATCACTTCCAAATTTATGGAACGATAACGCAATCATAGATCCAAAGGCACCGAGAAAAATAAAAAAAATAAAGAATCCCTTTTTTCTTCTCATAAGTTCTTTCCACCTATCCCTTACAGTAAAACAAAAACTTCATTCTGACTTTTTTAAAGTCATATCCTATATATTTACGCTCTGGTCAAGAAGACTTGTTTCTCTTACTCTGATTTGCCGGAAACATGGTATAATAAAAGAGTTTTTAAAGGAAGTGAATTTCGAATGAAACTAGCCCATCGCCTTGCATCAATCAAGCCATCAGCCACACTTGAGATAACAGCAAAAGCAGCAGCCTTACGCGATCAAGGCGTTGATGTTATAGGCTTAGGCGCCGGTGAACCAGATTTCGACACTCCTGATATAATTAAACAAGGTGGTATTAAAGCTATAGAGCATGGTTTTACCAAATATACACCCGTTGACGGCCTAACCACCTTGAAAAAAGCTATTATAAACAAAATAAAAACAAGTAATTGCATTTCTTATGAGCTAAATGAAGTAATTGTGGGAACCGGAGCTAAGCAAATCCTGTTTAATGCGCTTTTCTCTTGTATAAATCCAGGTGATCATGTTCTAGTCCCCTCTCCCTATTGGGTTTCTTACCCAGATATGGTGTCTCTCGCGCAAGGCGAAACGCGCTTTGTTCAATGCCCAGAAGAAAACAGTTTTAAACTTACTGCCGAAGCACTTGACAATGCGATAACAAATAAAACCCGTTGCCTTATACTCAACTCCCCCTCTAATCCAACAGGGATGTTATACACAAAAGATGAGTTAATTTCTTTGGCATCAGTTTTGCGTCTTCATCCACAAATACTTATCATATGTGATGATATTTATGAATTTCTCGTCTACGATAATCTAAAATTCCACACATTAGTTGAAGTCGCTCCCGACTTAAAAAACAGAATCTTGATTGTAAATGGCGTGTCAAAAGGTTATGCCATGACGGGGTGGCGTATTGGCTGGGGGTGCGGTCCAGCCGAGCTAATCGCTGGGATGAAAAAAATCCAGTCCCAAACCACCTCAAATCCCTGTACCATTGCTCAATACGCTGCTTTGGAAGCCCTTTCTCAAAAACAGAACTATCTTACTTCTTGGTTAATATCTTTTAAAGAAAGACGTGATTTTGTAGTAAAAACGATTAACGATTGTCCAGGCCTTAGCTGCTCTAGGCCCAATGGAGCGTTTTATGTGTATATCTCTTGCAAAGACCTTATGAATACAACTACTCCTCAAGGGCGTTTACTTAAAAATGACCTAGACCTTTGCTCCTATTTCCTTGAAGAGGCTAATGTTGCCGTTGTACCAGGGGAGGCCTTTGGCCTTAGCCCTTATTTTAGAATCTCTTACGCTACAAGCTTAGAAAATTTACAACAAGCATGCCAACGTATTAAAAATGCATGTAAAAAACTTAAAAAACTAGATTCTGGAGCTATGCATGCCCAATCACCTCACTAAACAGGATTATAAAAATTGGCTGCAGCACCATAACTTAGACGCCTATATTTTACCTTTAACTGACCCCTTTCAAAGTGAGTACGTACCCCCTGCTTTTAACCGAGTGCATCGCTTGTCAGGCTTTACAGGATCATCTGCCACTATCGTCTTAACAAAGGATAGTTGTTGTTTCTTTACTGATAGTCGATATATCATACAAGCAAAACAACAGCTTGACGAAACCTGGAAAATAATAAATAGCCATCAACAAAAACCAACTGACTATTTATGCCTTTCCCTTCCACCAAAAAGCACTGTCGGTTACGATCCCGAGCTTTTTACCGCTACCCAAACGAAAGCTATACACAAAAGCTTAAAGAATTATGACCTTTCTTTTTTTGCACATCACATAAATTGTGCAGATGAGCTCTTAGATTTGTCTCCCTGGAAAGGCATTCCTTGTACGGAGCTTTTTATACATGATATTCAGTACTGTGGAACCCCAAGCTTAAAGAAGCGCCACCAAGTTATGGCTACTATATCCACAGATTTTTTACTTGTCACAGACCCATGTTCTGTTGCTTGGCTTATGAACATACGAGCTTTTGATTTGCCTTGCACCCCTGTACCTCTTGCTTGGGCTCTCCTTTGCAAAGATGGGCACTGTGATATCTTTCTAGAAAAAGCACACCATAGAATAGAGAAAATTAAAGATACCTGCACACAAACTAAATTTCACACTTTAAGATCTCTGGAAGAACATCTTCAAAGTTTGCCATCCTCAGCAACAATAACAGTTGATCCCTGCCAAATCAGTCAGAAGCTATTTTCATCGCTTGAAAAATACGCTGTTACTCAGCAAAAAAATCCATGTCTTCACTTGAAATCTGTAAAAAATAAAACTGAAGAACAAGGTATGAAAGCATGCCATATACGAGATGGATTAGCTCTCAGCTATTTTCTTTTTTGGCTAGAGAAAGAAACAAAAGGAAGAACGGACTTAAATGAGATAGG
>CAZQLR010000024.1:0-7305 GCA_964594205.1 uncultured Alphaproteobacteria bacterium
TGACTCCCAAAAAACAGAACATAAAACTACCACTAGAACAATAAATTTCTGCATGACGAAAAGGCCCCTTAATACTATTCTATTCTTTAATGAAAAGTTTTTCTCAGTATTATGTCTATAATCAAGCTATAAACCTACCATTCTATATTTTCAAGATATTTGATTTTATGGAAATGCTCCTATCAAAATGCACTAAACCCGCTAATACCCCTGTGACATTCTGACATAAGTGTGGTAGAAGGTTATTTTGAACCATGTCATTAAGATTAAGGAGCGTTTATACATGTCTATCATACCTCAAGCTTTTGCCGATGGTGCCAGTGCTGCTGGTGGGTTTGACTTCACCGGTTTTATACCCTTTGCTTTAATCATTGTTGTTATGTATTTCCTTATGATCCGTCCGCAACAGAAAAAAGCAAAAGAACACCAGGCTATTCTTAGCCGCCTTTCGAAGGGTGATAAAGTTATAACCGCTGGTGGTTTTATGGGTATAGTTGCAAAAAAACCTGGCGAATCAAACGAAATTGAAGTTGATATTGCAAAAGGCGTTACTGTCACTATGCTACGCGCTTCCATTTCTCAGGTTGTAGATAGCTCTACAGCTAAGACTGTTAGAAAAAAATCCGATAAATAAACCTTAAGGAAAAATTTTATGATTTATCTGCCACGTTGGAAGATTGCTATAACTGTTGTAGTTTGTTTATTGGGCATCTTGTTTTCTATACCCAATATTTTGTCAAAAAACACAGCCAGCCAGCTTCCTTCATGGTTTCCCAAGGATACGCTAAGTTTGGGACTCGATCTTCAGGGTGGTTCTCATATTTTGCTAGAAGTTGATATAGAATCAGCCATCAAAGATCGACTTGCCAGCTTAGCTGATGCGCTAAGGTCTTCTTTTCGCAAAGAAAAAATAGGATACCAAGGGTTAAAGCCATCTAATACTAACATAACATTTAGACTGCGCGATGTTTCACCAGATGTTCTTGATCGTGCCCAAAAAACTGTTAGCCAACTGAACCACGGTTCTCTAGTCTCTCAATTTACAGAAGATGGACATGCTGAAATAACCTTCAGTACCAAAGCTCTTGACCAGCTAAAGATATCTACCATGGAGCAATCCATCCAAATTGTACGCCGCCGCGTTGATGAAACCGGAACAAAAGAGCCATCTATACAGCAACAAGGTTCTAATAGGATAGTTTTACAATTACCGGGTATTGATGATCCTGCCCAGGTTAAAAAATTGCTTGGGAAAACAGCAAAATTGTCATTCAAGATGGTCGACCATAGTGTGTCTTACGATGATATACTTATGGGACGTGTTCCAGCAGGTTCTGAAGTCCTCGAATCAGTAGAAAATGGTCGCAGAAACAGTAGCTCATATAAACTGGCTGTACGAAAAATTTCTACTATCACAGGCGACATGTTAGTTGACGCCCAACCAGGATTAGATGAAAACCAACGACCCGTGGTAACGTTCAAGTTTAACCCACTAGGAGCAAAGAAATTTGCCGAAGCAACAAGAGAAAACGTAGGCAAGCAATTCGCCATTATTCTAGATGGTAAAATAATAAGCGCTCCAAGCATTAATTCCCCTATACCTGGTGGTAGCGGTCAGATATTTGGCAATTTTACAGTACAAGAAACGCAAGACCTTTCTTTATTGCTAAGAGCAGGTGCTCTACCCGCGCCTCTTAAGGTTTTGGAAGAGCGAACAGTCGGCCCCGACTTAGGTGCTGACTCTATCATGGCAGGCGAGCAAGCAACCATTTATGCTATTGTTTTAGTTGGCATTTTCATGATTGCTGCTTATGCTTTTTTTGGTTTTGTTGCCAATATAGCTTTGATTTTTAACATAATCTTTTTAATTGCCGGTCTTTCCGTACTACAAGCCACGCTAACCTTGCCAGGTATAGCTGGCATCGCTTTAACTATAGGCATGGCCGTTGATGCAAACGTCCTTATTTATGAACGCATAAAAGAGGAACTACGCAGTGGCAAACACTACTTGTCTGCTCTTCAAGCTGGCTATAAAAGAGCAATGGCTACAATTTTTGACTCAAATCTAACCACCCTCATAGGGGCTCTTTTTCTATACCAATTTGGCACCGGCCCCGTTCGAGGATTTGCCGTCACTCTAGCACTTGGCATAATCATTTCCATGTTTACAGCTATTACATTAACCAGAGTCGTCGTCTCTCTGTGGCTTAAATGGCGTCACCCTAAGCAACTATCCATATAACATAAAATAGAGGTTCCTATGCGTGGCCTGCAGCTAATTTCTCCTGAAACATCTATAGATTTTGTTGGTAAACGGTTTATCACTTACACCCTCTCTTGCCTTATTCTTTTAGCGACAATAGCGAGTGTCTTTTGGCAAGGACTAAACTATGGCATTGATTTCAAAGGGGGAATACTTCTGGAAGTAAAAACTCCTGGTCCTGCAAACCTCGAAGCTCTTCGTAAGGATTTAAGCACATTAAGCTTGGGTGAGGTAAGCCTACAAGACTTTGGTGCCCCAGACGATATCCTTATTCGTGTAGAACGGCAACCCGGCGATGATGAAGGGCAACAAGCAGCTGTTAAAAAAATTCAGAATAAACTAGGGGATGGCGTGATTCTCAGGCGTGTAGAAACTGTTGGCCCTAAGGTCGGACAAGATTTGATCAATAATGGAATCTTGGCCGTTTTTTGGTCATTAGTAGCAATGTTTATTTATGTTTGGTTCAGGTTTGAATGGCAGTTTGCTCTTTGCTCTATCGCAGCCTTATTTCATGATGCTTTAGCTATCGTAGGTTTTTATGGTATTTTTCAGCTCGAATTTAATACCACAGCTATTGTGGCTATTCTCATAACTGTTGGTTATTCTATCAATGACACAGTGGTTGTATATGACCGTATACGAGAAAACTTACGTAAGTACAAAGTAACAGACCTCAATATTCTCATTAATCGTAGTATTAACACTACCCTGTCACGAACAGTGCTAACCTCGGGAACAACACTCCTATCGCTGGCTGCTCTATACTTTTTTGGTGGAGAAATCATTGCCACATACACTTTGCCTATCATTGTTGGTGTCATCGTAGGAACTTATTCTTCCATCTTCCTAGCTGCACCACTGGTTCTGATTCTTCCATCTGTGCGAGACAATGCAAAAAAAGCAAAAGCAGCCAATGATGATTCTGCTTATAGAGACGTTTAGAGCCTGTTGAAAAAATCAACCTTCTTTTGGCTCATAAACAAAGGGAAAATCAATGACAACCATACTGTTTTCTGAATCTAAAATTTATGATACGGGATTCTTAAAGGTTGATGACCTGCATACGATTTATTATGAACAATCTGGGAACCCTAGGGGAAAACCTGTTGTTCTTTTGCATGGGGGGCCTGGAGCAGCACCCACAGATGCAATCAAACGTTTCCACGATTCACACTATTATCGCCTTATTCTCCTCCATCAGCGGGGATGTGGAAAATCGATTCCTCATGCTGAAATAAAGCAAAATACTACTGATCTTCTTGTTAGCGATTTAGAAAAACTTCGCCTTCATTTGGCCATTGAAAAGTGGCATGTTTTTGGTGGATCTTGGGGTTCTACTCTAGCATTGGCCTATGCCCAAACTCATGTAAAATCCGTCTTAAGCCTCATCCTTAGAGGCGTTTTTCTTTGTCGAAAAGAAGAAATCGATTGGTTTTACGAAAATAGCTCTATTACATACCCCGATTATTTTGCTCAATATGAAAGTGGTGTTCCTCCATCAGAACGTCACAACAGGGTTCGTGCTTTTCATAAACTTCTTAATAATCCGGATCCCAAAGTTCATATACCAGCAGCCAAAGCTTGGTCTATCTACGAAGCTCAGGCATGCACCCTAGAGCCCAATCAACCAAACGTTGTAAAAATCATGGGCGACGATAACTACGCCTATGCCATGGCCAGAATTGAAAACCATTATTTTGTTAACAACATTTTTATGCCTGATAATGCTCTTCTCAATCGAGCACATATCTTAAAAAACATACCCACTTCCATAGTGCACGGACGTTATGACCTAGTCACACCTATTAAAAATGCTTTTGACCTTAAAGAAGCAATGCCCCATGCTGAGCTTACCATCGTAACCAAGGGGGCACACGCACCCTTTGATCCAGATATGGCTTCTGCTCTGATAGAATACACTGAAAAAATGAAAAAGATAACGTTATAAAAACTTGTTACTTTTTTATGGTGAGTAAATCACTATGGCAGCCAAAGAACCCCATTTTTTCCTTGCCAAATAAGATCTGTTTGTATACTTTTAGCATCACAGTGCGCTCGTAGCTCAACTGGATAGAGCATCTGACTACGGATCAGAAGGTTAGGAGTTCGAATCTTCTCGAGCGCGCCATCTTCCTCGCAGCTAAGGCTCCTAGATAACGGAGTGGTTTGTTTTTATAGGGAAAACCATTGACGACATGGGATAAAAAACGTTACAAGCAATTCATCAAAGGTACAAAAACCTTCTAATCTGTCTACTTCAGTTAAGGATTTCAAACTGTGAACGCCCTACTTTATACTATAATCGTTATGATCTGGGGTACAACGTGGTATGTTATAAAAGTCCAGCTACAAACTGGAATTGATATTGAATTTGCTATCAGCTATCGCTTTATCGGAGCTGGCCTCATACTCCTACCTTTCGTATTTTCAAAAATAAAGAAACTCAGCCTGAAACAGCATGGTTGGCTTGTCCTACAGGGCTTTTCTATGTTCGGCATCAACTTTATTTTCCTATACTACGCAGCCAGCCTTGTCGAAAGTGGGTTTATGGCCCTTGCTTATTCTATCATCGTTCTATTTAATATCTTTAACGGAGCTTTATTCTTCAATTACCCTCTCCGTATTAACGTTATTATTGGGGGCCTTATAGGAACCTTAGGCCTCTTTTTCATTTTTTTACCTGACATTATGGCCCCTCAAAGTGACAATATCATGGTTATAGAGGGCGTAACTGTCGCACTTTTTGGTACATTCATTGCCTCTATTGGCAATTTGGTTGCAGCACGCAACCAAAAAAATGGTATTGGCGTCTTAACCTGTATCTGTCTTGGTATGCTATATGGTGGCCTGTCTTTATCCGCTGTAGGGCTTGCTTCCGGTAAGAATTTCTCTGTACCCCTAGAACCAGTCTTTTTCTTATCTATGGCCTATATGATCTTTGCAGGTTCTTTAACTGCCTTTTTCTGCTATCTAAAACTTATTGGGAACATTGGCCCCGACAGAGCCGCCTATGTGGTTGTCCTCACCCCTATTTTAGCGCTCCCTATATCGGCTATCTTTGAAAACTTCTGCTGGTGTGGATGGACAATTGTAGGTGTTTTAGTTGTTATGATAGGAAATATCATTGTCCTACTACCTAAAAACTTTAGAGGGAAACGGCCTTTTTTTCAGCCAAAAAAGCTCTTGTGACGACACAAGGTTTCTTTGCGCGATACCGAAATATCCACCACTGGATCCCTCTCACGTTTTTCTCCAAGCCACCGATTAACATAAAGGTCATGAGGATCAAATTTTTCAACTTGAACATTCGGATTAAATATCCGAAAAAAGGGGGCAGCATCAGCACCACAACCAGCCACCCACTGCCAATTAAATATGTTTGAGGCCAAGTCTGCATCCATAAGGTGCTTCCAAAAAAACGCCTCCCCTAACTTCCAGTGGACGTTCATATTTTTCGTTAATAATGACGCGACCACCATACGGACACGGTTGTGCATAGTCCCCGTTTCTAGCAACTCTTTCAAACCAGCATCAACTAAAGGTATGCCTGTTCTCCCCTCACTCCATGCTTTAAAAAAATGGTTTATCTCACTATCATCCCAAGGAAATTCTTTATATTTTTCATTAAAAGGAGCAAAAATTGTGTGAGGATTATGAAACATCACATAAGCTGCAAAATCGCGCCAAATTAATTCATTTGCAAACACAGTAGGCCCTGCCTCAAGCGATTCCGTAGTATCAAGAAGGCTTTGATAACAGTACACAGGGCTTATTTCTCCAAAATGCAAGTGAGGGCTAAGACGCGAGGTACCAGAAGAAAAAAGTATATCCCTATCCTGTGCATACCCATATATCTTAGGCAAGAAATTCCTCCAAGCATCAAGGGCACCATCTTCTCCTGGATTCCACAAATGTTCCATACTTTCTGTAGCATCCGCTGCTTGCAGATGACCCCTAGACCTAAGTCTGATAGGCTTTACAACAGGACCAGAAACAGACGGCTTACATTTTACTTCAGATGTTAAAGCATTCAAAACAGCCTTTTTGTAGGGCGTATAGACCCTATAATCAGTCCCTTTTGGGGTTAGTATATGCCTCGGGCTTGTCAAATAATTAGACTGGATAACATTCGTATCAACAGACAACGTTGAACACAGTTTTTTTATTTTATCGTATAAGCTTTGAAAATATGGCTCATAAATTTCAGACGTAACAACCCTATTTATACCATGAAACTGGCATAAACGTGGTATGATTTCCTCAGGATCACCTGAACATACAGATAGATCAAGACCAAGCTTTTTTTCATAATTCTCTTTTAAGCAGCTTAAACTTTTGTTCAGCCACCAACGTTGATTCTTGTTAGGGGGCCTATATTGGGGATCTTTAGTACTAATATCCACATAAACCAGCAGCAAGTCTTCTGACCCTTGAAGGGCAGCATCCAAAGCTGGATTAGAAAAAAGACGCAAGTCCCTGCATAACCAATATAAAGTTTTCATTTTTTAATCTTCTTATTGTAATAGGTTGGACCACCTATAAGCCGGGTTCTGTACGCTTGCACGCGGCAATTATTCATCTGGGATTTAAGTTACCTTAAACCTCAAGCAGTCTACCCGAACACCGTGCGAGAATCACGTGCCTAATGGCGTGTGTTCCTATTTGACCTTGCTCCTGGTGGGGTTTACCATGCGACCCCTGTTACCAGCGGCCCGGTGCGCTCTTACCGCACCATTTCACCCTTACCCGTAGGCGGTATATTTTCTGCGGCACTTTCCCTAGGGTTACCCCCGCCGGGTGTTACCCGGCACCATATTCCCGTGGAGCCCGGACTTTCCTCAAAGCGCAAGCTCTGCAACTGCCCAGTGATCCAACGCCCCCACTATACTTCTTGACATGCACCCTGTCATCAATTAAAGCTGACCGTATAGTTTTTATATTTTTTTATAATTGAGATGTTATGGAGAGACGTAAGTTGCCTTTTATTCTAGCCATTTTTATCTTGTGCTCTCAAGCACCTTCTGTTCAGGGTGTACAGGGCG
>CAZQLR010000024.1:7405-11912 GCA_964594205.1 uncultured Alphaproteobacteria bacterium
CCTAAATATGATAGACCCTCGTCTCCCTCGCTAATAAAAAACTTGAAAAAAACCTGAAAAAATGCTCTTTAGGATGAGTAGTTAACTTAAGAGATTCAAAGCATACATGGCCAAAGAAGATGCAATAGAAATGGAAGGCGTGGTAAGTGAAATTTTACCTAACGCCATGTTCCGCGTAACCTTGGACAATAATCACGTTATTATAGCTCATACATCAGGCCGCATGCGCAAGAACCGCATTCGCGTTTTGGTGGGTGATCGCGTCAGAATTGAAATGTCACCCTACGATTTGACCAAAGGTCGCATCACTTTCCGTGAAAAATAAACTATACGCACCTCTGATTTTGGCTTCAGCCTCACCACGAAGGCTTGATCTTCTGGGTCAAATAGGTGTAAAGCCTGATCGTGTGGAGCCTGCCAATATTGATGAAGCTGTTCTTAAGAAAGAAAAACCTACTAGTTACGTGCAACGTTTAGCACAGCAAAAGGCCCTAGCCGTTGTGAAACACAACCCCAATAACTTAGTGCTGGCTGCTGACACTGTTGTAGTCCAGGGTTGCACAATCTTGGGGAAAGCACATACGTCTGAACAGGCAAAACAATATCTTTCTTCTCTGCAAGGTCGTCGTCACCGCGTGTATACAGCTGTGGGATTCTATACCCCTCATGACCAAAAGCTCCGCGTAAAAACCTCATGTACGCATGTTAAATTTAAACAACTTCACCCTACCGAAATCAACCATTACCTAACCCTAAATGAATGGCAAGATAAAGCTGGGGCATATTCCATACAAGGCTTTGCCGCTTGTTTTGTTGAATTCATACGAGGAAGCTATAGCAATGTAGTAGGCTTGCCTTTAGATATAATATACAAATTTTTTCTAAATCGACACATTCTCCTCCATCCTTGAAAATCCTTATCAAAACTCTTACACTAATAGACGCATAACAGCTGCAGAAAGGTTGTGTGTCCTATGGTTAAAATTTTGGGAGTGTTCTTTTTCTCTGCCTTAATGCTGATACTCAGCTCACCTGAAGTTACAGCCACGGAACATTGTTATACTCTGGAAGACCGTATCCCTCCGGAAGTACCTGGCCGGTATGCATGGACAAAAACTATTGAAACAGAGGATAAACCCGATGTTTTTACAGAAAACTGGCCATTAGAAGAAGAACGGCGATTCGATGTTCTTTCCCCGGAAACCCAAGACGCAGCAGCCCATTTAGAAAGCATCCTACTCAAATACCAAGACTGGCGTCAAAAAAACCACAAGGAAGATCACACAACCAACGACTTTTCTGTATTCTATAAAACAACCATCACCCCAGATGACGAAGACACCTCCCTCTCGACACTCCAAACCTTAAGCCAATCTTTCCAACACCTAAACCAGCCTGATGCTGTGTCCTCACCTTATGTATATAGAATACTCAAAATGCTTAGCTTCATTTCAGACGGACAGTTTGATTGCTACGGTGATGTGTCCCCTGACAGAGACTCCTTTTCTCAATGCCCAGCTTCTTTTTGGATCGGGTACATACGACGGTTTAAAGACCTTCAAAATGCCACAGAAAAACTTCTGCAATCTTGCACCGATTTAGTAACCGATGGCGTGGTAAAACTTGATCTTCTGCACGAACTCTTTTCTATAAACCCAAAACGACATGCAGGCAACCTATCTAATCTTCTCAGAGACATGGGACATTTTGAAGCTGCGGAAAAAAGCTTAGAGGCCGTAGAAAATAATACTCTAAGAAAACTCTATCTCTTTGAAAGATGGGGAACTATAGAAACGAACAAACAACAGATTTTACTAGAGAAAGCCCTAAATTTGGTTGTTGAAGAGCAACGTTATTACGGACATTTACAAAACATGTGGCAAAACTGGCAAGATCACATAATGGTAACCCCACAAATATTAACCACAACCTTTCAGCTACCCGATGATGTGACGGCTCCCCTTGTCGCCATGATAAAACCTTCAACCTTACAGCAAGACGCCTTAAAGGAGCTTATCCACAACGCGCTGGTAGACCCATCTATGCTTCAAGCCTTCCCAAGATCCATGGTGGCCTTATTGGGAAGCCTTTATGAAACATGGACAGAAGCTGAACCATGGTTAAGCCTAGATGATGATACATCTTCCTACAACCTTTTGTCTTTTTACAGTTTGGTATACGCAGTTTATAACCAGGAAAAAGCCATTGACGTTCTTGTTGAGGGTTTGAGTGCTGATAACCTGGAATACGATGAGTATATCACGCAAATGGTGACGGCTCTTCCCTCTGACCTTACCTCTTTCGGTACCAGAATCGTTGCAAAAGCTCGTGATAAACTTCTTCAAAAAGGCTCTGAAGGCATTTACCGTTACATAAAGATCGCTCAAAAAATTGGCATCATTATACCAGATTCCCTATGGGAGATGTTGCCCCACGAGCTGAAAAAATATCAAGTCATGGGTGCCTATGCCCAACATTGTCTTGTTTTCCAGGGCGACTATTCCCAGCAACTATGGCTTTTATTTCGCAAGGCTTGTATGCACGCAACAGCTTTAAGTGATGGTGAAACATTTGATGCATTTATGACGTTTATTGAAAAAACATCTCAGATAAAACCAGTAAGCAAACGCCACCATTTCTTTTTACCTCTGGGACGCATCCTGTTAGAAGGAGAACCCAATACTGACAAAGAATCTTGTATAGAGCGGTTATCTAAACAAATTGAATTCCTACAAGACGTTTATGATGACGAAACATCCGGCAAAGAAAACCTTCAAGTAAGATTAAAAGAAAAAGAGCTTTTTTTTGATGTTTTAAAAATCTATCCCAATAATAATACACTTAAACGCATAGTTATTGATATGTATCATCGTATCCTAATGAGCAGCGAGGGGGCAATAATGCCGGATGAAAATCTACTCATGCATTTAGAAGAATACGGCTGGGAATTGCTCAAACAAGGAGACGGCGCCTCAAAATTGCACACTGTGGGCCATATGTGGAAACTGCTATCTGATAGATCTCAAAAATACTTAAATCTCCTCTCCGTGCAAGGCTAACCTCATTCATAGTCGTTAATAAATTTAAGTCTTTATAGAAGAAGAAAAATTTTTAGGAGATACTATATTGGTCGATCATCGTATATCACTTCATCCTTGTAAGTCTTTAGGTAAGAGCCTATGCTTGACGTATAGGGATTTTTTTGATGGTTAGACTATTTGAAACATTGATGATCGTCATCACTGCACTGGTTTTGGGCCTACCCGAGACTTTTGCAAAATGTGGTGATAATGATAATACCGTGCCTCCAAGGCCTACTGCTACTGTGCCACCTTATGTTTCTGACTTAGTCCGCAGTGGACGAACGTATGCTGATGCTAACCAGGTGACTGAATTCAACGATCTTGTTCAACGTCTAGATGTTGACGATCAAGGATACGACCATCAAATTGAAAGGCTGGTGACAGCCTTAATGCCCGATTTTGAGAATTGGGCCAGAAGCACTCTTAATATAGCCTATCTATCGCTGCATCAAAAGGGCCCAGACGGCCTTTATCGCTATGTGGCTATAGCCCAAAAATCCGGCTTCTGTGTACCATTTGGCATATGGGAAACAATACCTCATGAGCTTAGAAAATATAAAACTATGGCTAACCATGCCTTATGCTGGCTCTCTCAAGCAGGAAGCGACGAACGACTATGGTCATTATTTCGTCGTGCTTGCGTAGGGGCTGCTGATCTAGGTGACGCTGGCGTTTGTAATGACTACATGCAAGTCACCCAAAAATCCCCCTATGAATGGCCAACGCATAAAAGACGCCACATTCTTTTACCACTGAGCCGAAGCTTGCTAGAAGGTCCAGCTAACGCTACTAAAGAAGCTTGCTTGATAGAAGTTTATGACCTGTGTGAAGAACTGAGTGATGCGTTTGAATTTTCTTCTGTCTCGATAAATGAAAAAGCTGAAGTCTCCAGGCAAGAAAGGCAATCTCTTGAACGAGCTTTAAAGACCTACCCGCAAAGCCAAGAACTTAAGCTCAGACTTATTGATATCTACCATGAAACCGTTGTGGAAGAAAGCGATGCCACTCTCTGTATGAAACCAACTAAAAAGCTTCTTAGACGGTTAGAAGCTTATGGTTGGGAACTAGACGAAGAATATAGTTCCTCAGTATTACTAAAAATAGCCAATATGTGGTTGCAATTGCCTAATGAAAAAAAAGGACTGGAACGATTCATAGATATACATGCACAAGTTTTTACCTATAACCCTGCTGCATATGACTTTCCTCTGTTCTTAATCCCAGAATACCTACACAAACTCTATACACTTCTGGCCCAAGAGTCAAAATACACTGCCTATACTGTAATTTCAACCTGTGTGCAAAGATTTGTAAACGCTATGTCAGGTCAAGAAACAGAAGAAAATAGGCAACGCGCCTCTATGTTTCAAAAATTTAGCGACGACCTAAATAATGTAGCCTCATCTTAAGCCAAATTTTTATTT
>CAZQLR010000025.1:0-1095 GCA_964594205.1 uncultured Alphaproteobacteria bacterium
TTACTACATTGCTGGTGCATTGAGTGATTTCATGCCAACCACATGGTAGCCGCTGTCTACGTGCAGAACTTCACCCGTGACACCTGAACTTAAATCACTGAGCATATAAAGTCCTGATTTGCCGACATCTTCAGGGGTTATATTACGTTGAAGAGGAGCGTTGTGCTCATTCCACTTTAAAATATAACGAAAATCACCGACACCAGAAGCAGCTAAGGTTTTGATAGGGCCTGCGCTTAAGGCATTAACGCGAATACCACGGTTGCCCAGATCTGTAGCAAGGTAACGAACGCTAGCTTCTAGGGCAGCTTTGGCTACGCCCATGACGTTATAATGAGGCATTACTTTTTCAGCACCGTAGTAGGTGAGGGTTAGCATAGAGCCGCCTTCTTCCATCAACGGTGCGGCATGTTTAGCGACTGAGGTGAATGAATAACAAGAGATATCAAGGGTATTTAGGAAGTTTTCACGGGAAGTTTCTATGTAACCGCCTTTGAGCTCATCTTTGTCGGAAAAAGCAATAGCATGAACAATAAAATCGATCCTTCCCCAAGTTTTTTTTAGGTGGTTGAAAACTTGACGAACGCTTTCTTCATTTCTAACGTCACATTCAAGGACATGACGAACGTTTAGTTCCTCTGCTAGTGGACCAACTCTTTTCAGAAGAACCTCGCCTTGGTAGGTGAAGGCTAGTTCAGCGCCCGCTTTGTGCAGTTGTTGTGAAATAGCCCATGCGAGTGAACTTTTATTAGCAACGCCCATAACTAGTCCGCGTTTGCCATGCATTAAGTTAGTGTTTGACATGGATAATTCCTTATGTTTGACAAGTTTAGGATGAAACCACCACCTCTTAGACATACCTGTTTCCATTCTCTTCGTAAAGAAAAAGATGTGTCAGCGACGCCAGAAGTAAGGAGAGAATATGACGATCAGTGTTAAAAGTTCTAGTCTACCCAGAATCATCCCGGTCATGATGATGATTTTTGGTATGGTGTCTAACGGTTGATAGGTGCTGCTTGGGCCGATGATTTCGCCTAGGCCGGGTCCTATGTTGCTTAGAGAGGCCACAGCAGCAGAGAGACTGGTGAGAAAATC
>CAZQLR010000025.1:1195-5218 GCA_964594205.1 uncultured Alphaproteobacteria bacterium
TGAGAAATAACAACAGCAAGAAGGACCTGGAACCGGAAAATTTTGATGCCACCAGATGTTGATCCTGTGCAGCCCCCTACAAACATTAAAAAGAAAAATAGCATAGTGCCAAAAGTTCCCCATGAACCGTAATTTTCTGCGCTAAAACCAGTTGTTGTGATGATTGAAACAAGGCTGAAACAATTGGTAAGGAGTGTTTCAAACTCTAGGTGTTGTTCAGAAGAAAGACGCCACAAAAAAACAAAAGCAATCGTGCTTATTATGAAAAGGAGGTAGGCGCGCACCTGAGCATCCTTGAACAGAACACCACTTTCGCCGCGTCCGAATCTTACAAAAAGAATCAACGTACTACCACCAATGATCATGAAAACCATTATGATAAGCATAACTGCCGGTTGATCGATAAAATTTGCTACTGAGCTATCATGCGGAGAAAAGCCGCCTGTGGAAATGGTGGACAATCCATAGCATAAAGCGTCCACAAAAGTCATATCAGAAACCCACAATAACAAAACGCACATAAGTGTTAGCAGAATATAGGTAGAGAAAATAGCGGTAGCAATCTGTGTGACTCTGGGCAAAACCTTTTCGGATCGATCAGAAAATTCACTGTGAAAAAGCTGCATGCCACCAATACGCAAAAAAGGCAGAATGGTAAGAGCCATAACAATGATACCTATACCACCAAGCCACTGGAGTAGGGCTCTCCATACCAGGAGGCTGGCGGGTTGCCTTCCCAAGGAGGTTATAACTGTTGCGCCAGTGGTAGTAAGTCCAGATATCGCTTCAAAAAAAGAATCAACCGTGCTGAGGTTGGTGACACCTATTGAAAATGGAATGCTGGCAAAAGCACCTAAAAATAACCATGTTAAGCTAGTGAGGAGAAATACTTCCCGTACGCTTAAAGAAAGGGTGCCGATGGGACGACAACTTAGGAAAAGTAAACCTCCTACAAAAAGGCTAGTAAAGGAAGAAAGTCCAAAAACATGCACATCAGCAGTGTTCGTTAAAAGATCAAAAGTAAACGGAATAATCATAGTCAAGCCTAGCATGACTATCAATAGACCAATAACGTAGAGGATGTTTCTAACTTTTATCATTGTTTTACAGTTATTAGTATTAAGGTTTAGGTACTTTCATTGCGTCAGAAAAAAATACATGGTATCAAAGTATCGCTAATTAATGAAGAACTGTTACGTAGTGTGAGGAAAAACATGTCATATGATCCGAAAATCCAGATAAATGCTCAGTATTTGAAAGATTTGTCCTATGAAAACCCTAAAATTTTGGAGGTGCTGACAAAGCCTTTGGAAAAGGCTCCGGGTGTGGGTGTAGAAGTTCAGATAGATGCGAAGCAGGTAGGTGAGGCTAATTTTGAGGTTACTTTAATCACGCGGGTGGATACTCGTGCCGATGAGAAAACAGAACCATTGTCCATATTAGAAGTGTCCTACGCGGGGATTTTTACGTTACCTGAGTTGCCTGAAGAGGAAAAAAAAGAGGCTATATTAGTGGCATGCCCAACGATGCTTTTTCCTTTTGTGCGTGCTTTGGTGGCATCTGTAACTAAAGAAAGTGGCTTGATGCCTATTACGTTAACACCTGTTGACTTTATGGCTTTGTATGAGCAAAAAAAAGATGACATTAAGGAAAAGAAAGGCACCGGGAAATAGAGGCCTGAGGTTTGAAAAGCCTCGCAAGTATTCTATAAATTTATGGGGACACGCTACGAGCATCACCTTGGAGCCTGCTTTTTGGGATTTGTTGTGTGAGGTAGCGGACCGCCGGCGTGCTTCTGTAAAGAGTGTCTTGGAAAATATCGATAAGGTGCGTACCGAGATACCATCACCACCGAATTTGTCTTGTTGTGTTCGGTTATGGTTGATAGATCAAGCTGCTTTTGACCATGATAAGCTGAAATGAAGGTAAAAACAGAAAGGTGTTTTGAAGTAGGGAATCTTGCCCTCTAGCATAGATAGCCCCTTTTTGTTTTTGTAGGTACGCTGGTATACAAACCAAATAGAGGGTTATTGATTGGTTTTTCGTGCAAAAATATAGTGCTGAGCAGAAAAATCAGGACCTGCTGGTTAAAAACATTTCTTGCGGTTATTGGCAATATTTGGTATTGCTTCATGGTATTTCTTAAGAGAGAAATGCGATAAAAGCGGTCGTGGCGGAATTGGTAGACGCGCAGCGTTGAGGTCGCTGTGGGGTAACTCCCGTGGAAGTTCGACTCTTCTCGACCGCACCATTGAGAAATCTTTGCGAAGTATTGTGGTGTTAGACTTCGCAGAGCTCCAAGAAAATCAAAACCTGCCATGTGTTTGTGGGAGCTAAGTTCACATGAAGAAGGATCTTAATAATAGAGAGGATCTGGTAAATAAATCAGAAGTGCAGGAAGAGGAAGGTTCTCTTGTTCAGCATGCTTCTGAAGGCCAGCTTCATTCTTTACGAGCTTTGCTTGAAAACCGTCAAACAAAACTTATTCGGCAGCAGGTTTCTGCCATGCACCCTGCTGACCTTGCCGATGTAATAGAATCTTTTCCTCCCCATGAACGAACGGAACTGGTGACGATTTTAAAACCAGTTTTAGTGCCTGAATTTTTAACGTATTTAGAAAATCCTATACGCATACAGCTTGCAGAGGCACTGGGTGTTAAATATTTAGCGACGGCTTTTAAGAACTTGGACAGCGATGACGCTATGCTTATTATGGAGGCGTTGTCGCCTGCTCATCAACGTCAACTTTTAGAAGTTATTCCAAAGCAAACACGTGTTTCTGTAGAGCAAAGTTTATCTTTTCCAGAGGATTCTGCTGGCCGTATTATGCAGCAGGAAGTCGTGGTGGCTCATCCTTTTTGGACGGTTAAAGAAACACTAAAACACATACAAAGTAACAAAAGCTTACCATCAGGGTTTTTAGATATTTTTGTCATTAATGCCCACAACGAACTTAAGGGATGTATACCTGTTTATCAGCTTGTAAAGGCTACTGGTGCAACAAAAGCATCAGACCTTTATAATCAGGATCAACAGGTTATACCGGTAACAACGTCAAAAAAAGAAGTGGCACAGTTTTTTCACCACTATAGCTATGTGTCAGCACCCGTCGTTGATGATCAGGGGCACCTGTTGGGCGTTATAACAGCTGATGATATTTTAGACGTCCTAGAAGAAGAAACCGAAAAAGAAATTTTAAACATCACGGGTGTGAGTGATACAGATTTCTTTTCCCCTATGTTTGAGACTTTTTATCGCCGTTTGGGTTGGCTTATGATTAGCTTTTTAAACGCCTTATTATCTGTTTTTGTTGTGTCTCAGTTCACGCATTCTTTAGAAGAGATGGTGGCTTTGGCCGTTCTGATGCCTATGGTGGGTACTATGGCGGGCAACGCGGGGACACAGGTGGTAACGGTAACTGTGCGCGCCCTGAGTATTAAGGCCCTAAGGTCGCTTAATACTGCAAGAACCATAGGAAAAGAAACGTTAATAGGGGCGCTTAATGGTGTTTTGTTTGGCCTGTTATTGGTGGGGCTTGCTGTTGCTTATTTTGACAGTATTTTTCTGGGTGCCATACTGGCCTCGGCTATGCTTTTTACCATGTTGTGGGCAGCAGCAGCCGGTGTTTTGATGCCGTTAATTCTAGAGCGGCTGAAGTTTGATCCTGCCATTGCAAGTGGTCCCCTTATTACGGCAACTTGCGATGTTCTGGGGTACGTATTGTTTTTGGGTCTGGCCACATCGTTTTTATTACAGAGCTAGGCGTTTAGCGAGCTGAAAGGTATAGGTTAAATGGAAAAACAGATTTCTGGTATACAGGTAGCCACTTCTTATGATGAAATTTTTCAGGACTTGGAAAATTTGAAAGAAGGAGACATGGCTGTTTTTGATGTGGATCAGGTTCTTCTTGATCCCGTTGATTTGATTTTATCTGGGCGCGGGGAAAGTATTAAAACTAGGTATTTCGAGGATATAAGGAACCGCTTAGGACAAGATAGGTTTGATTATTTATATAGTATCATT
>CAZQLR010000025.1:5318-10235 GCA_964594205.1 uncultured Alphaproteobacteria bacterium
CGTTTTCTTCAAGGTGTTTTGTTAACATCCCATGTTTCTAAGGGAGATACTCTCGCTGCTTATTTAACGCAGCATAATATTTCCAAACCCAATCGATTGACTTTTATTGATGATAACTTGATTTACCTTAATCAAGTTCAAAATTCATGTCTTGATCTAGGTATACCTTTTTGTGGTTATGAACTGCGTGTTGCTACCTTAGAGGCTCTGAGTGACCCTGTTAATGAGGCTATGGCAGGTTTTCAGTTTGAGTACTTGGAAAAAAATGATATATGGCTTGACGACCAAAAGGCCAAAAATCTTTTATTTGATGCTATGTCTGTCTGAAATTTATAATCGACGTCTTGCCTAATTCTTAAGGCGCTTATGAAGCCTCCAGCTAAGGGGTATAGAGCATAAATAAGCAAGGCAAGCTGTGGAAAGTGTGATCCATGTAATAGAAATAAGACTGGCGACAAAAATACCACCCAGCAAAAGTAATGGCAACGCATGGGAGGGATGTATTTGATGCCCTTTCGTGGAAAAAGTTGGTATCTTGCTGACCAAAAGAAGGCTTATGAACATAGTGTAAAGGCAAACAAATTCAGGTGGAAAGAAACGGAAAGTTGGATTTACGGATAAAGATACATACAAGGGTAAAAGCAACAAAACGGCGCCTGAAGGCGCGGGGACGCCCACAAAAAATTTTGGGTTCCAGGATTCTTTGACACCATCATTATCCATAAAGCTTAAGGTGTTAAATCGAGCTAGCCTAAGAGCCATGCAGACCACATAAAGAACGCAAACAATCCAACCGAGGTGACCAAGGTTTTGTAGGGTGCGCAAATACATGATTAAGGCAGGGGCTACCCCGAAGGAAATAGCATCGGATAGAGAGTCCAACTCTCCACCAAAATGAGAACTTTGACCTAACATCCGAGCAACACGTCCATCAAGAGCGTCCAAAATACCCGCTACAATGATGGCTAGAACCGCAAGTTCCCATTTTTCTTGTAGGGCGAATCTTACGGACGTAAGACCACTACTTAAGGCAGCTAAAGTAACAAGGTTGGGCAATAATCGTGCCACAGTTAGCTTGTTACGGATACGTTTGGATCTATTGTGCGTGCTTGTTTTTTTTAGCATAAAAACCTATGAATTTTTTGGCGTCATGTGCCGATTTTATATCTAGTTGTTAGATATGTTATCTAGACAACTTTGCCTGTTGTAGGAGCGTTCTTTTCCTTTTGAAAATCGCTTAAAATGGTTTCACCCGCTATAGTCTGTTGTCCTTCACACACCAGAGGAACGCAGCCATCTGGCAGGTAAACATCGACACGGCTACCGAACCGTATCATACCAAAAACGGCGCCTTTTTCCAAGGTTGCGCCTTCTTTGGTGCCTCGAGTGATGCGTCGTGCTACAAGACCTGCTATTTGTGTGAAGGCTACGATTTCTTTTGTCTGTGTATTTTTCATAGAAAAATATTGACGTTCATTATATTCGCTAGCTTTATCAAGAGATGCGTTGAAGAATTTCCCAGGAACATAAACAACCTGTGTAACGGTACCATTAATGGGAGAACGATTGACGTGAACGTTGAAAACATTCATGAAAATACTTATCCGCCACACTTTGCTTTTTAGCCCTTTGGGTTTTGATAACTCTTTTGGCCAGGCGGTTTTTTGTACAAGCTGTACAACACCATCGGCGGGGCTTGTGATCAGGTTGGTATCCTGGGGAACCACGCGTTGCGGATTACGAAAGAAATAGTAGCACCATACTGTCACTATAAGACCTAAAAAACCCGCTGTTTCGCTAAGCGTAAACAATAAAAAAGTTATGGCAGCAAAAACAACCACGAAAGGATAGCCTTCACGGTGTATGGGGACGGCTATGGTCTTGAGGACGTTAAGCATAGGAAAGCCGGTTGTTGTAGTTCCAAAAAAATACTATAATTGCCGCAAAAAGTCGATTATAGATTAAGACCATATCCCGATCACCACATACTGGCAAGATATTTTTATGGCGAAAAAACCTGTCCTTACCAAATCCAGCTATGCTTTGTGCAAACGTATATTTACCAGCTACATTTGGCCCTACAAAAAAAAGATAGTGTTGGCCTTCCTGTTTATGGGGGTGGCGGCTATAGCGACTGGTGCTACGGCCACACTTATGAAACCTGTAGTTAATGATATTTTCTTGAACAAGGAAAAAGATCTTTTATTGCCTATTGCGCTTCTTATTTTGGGTGTGTTTGCCATTAAAGGTCTTAGTATTTATGGTGAGTCGATCACTATGGCTTGGCTTGGGCAGCGACTGATAACAGATCTGCAAAAAGACCTTTTTAGAACGTTGGTTTATGCCGATCAAAATTTTTATCATCAACACCCTAGTGGGGAACTAATGTCACGGTGTGTGAACGATGTGGGCGTCATGCGTCAGCTAGTGCATTTTATTCTTACGGCAGCAGGAAAATACGTCTTAACGTTAGTATCCTTGGTTGGTGTTATGTTTTGGCAGGATTGGCTTTTGGCTAGTGTTTCTTTCATTGTTTTTCCTGTGGCTATCTTACCCGTCGCCCGTATAGGTAAACGTATGAGGAAAGTCTCTGGTCAAACGCAGCAGGAGGTGGCGTCACTTATGAGCCAATTGTCCCAGGTTTTCCTGGGCGCTCGTGTCGTGAAGTCATACACCATGGAAAATTACGAAATGTTGCGCTTATCTGGCATTGCTGAAAATATTATGCAACTTTCTTACAAAGCTTCGCGTGTGAGATCGTGGGCTTCACCAGTGATGGAAACTTTGGGTGGTGTAGCGATCGTCATTGTCATTGTATATGGTGGTAGCCAGGTTATGAACAGTTCGTTAACACCGGGTGGGCTTTTTGCCTTTATTACAGCGTTATTGATGGCTTATGACCCGATGAAAAGATTGGCCACACTTAACTCTAATTTACAAGAAGGGTTGGCTGCAGCTGAGCGTGTTTTTACAATGATAGACACGAAATCAGCTATTAAAAATTTGCCTGGGGCGAGAACTATGAAGCCTTTGGCTGAGGTATTGAAACTGGAGAAAATATCTTTCAAGTATCCTTCAAATGAAGTTCTGACTTTGGATAATGTGAGCCTTTCTCTTCAAAGAGGAAAAACGTATGCTTTTGTTGGAGGTAGTGGCGCTGGTAAGAGTACGCTTTTAAACTTATTGCTGCGTTTTTATGACTTGAGTGAGGGTACAATATTTTTTGATGATCAAGAAATACGACAAGTTACTTTAGAAAGTTTGCGTCGTAATATAGCTTTGGTCAGTCAAGAGGTTATACTGTTTGACGATACGGTTGAAGCCAATATACGTTATGGTAAGCCTGATGCTACGGCAGAGGAAGTTTTTCAGGCCGCCAAAGCAGCCGCTGCCCATGATTTTATTGAAAGTTTACCTCAGGGGTATGCAACTGTAGTGGGTGAACAGGGTGTTCGGTTGTCGGGTGGGCAACGTCAGCGTTTATCAGTAGCAAGAGCTATTTTAAAGGACGCACCAATTTTGTTGTTGGATGAGGCCACGTCTGCCCTAGATAATCAATCAGAGCGTTTAGTCCAAAAAGCTTTGGATAGCTTGAAAGAAGGAAGAACTTGTTTGGTTGTTGCCCACCGTCTTTCTACAGTGCAGAGTGCTGATTGTTTGTATGTATTGGAAGGGGGTAAAATAGTGGAATCAGGATCTCATGAAGAGCTTATGAAGCAAAATGGGGTGTATGCTGCTTATTATGCTATGCAGTTTCAGGGTGATGAAGGGGCGACTGCCTAATGAAAAGGGCTTTGAAACGCCTTCTAAAGAAATCATGGGTCCTTTCTATTTTGGCTAAAGTTGGGGCGGCTTATTTACGTTTTATATACTATACGTCGAGCTGGACGGTTGAAGGTGAAGAACCAATCCTAAAAATGATGGATGAAAAAAAACCGTTTCTTTTGTGTTTCTGGCATGGTCGGTTAATGATGTTAATGTTTGCCTATAAGTATGAAAGACCGCTGCATATGATAATTTCAGCGCACCAAGATGGAAAATTCATAGCGGCAGTTCTGAGGTGTTTTGGTGTGAATACCATAGAGGGCTCAAGCACGAGAAAAGGGAGCGAAGCTTTTCGCAATAGCTTACGTTGTTTAAAAAAGGGGAATGTTGTGGGGGTTACACCCGATGGTCCTAAAGGACCTGCTTTTAGCGTTAAAGATGGACTTGTGAGAGCCGCTTACAGGGCCCAAGTTCCTGTGGTTACTTTGACGTATTCGGTAAAAAAAGGGACGATTTTGAAAACGTGGGACAAATTTTTGCTAGCCAAACCTTTTAACAAAGGTGTTTTTAAGTGGGGTAAGCCTATTTATCCTCCACCACAAAATGAGGTTTGTGATCTGCACCCTTTTAAGAGGGTAATAGAGGATTCTCTTAATAACCTTTGTGTTCAGGTAGACAAAAAAATGGGGAGAGGTAAATGATAGGTTTCTTTCATGGTTTTTACATAGCATTAGGTTACGTTTTGTTGCCAATTATTTGGCTATATATGCGTTGGCGCGTGGCCATAGGGAAAGAAAATCCTAATCGTTTATGTGAAAAGTATGGTCGTGCAACCATACCAAGGCCGACAGGATCACTTTTGTGGATACACGGAGCCAGTGTAGGAGAGTCTTTGTCGGCGTTGCCTTTAGTTGACGAGATAAGAAAGAATTTTCCAGATGTAACTATTCTTATGACATCTGGCACTGTAACATCATCAAAAATTCTGAAAAAACGATTGCCTCCAGGTGTTTTACATCAGTTTGTCCCTTTGGACATAGATTTGTATGTTGCAAGGTTTTTAGACTATTGGAAACCAGATGTCGTTTGTTGGTTGGAATCAGAGTTTTGGCCAAATTTATTAGCTAAATTAAAAAAAAACCATATTCCTGT
>CAZQLR010000025.1:10335-11703 GCA_964594205.1 uncultured Alphaproteobacteria bacterium
CAGGAAAAAATACCTGATTTTTTGACAATAGTTGTCCCTCGGCACCCTGAACGTGGTGATATACTGACGGAAGATTTTACCCAGCAAGGTTTAAAAGTTTCAAGACGCGCTTTAGACCAAGATCCATCAGTTTCCACCGATATTTATTTGGCAGATACTTTGGGCGAGCTGGGTTTGTTCTTTAAATCGACGGCAGTTGTCTTTATGGGCGGGTCTTTTGTTCCAATTGGTGGCCATAATCCTTTAGAGCCGGCTTATTTTGGGGCAACGCTTATATGGGGGCCCCATATGTTCAATTTTTCAGAAATAGAACGTTCTTTTTTGGAAGAAAAGGCTGCGTATAAAGTTCATAGTGCAGCAGAGTTAGAGCGTTTATTATTGGATCTTTTATTGGAAAGAAAGGAAGATTCTCAGACAGGTAAGCGGGCAAAAAAAGTTTTGCAAAAACACAAAGGTGTCTTGAAAAAAACTTTGGATTATGTGTCTCCTTATATTCAAGAAGCACGTCGTCTGCATGATTTAGAGGAACAAAACAATGATAAAGCCACCTAAGTTTTGGTACGATAAAGGTTCTTTTATTTCTTTTGTGTTGTTCCCATTTTCCTTTTTGTATGGTGCTTGCATGTTTTTTAGGCGGCAGAGAGCCGCACCTCATAAGTCCAGGATCCCTGTTATTTGCTGTGGTAACATAACATTGGGAGGAGCTGGTAAAACCCCAACGGCTTTGTGGCTTGGCCAGGAGCTTGAAAAGCAGGGCGTTAAGGTTGTTTATTTAAGTCGTGGTTGGGGTGGAAGTATAGAAGGGCCTATAAAGGTTGATCCTAAAAAACATACGTATCATCAAGTTGGTGATGAGCCTCTTCTTTTAGCGAGACAGGCAGTGACGATCGTTTCGAAAAATAAGATTCTTGGATCTAAACTAGCTGAGGAAAACGGGGCAGACGTTATCATCATGGATGATGGTTTTCAAAACCAGGCACTGCATAAAGATTTTTCTCTGCTTGTTCTTGATGGGCTAAAAGGCCTAGGCAATGGTCGAGTTTTTCCGGCAGGACCATTGCGTGAAAGCTTGAAGCAAGGACTTAAAAATGCTTCGGCTATTTTAGTGTTGGGTGAAGATAGAGTTGGTTTGTGCAAAGAAGTGGCGGCGTTGAAACCTTTCATGCCTCTTTTTAGGGGAAAATTGAAGGTAAAAAACGCGGGTCTTTTTCGTGACGCAGCCGACAAAAAATGGGTTGCTTTTTCAGGTATTGGTGTGCCCCAGAAATTTTTTAACTCACTTGACCGGGAGAAATTTAAAGTCGTCGAGAGGCGTAGCTTTCCAGATCATTACTCGTATACGGATAAAGACATACAAATGTTGCAAGA
>CAZQLR010000026.1:0-8538 GCA_964594205.1 uncultured Alphaproteobacteria bacterium
TGGGTTAACTTCTTATGAGGCCTCGGTGTTAGTTGCCGAAGCTTCTGTGGCTAAGTATTATGAAGAAGGATTACACTCCGTGGTGTGCAAAGAAAAAGGGCCTAAACTTTATGCAACATGGATGATGGGTGATTTTTTTGGGGCTTTAAATAAAGCTGGTTTGAGTGTTGAAGAATCGCCGTTGGAACCTAGAAAATTAGCTGAATTGATTAACCTAATCAGTGATGGCACCATATCAGGTAAAATAGCTAAGGATGTTTTTGGCTGCATGTGGGAGACCAATAAAGATCCAAAAGTTATTGTAAAAGAGAAAGGATTGGTGCAAATTGCCGATCCGTCGACTCTGGCGCCCATAATTAATAAGATACTTGAAGATAACCAGGATAAAGTAGAGCAGTATAAATCAGGAAAAGACAAGCTTTTTGGTTTTTTTGTTGGGCAAGCTATGAAACAAACACAGGGGAAGGGTAACCCTGCTCTTATTAACCAGTTACTCAAAGATAAATTAGATCGATCGTAATAAGGAGTTCACTACATGTTAGATACTTTCCGTAAAGCTGCTAAAACTTGGCCTTTAAAAGTGTTTATGGCAGTTTTAATAGCGAGTTTTGGTGTTTGGGGTGTTGATGCTTATTTAAAAGGTGGTGGCTTTAAAGCTCAGGTAGCCAAAGTTGGCAAACAAGATATTTCTGTGGCTGAGTTTGATCGCCAGTTTAGATTACAGCTGGCAAAAGCAAGGAAGATATTTGGCCAAGAAATTCCTATGAAGGAAATCATTCCTGTTATTCAGGCTCAGGTTTATCAACAACTTGTAGAAGAAAAACTTCTTGATGTTTTGGCAAGCACTATAGATTTACAAATTGCTGACGCTGTTATTGCTGATGTAATAAGAAAAGAGTTTTCAGACAAAGATACTTCTTTTTCGAATGAAAAGTTTAAAATGTTTCTACGCAGTTCTGGTTATTCCGAAGCCCAATTTATAGAAACTTTAAAGAAGAATGTTCAACGACAATTTATGGCGTCTTCGATTTTTCCTAATGTTCAGGCGCCAAGACTATTGGTGAATCCTTTGTACCAGGATTATTATACACCGCGTAATCTTGAAGTCATTATGTTTGACGCTTCTAAAGTAACGATTAAAAAACCGACAGAACGCGATTTGAAAGATTTTTACGAAGACCATAAAGAAGCATACAGGGTGCCTGAGCTGAGGACGGTGGAAGCTTTAGTTTTTGATCCTGCAACAAAGGAATCGAATATTCGCCGTGAGCACCCAAGTTATTCATCTGATGAGTTAAGACAAGCAGCTATTGAGGCTAATCATAAGTACGTTTTAGAAGTAGAAGACAAAATAGCCGGAGGTTCTACTTTTTCAGAGATTTCTCAGGAATATGGTTCTTTAATCCACGAGGCTAAAAAAGTTAATGTCGAGGGAAAAAATAAAAATGGACAAGATGGTTTAGGAACCTCACTTATTACGTCTGAAATGCTAAAAACAGCTTTTGCTTTGGATCTGAATGCTGAAAGCGATATTAGTGATACAAAAGAGGGTGTTTCTTACATCATTAAAGTCATAGATATAGTGCCATCTCAGATACCTGCTTACCCTGAAGTCAAGAAAAAGGTTGAGCAAGATTACGAATCTAAGGCTCGTGCAGAGGCATTGATGAAGAAAACGGAAGAGATTGCACAGAAACTTAACGGTGGTTCGGTAAATGCTGCGACAGCCTCAAAAAATATAAGAGGAACAGTTCGTCTATATAACAATATTTCTTCTTCTAGCAAGATCCCCTTAGAGCTTAGCGAACAGGTTCTTTCTACGCTCTTTAGAGGTCAAAAAGGCAAGTTCTATCCTGTTGTTGTTGGGAGTAATGCCTATGTTGGCCGTGTGCTATCTCTGGGAGAGTTGCCTAAAAAAGGGCCGGCTGAACAAAAAAACTTTGAATCAGTAAGGAATGGGTTGAAGGCTGCCTTGGCGGGCATTCTCTCCCAGGCTATGTTGGAAGATATCAAAGAAAAGAATCCTGTTGTCCCTAATACGGCCATGTTAAAGCAGCTGTTTTCTACGTATACCCAAGGATGACAAAACTAGTGAAAATAATATCGAGTAATGATAAACCAGGTTTTAATTGGAGGTTATGAAGTATGAGCGAGCCACAACCAAACCTTGCGGTGTTGTATGTACCTTTTCCTAATTTAAAAGAGGCTAGCAAGGTTGCTAAAGCTTTGTTAAGCGCGAGGTTGGCTGTTTGTGTTAACATAACACCTGGCGTTTTGTCTTTGTACACAAAAGGGGAAAACATAAAGGAAACCCCTGAAGCTATAATGGTTATCAAAGCTGTAGCTGATAAAGTTATAGATCTCAAAAAAACGTTGGAACACCTACATCCCTACGATACACCCGCTATACTTGAGCTTGACGTTAGTAGCGTTAACAATGTTTATGCTGAATGGATGAAAGATACGTTGGCGTAAGCTGAATGTCCAACAAGCCTTTTAATATGAGGATAGTCGAATTAACTTTTTGTTTTTTAAGGTTATGTCGGACAATTTGGCTCTTAAAGTGAGACTATACTTTTGGACAGTGAGTCTGGTGGAGCCACGGGGAATCGAACCCCGGACCTCTACAATGCCATTGTAGCGCTCTCCCAACTGAGCTATGACCCCACAAAGTACCTATGTTTTATCGGTTTCCCATAGCCTTGGCAAGCAAAAAAGCCTTATTATTGGGGCAATGCCCTCTATAAGGGTGGTGAAGGCGGCTTGGAGATTACAGAGTATTGTGATAGCCTGCGGACGGCAAAAAATGGGTAGGGAGATAATTTTATGCACGTTAGTAAGGTATTGGCTACGATTCTTTTGGCTTATTTGTCTTTTGGTGTACAGCAAGAGTGCTTGGCCGAGCAAAAATTACCGTTTTGGGGGTCTAATGGTTATTATGCATCGCGTACTCCAAGCGTAGAAGGATTTAAGTTTTGTAGTGAGGCTAACGTGAAAAAAGAGCATGAAACTGGAAAGCCCCATTGCGACGGCTATCTTTCAAAAAAAGATTTTAACCGATTTGTAGATAATCTGCGTTATACACTCTCATCTCGGTGTTCTGATTGTTATACCAAACAATGTGCTAAACAGGCTGCTCAGTTGTATATAGCATACTTTAGATATACCTTTTCCGGAATAATAAAAAACATGATGAGTGCTGCTCTATCAGAGACTCTTTATCGTCGTGTTCGTTTTGGAGGTGCGCCTCTGTATTATTGCCGAGGAAAGTATGGTGTTTATGAAGAAAGAATAATAAATAACCACGGCATGGTTGTTTACGAAGCTTTGTCTTATTAAGGTTTGGATTGTTTTAGTTGCTTGGATAAATACCGTTTTTTAGTTTAATAGCTTATCCAGTAATGTTGGAAAAAACCTATGGTTAGCGTATTGTTGATGTGAATAAGGTATATTCAAGGTTAACTAAGGTTTTTTTTTGTCGACGTGTATTTCTGATAATAGAATCAAGAATAGAGTTCATCGGTATCCTGAATGGGCCCAGGCTATGTTTTTTAGGATAAGGGCGCTAATATTTACAGTTGGGCAAAAAGATCCCAGTATAAGAGATATACAGGAAACTGTAAGATGGGGAGAGCCAGCCTATATAGCAAACGGAGGAAGCGCGGTCAGGATAGATTGGAAAGAAAATAGCGAAAATTCGCTGTTTGTGTATTTCAATTGTAAAACGAAGCTTATTACGTTTTTTAGGGATTTGTATCCTGATGTTTTTATCTTTGAAAAAAACAGGGCTCTTGTTTTTCATAAAGGTTCGACTATTCCTGAAAAAGAATTGATGCACTGTATAGCAACTTCACTAAAATATCACCATATAAAGAATACGATCTGTCTTTAATAGAATCTTTACTAATTTCCCTCAATCGGAACCTTGTTAATTTTCCATAATATATATATTGCGCATTTTGTGTGGTTTGTAGAAAGGCTAATTACTGCTGTTTGAGTCTCTCGCCCCCACGGTTTGGTCTGTTTGATGTATTATTTTCCCAGTGTGCTTTTATTAAGACTGGTATAATCATCGATTATCTCTTTGATGGTGAGTCAGGAATATCTTTCTTCAATTGCGTTGCTTTTGCTGATCTTAGATGCAATGATCAATGCTTTCCATAGACTCCATCCGCGTCCCCGAGCCCATGTACTATCATCTATATTGATAGACGTTCTAAAAGTTTTCCTGCTTTTATTTTTAAATAAGGTCCAAGCTATGCTTAAGTCGCAAGCCGGATCACCTGTTCCTAGCATACCAAAGTCAATTATAGCGTGAAGTTGTCCATTTTTAATCAATAAATTGCCGGCACTTACATCACCATGAATCCATACTGGTGGTTTATCCCATTTGCTTATCAACGCTTCTTCCCAGATTGAAGTTACGGTATCTGCATCAATTTTGTTTTTTAAAAGGGATATAGCCCGGCGAGTTTCGGCATTGTAATGAGATAAAAGTCCTCCACGATAAAAATTGTGTGATCCCGGTTTGGGGCCTTCAATGGGATTTATGCTTTGTAAAGCGCTAAGAAATCGCGCAAGGCTTCTGGCAATACCACAGAAATTACCCATATGGACGCTGTTTATACTATCCCCGTCGATCCAACGATATACAGACCATTTCCAGGGATATTCTTTAATCGGCTGACCTACAGCCAAAGGTTCTGGAATAATGAGAGGTAATGATGACGCCAGTTTGGGGAGCCAAAAGTTTTCTTTTTTGACTTGAACAGCATAACAAGCCGCAGTTGGCATCCTTATGAGCATGCAGTTTCCCAGGCGGAAAGTTTTATTGTCCCACCCGCCAGGAAGGACTTGTTTTATATTCAAGTTTTTCCATTGTGGAAACTGTGTTTCCACAAGATGGTTAACTAGCTTTTCATCTATTTCTACTATGTTGTTCTCCTGAGGGCTTTTTATTAAAGGCTCTTGAACACATGCCGAGCCATCATAGCGGGTTGCTTGCCGCCTGTAACCTTGCCTGGTAACGGTTCATTATTATCATGGCCTAGCCAAATGCCTAATACATACGGTTTTGATGCAGCAACGATCCATGCATCTTTGTGATTTTGTGTAGTTCCAGTTTTTGCTGCTATCGCGCGACCTGGAATGCTGCATTTTTTTGCTGTTCCAACTATGACAGCTTTTTCTAGCATGCTCATCATAGAACTAGCTATCGATGGCTGTATGATTTGTGTTGTATTTGGCTGTGAATATTTATAAAGGATTTTTTCATTAGACGATTTTATAATTCTTATACCATAAGGTGTTACACGTTTCCCTTCATTGGCTAGGATAGCCATGGACGTTGTTATAGATAAAGGAGAGCTTTCTAGGGTTCCCAGCATCATACTTAAATCACTGTTTCGAGGTTCAGCGTCTATGCCACCCATCAATCGTGCTAAACGTATAGGAGCTTTGGGACCAACTTTCTTGGCTATACGGATTGTAGCAGTATTAATGGAATAAGCTAGAGCATCATCTATGCTGACGGTTCCCCTGCTCTTCCATCCGTAATTTTTGGGTCTCCAGTCACCCAAACGGATGGGTTTGTCGGATACTTTATCATGAGGTTGCTTTCCTTTCATAAGAGCGCTGGAATAAACAAATAGCTTGAACACGGATCCCGTTTGGCGTTTAGCTTGTACGCTACGGTTAAACGATGATGAAAAATAGTCTCTTCCTCCAACAAGTCCTGGTACGGCACCTGTTGTTGTCATTAAAACAAGAGCTGCCTGGGTGGAAACAGGAAGATTACTTTTTTCTAATATAGTTAGAGAGCTTTCTAAAGCCTTTTGTGCAAGGGAATCAAAGGTGGTATAGACTTTCAAATCTTGATTAAGATTGCCCACAAATTGTGGTAGTTGGTTAAATATCCAATCTGTATAATAACGCGTTGATGGGCTTGGCAATGCAAGCGTAGTATGCCTTCTGGAAGAAAAAGCCTTTAGGTTCTTAAGCGCTGTATCACGTTGTTTTTCTGTGATTTTCCCAAGATCATACATTTTTTGTACTACTGTTTCGGCTCGTTGTTTAAATTTTAAGAGATTGCGAAAAGGGTTATAGGTGTTAGGAGCCTTTAAAAGACCAGCTAACCCAGCGGCCTCTTCCAGGGTTATATTTTTTAATGGTTTTCCGTAATAATACTGAGATGCAGAGGCAAAACCATAAATGCCAGGGCCCATGTAGACTCTATTAAAATAAATTTCAACGATTTGCTTTTTTGTAAAATTTTCTTCTAACCAAACGCTTACTATAAACTCTTGAAGTTTCCTTTTAAGGCTCCTCTCAGGAGACAAAAAAAGAGTTTTTGCCAACTGCTGAGTAAGGGTGCTTCCACCCTGGACAACATGACCTGCTGTTATATTTTCAAACAAAGCGCGACCAAGTCCCCAAAAATCAAACCCTCTATGGTTAAAAAACCTATGATCTTCAATAGAAAGAACAGCATTTATAGTTTGTTTGGGTATAGCGTTGTAGCGTAACGGTCGTAAGTGTTGATCGCCGTAGGCTACCATGAAGGTTCCGTTTTTATCGTAGAACTCTATTCGTGGGCGTCGATTTGCTGTGTCCAGGGCATGTAGGCTGGGTAGGTCATACCATAACCAAAAGAACGCAGAAAAAATCACTAAGAGAAGCCATAACCCGAAGATAGCGATTTTTTGAAAGCGCGGTTTGGTTAAGGCGGATACGTATGCTTTGTCTCCCCTCTTTTTTCGGGGCGCTTTAATACTTTTAGAGCGAGAAAATTTTAGAGCTTTTCTCTTACTTTCGGTTTCTTGTTTTTTTATTTTTTTGGGCAATGGTCTTCAGTCTCTAGTTATTGTTTTTTTTTAGCATATGGTCTACATTTGTGGCCATAGATAAATAACATTTTTGGTTACGTGGATCATTCAGCTTTATTTGAAGCGCCACAGCTTTTTGCTAGTAAGGTACGTATCAATAAACTTACGTTATGGTCGTTTCGTAACTACGGCCATCAGCGCCTTGTTTTTGAAGAGCCATTTATTTTGTTGGCAGGTATGAATGGCGCTGGTAAGACCAACGTTTTGGAAGCTATTTCTTATTTAGCTCCGGGGAAAGGTTTGCGCCGGTCACCCTTGTCACAGATAGGCCGCGTTTGTCCTTCGATAAAGCCGCAACCGTGGGCTGTTACAGTTTCCTTGAACTGTTCAGGCTTGGAAACAATACTTAGTTCTGGGTTGGATCCACAATTATTCTATGCTCAACAAGAAAAACGTGTTGGGCGCATAGATGGTGATTCTGTGAAAAATCTGGCAGATTTTGAAAGTTATTTATCGTTGTTTTGGTTAACGCCAGACACAGATAGGCTTTTTAAAGAAAGCCCTGGAATTAGGAGAAAATTTTTAGATAAGTTGTTGCTGCGCTATGAGCCATCTCTATCAAGTCATTGGCAAAAGTATGACAATGCTATGCGACAACGTATAAGTCTATTAAAGTATGGCAGAGGTGATGCAATATGGCTTAATCAATTAGAAAAACAGATGGTTGAGTCTGGTATGGTGATGCTTCATGAACGGCTCAGGTATACAAATTTATTATCACAAACAAGCAATTTGTATTTTGAGGCTTTTCCCAAGATAGAATTTCACCTTAAAGGAGAATTGGAACAATTGCTTGAGGTAAGCCATCTAACTGATGTGGAGGCTTTTTTTACGCAAAAATTGTGTGAGAACAGAGGGCAGGACGCAGAACAAGGAACGACAACTATTGGACCACATACAACTAACTTTCAAGCTTTGTACACACCCAAAGGGTTATATGCAGAGCAATGTTCTACCGGTGAAGTAAAAGTACTGCTTATCGCCTTAATTTTAACGGCCGTTAGGTTGGAAATATGGCAGCGTGGCAAGACACCTGTCTTACTTTTGGACGAGATTATGGTGCATCTTGATGCCGACAGAAGAGCTGCCTTAGGTAATGAGCTTATTTCATTAGGCGTCCAAACTTTTATGACTGGCACAGATATGGAGGTTTTTGCACCATTGTTCTCGCATGCTGCACGTTTTTGTGTTAAAGAAGGTAGTGTAGAAAAGATTGTCTAAACCAAGGAAGATGGATATTAGAAGTGTCAAAGAGTAAAATTGATTCAGCTTCGAAAGAAGAAACAAGCAATGCAGAATATGGTGCTCACTCTATTAAAGTTCTTAAAGGGCTTGATGCCGTGCGTAAACGTCCTGGCATGTACATTGGAGACACAGAGGATGGTTCTGGTCTTCACCACATGGTTTATGAGGTTACGGATAACGCAATTGATGAATCCTTAGCGGGCCACTGTGATTTGGTAAAGGTGACGTTAAACCCTGATGGATCTGTTTCTGTATCCGACAATGGCCGGGGTATCCCTGTGGACATCCATCAAGGTGAAGGTATCTCTGCTGCTGAGGTTATTATGACTCAGTTACACGCTGGTGGAAAATTTGATCAAAATTCATACAAAGTTTCTGGTGGGTTACACGGCGTAGGTGTATCTGTTGT
>CAZQLR010000026.1:8638-11240 GCA_964594205.1 uncultured Alphaproteobacteria bacterium
TTTCATGAAAATGTTTTGTGCTTTACTAATAACATACCTCAACGTGATGGTGGTACGCACTTGGCAGGGCTAAAAGGTGCGTTGACGCGTACTATGACTAAATATGCGTCGGCGCTAGCCACGGGTAAATTTGCAAAAGTATCTTTCACAGGTGATGATGCTCGTGAAGGCTTGACCTGTGTTTTGTCGGTAAAAGTACCAGACCCTAAGTTTTCTTCGCAGACTAAAGATAAATTAGTGTCGTCTGAAGTTAGACCGGTTGTTGAGGGATTGGTATCAGAAAAATTAGAACAGTGGCTAGAGGAAAATCCAGCTGAAGCAAAAAAAATAGTTGGAAAAATACTGGAAGCTGCCTTAGCTAGAGAGGCTGCTCGTAAAGCGCGTGAGCTTACGCGACGAAAAGGAGCTCTTGATATAGCTTCTTTGCCAGGAAAACTAGCGGACTGCCAAGAAAGAGATCCAGCCAAATCGGAACTTTTTCTTGTTGAGGGCGAGTCGGCAGGAGGTACCGCTAAAAGTGGTCGTGATCGAAAAACACAAGCTATTTTACCTTTGCGCGGAAAAATATTGAATGTTGAGCGGGCGCGTTTCGATAAAATGTTGAGCTCTCAGGAAATAGGAACCTTGATTACTGCTCTGGGAACGAATATTGGTGATGATTTTAGCGTTGAAAAATCACGTTATCATAAAGTCATAATTATGACTGATGCTGATGTGGACGGAAACCATATACGAACATTGTTATTGACTTTTTTCTTTCGTCAGATGCCTCAGCTCATAGAAAAGGGTTTTTTATATATTGCCCAACCACCTTTGTATAAGATAAAACGTGGAAAATCAGAAATATATTTAAAGAATGATAAGGCTTTAGAAGAATATTTGGTATCGTGTGTTCTTCCGGATATGGTGTTAACAACACATGGTGGCACTCAGCATAAAAGCACAGATCTTGAAGCTATTATTCGTAAGGCGGCCCAATTTTGTAGAGTTTTGAAACCTCTTGCGCTGCGTGTAGGTTCTGAAAAAATTGCCGCACAACTTGCTTTATGTGGACTCATGAGATCGGTAGACAGCATAGATACTAACGATCTTTCTTCTTTTGCAGATAAATTGAATCTCGTGTGTTCTGAAAATAAGAGTGTGTTTGAGGCCGATATAACTGAAAAAGGAGGCCTTAGTATTTTAGAAAAGACACATGGTTTAGAAGAAAATTATGTTGTTAGTGCTGAAATTCTACAAAGTGGAGAGGCAATGACTTTGTCTGAGATAGCTGGTGAATTAGCTGAGTATTTCTCTCTTCCAGCTCACTTAAAACACAATGAGAATTCTTTAACTGTTAATGATCCGTGTGCTCTGATGGCATATATCACGATGGCGTCAAAGAAAGGCATTTCTATACAACGTTATAAAGGATTGGGAGAAATGAACGATGACCAGTTATGGGAAACAACATTGGATCCAGAGACACGAACATTATTGCAAGTTAAGGTTACACTTAACGATGAAGCTGAAGAAGTTTTTTCAACTCTTATGGGAGACGTTGTAGAACCACGTCGTGATTTTATTCAGGCAAATGCTCTGAACGTTATTAACTTAGACGCTTAAAAAATATATTATCCTGTAAGATAAAAATGTTCTTGCTTGCGTAATGCTCTTGGAAGTTAGTAAGATGATGCCCGTTAGTAATAAAGAAGCTGAAACCAATGCTCTATGATATGTTAGCTGGCCACGTCTACGAACACTCATTTTTCAATATTTTTAGGTATATTTCCTTTAGAACAGGGGGTGCTTTGCTAACCTCCTTATTTGTAAGCTTATGGCTTGGGCCGAAGTTTATATTTTTTTTAAAAAAATTGCAGGAGCATGGTCAGCCTATACGTGATGATGGCCCAGAAAATCACTTAATTGTTAAAAAAGGCACTCCTACCATGGGAGGAGCGCTTATCTTAACAGCTCTAACGTTCGGTGTCTTGCTTTGGGCAGATTTGCACAACCCTTATATTTGGACAACGTTGCTTACGACGCTTGCTCTTGGTTTGTTGGGATTTGGCGACGATTATTTAAAGGTAAAAAAGCGTACGAGCCAAGGGCTTGTTGGCAAATACAAATTAATGGGCCAATTAATTGTAGGAGCTTCAGCAGGAGCAACTATATTTTTCATTTTGCCGCCAGATTTAAATGGCGTTTTAGCCGTTCCATTTTTTAAAAATTTACTCATTCCTATGGGATGGTTGTTTATTCCATTTATTATGCTCGTAATAGTTGGCTCTTCAAATGCTGTTAACCTAACGGACGGTCTTGATGGTCTTGCAATTGGGCCTGTTATAATTGCGTCTTTATGTTTTTCTATTATTGCTTATATGGTTGGTCACCATATTTTTGCTACTTATTTGCAGCTGCACTATGTTCCTGGTAGTGGAGAATTGGCTGTTTTTTGTGGAGCACTCGTTGGTGCTGGGCTTGGTTTTTTATGGTTTAATGCCCCCCCTGCAATGGTATTTATGGGAGATATGGGGTCCTTGGCTATAGGTGGCTCTCTGGGCGTAATGAGCGTTATAACAAAACATGAAATTGTATGGTTGCTAATAGGCGGGCTTTTTGT
>CAZQLR010000027.1:0-11058 GCA_964594205.1 uncultured Alphaproteobacteria bacterium
ACGTTAATACTACTATCGATTTTGATTCTGTTAATGAGCAATTGAATTATGAATCTGAGGTGGCTGTTATCAACAATACGTTTTGCAATTGTAAAATCAGTGGGTTACTTGGTCATAGACCTGTGACGGCAGGGCCTTTTTCCTTTGTTGTTTTACCTAGGGCTGCTTTTGTAAAAGGGGAAACCCATATGTCCCTCCATTCCCATGTCCCACTAGGGCCGGATCAAATAAAGAGGATGAATATACAGCAAGAGGAGAAAGATCAGTTGCTGGCCTGCCATGCTTATAGTAGGGCAGGTGGTATTGCCCTCCCAAAAATCAAAGATTCAGTTGATCATTTCGGTGTATCTTTTATAGAAAAAAGATATCTAAAGCTAGGCCTTCGTGCGGATAGCCGATTGCCATCCCCTCTGATTTTAGGTGGTCGTTTTTTCGATAGAAAACAAAATATAACCTACTTTACTTTGGCACGTAGTCTTGAAGATGAATCGGATGCAATGTATAAAAGATTGCACTTAAAGGTTATGCCCAAGGCTTTTTCTAGGCGTCATAAGCTTGAGCCCAAGAAACAAAAAATGAGGTGATTCCCTTGCAGGTTCAGGGTTTATACAATAATTTTAGTTGACCTGGTTGTATCAAATCACTAATAAATGTCTATGACGGTTTTGTATGACATGCGCCGTTGTTTTGAGTAAAGGTGCAGGTCTAGAGTTAAGCAAAAAAAGAGTGAGCTTTGTGATTGTTGTTTTTGGGTCTCTAAACGTTGATATGGTCATGCCAGTAGAAAGTTTGCCAAGAGCGGGTGAGACTGTTTTATCACATGAATATAGGTTGGGCTCTGGCGGTAAAGGTGCTAACCAGGCTGTTGCGGCGGCAAGGGTTGGTAGTGAAGTATATATGTATGGTGCTGTGGGCAATGATGATTTTGGCAAGCTCATAAGAAGCGCTTTGACTTCATTTAAGGTAGATATTGATGGTGTGAAAACTCTGCCGAAGCCTACAGGCTGTGCTTCTATATGTGTGGATCATACGGGGGAAAACTTCATTACGGTCGCTAGTGGTGCTAACATGGAAGCTGTTTCTGGTGATGTTCCTGATGAAAAACTGATGGAAGAGACGACGCTTTTATTGCAAATGGAAGTTAGACCCCAGCAAAATTGGGCGTTGGTGGAGCGTGCCCACAGGCGCGGCGTGCGAACGGTTTTGAATTTGGCTCCGGCTCATGCTGTTCCACGAGACATACTGGAAAAGGTTTCAATCCTTGTGCTTAATAAAATTGAATCTTTGGCTCTTGCAGAGGATTTAGGGCTTGAGTGTCATCAGCAAAAAGAAATTGCCTTAGAATTATCAAAGGCTTTTAAGAATATTTGTATTGTTACTCTGGGTGGAGAGGGTGCTTTTGCTAGTGACGGTGAAAACCTCTGGAGAGCTAACACTCTTGGCATTATTCCGGTGGATACAACTGGTGCTGGGGATGCGTTTGTTGGTGTTATAGCTTCTTGCTTGGATAGGGGGTATTCTTTGCCAGAAGCACTGGCCAGTGCCAGTGTTGCAGGTGGTTTATCGTGCTTGAAGGTGGGGGCGCAATCTAGTCTTCCAGATAAGGAAAAAATAGCAGCGCAGCTGTCGAAGGTGGTTGTATCAAAAGAAGATATTTCTACTTTGCCTGAAGAAGACTAAAAAGAATGTTGGTGCTAATACCTTAGGATGGATCCATTTCTTCCATCAGGAAGTCACGGAAAGCACGTACTTTTTTTGAGCTCCTAAGTTCTACCGGGTATACGTAGTATGCAGAAAGAGAGGGTGATTCTACATCATCCATAACTTCCACAATATTTTCTTTTTGTTTGCTATCGTTAAAGACGAAAGATGGTAGAGCACATATGCCCAGGCCAGATTTTACCATATTCAAATTGCCAGTAAGGCTGTTCATGGAAATATTCATGGGGAGCCTTTTTTTTTCGTATTTAGCGTATGATTGGAAAAGCCAGTTTGCATGTTGAATAGGGATTGTCGGCGTCATATCGTAGCCAATGACGGTGTGATTACCTAAATCTTTTAGTGTTCTAGGGTGTCCAAAGTTTTTTATGTAGTCTTTGGATGCATAAACACGTAAAGGGAAACTAGCTAAATGTCGTTGAATGAGATCGTACTGCACAGTTTCATGCATACGAATGGCTACATCGGCTTCCCTTGTGCGTAGATTCAGATCCACGTCTTCAGTTCTGATACTTATGGTTATATCAGGATATTTTTCAATGAATTTATATAACCTAGGGGCCAGCCAATTAGACCCAAAAGCTGGCGTCGTAGTTACCTTCAAAGAGCCAGTGGGACGTGTTTTATTTTCGGTTAGTGTTGCTTCGGTTAGCGACAATTTTGTGAAAACTTCTTGTACAGCATTGTAGAGAGTTTCCCCTGGTTCTGTTAAGATCAAACCTCTGGCATGGCGGTTAAAAAGCTTAATACCTAAAGAGCTTTCAAGAGCACTTATTTGTCGGCTAACGGCAGACTGACTGAGATTTAGGGCATCGCCAGCATTGGTAAAAGTACCAACTTTAGCTACTGTATAAAAGGTTCTTAGTTTATCCCAGTCCATGCCATCTTCTTTAATGATCGTTTTATAGATTGTTTTCTTGAATGTATTTTGCAGCATCTAGGGCCGCCATGCAACCAAGACCTGCTGCTGTGACAGCTTGGCGATAAGTATGATCACAGACGTCTCCTGCTGCAAAGACACCAGGAACATTGGTTTTTGGCGTACCTGGTTCAACTTGTATGTAGCCTGCTGCATCTATTTTTATCTGCCCTTTAAAAAGATCTGTGGCTGGTGCATGGCCTATGGCGATGAAAACACCATCTGCTGGTAGGGTTGTTTGACTTCCATCTTGCCTGTTTTCTACAACGATGTGCGTCACCTTACGATGGGGTTCTTCTTGTCCGACCACCTCTTTTAGCTGGCTATTCCATAAAACGTTTATTTTGTTATGGGCCAACAAACGCTCTTGTAATATTTTTTCAGCACGAAGAGTGTCGCGACGATGAATAAGTGTAACTTTTGATGCGTGGTTCGTTAGATAAAGAGCCTCCTCCACGGCTGTGTTGCCGCCGCCTACTACAAAGACTTCCTTATCTTTAAAGAAAAAACCGTCGCATGTTGCACAGCCGGAAACACCAAAACCACGAAATTTTTCTTCAGAAAAAAGACCTAACCATTTAGCTTGAGCTCCCGTTGCTAAAACTATTGTATGAGCCTTGTAAGTTTTTCCAGATGCAGTTGTTATTTCTTTAGGTGATGTTGAAAAATCAACGGCGTCAACTATATCAAATTCAACTTGTGTTCCTACGTTTATAGCTTGTTTTTCCATTTGTTCCATAAGCCAGGGACCTTGAATGGTATCGGCAAACCCAGGGTAGTTTTCAACATCAGTGGTGACAGTTAGTTGTCCACCTGGTTGAGATCCCTGTATTAGCAAAGGTTTCATACTTGCTCGGGCCGCATAAATAGCCGCTGTATATCCAGCTGGACCTGCACCTATGATTATGATGGGATGTATAGATTGGGACATGGATATTACCTCATTTTATTTGTAGGGTTAACTTTATAGAACTCTGGCTATGGTTAGTACAAAAATTTCTTTTGGGTGAACTTTTTTTAAGGTTTTTGCACAAGCATCTACGGTGGCGCCTGTAGTCATTACATCGTCTACGATCAATATTTTTTTCCCCCGTAGAGTCGATGTAAATTTAGGGTTAATTGAAAAGGCATTGGCTACATTTTTTATTCGATCTGATCGGTTTAAATGACCTTGACTTGGAGTCCGTTGGTTACGAATAAGAAGATCAAGAGCAAGAATACTAGACGGGTACGTTTTGTGGATGGCTTGAGCAAGTTTTGCTGATTGGTTAAAGCCCCGTTTTATTAATCGTGTCCAGTGAAGGGGGACAGGGGCAATATAAATATCTTCTGGTCTGCTATCATTAAGTAGCTGGTTAGCTGTATTAATTAACCACTTAGCAAGCAAAGGAAAAGAAGGAGAGGAGGGTGTGTTTTTCAGATTAAGAACGAATTGGCGTCCCAATTTTTTATAAACAAGAAGCGATCGTGCTTTTGAAAAATAGGTTTTTTTTTGGCTGCATGTACCGCAAAGAATCTTTTTACCAGACAATGCATCATCATATGGCAGAGGAAGGCCACAACACGTACAAAAGGGAGCATCTATAAAGCTAATGTCTTTCCAGCAAGTAGAGCAGAGACTGTGCGGCGTGTTGATAAGAGACCCGCAACCAGGACAAGAAGGAGGCCAAATAAAATCGGTAAGCCAATTCTTGGTTTTCCTCAAGGCTGAAGTCATGGTTGAACCTTCTTCCTTATTTCTAGTTTATAGATTGAGTAGTGTTTTATAAAGATCTTGTGAAAGGTTATTTTTTCTTTGGGCTGCCAGTACAGTGTTGAGCATAAGCATGGCTACTGTCATAGGTCCAACACCGCCTGGGACAGGGGTTATAAACCCTGCTGTTTCTTGAAAAGAAGCGTAATCAATATCACCACTAAGCAACCCGTTTTCAAGGCGGTGTATACCCACATCAATAATGGTCGCCCCTGGTTTAATCATTGATGGTAAAAGTATGCCGCGAATGCCTGTAGCCGACACTATTATGTCGGCTAAGCTAGTTAAGGAGGATAAATTATAACTTGAGCTATGAGTTTGTATAACTGTGCAATTTTTTGCAAGCAAGAGGGATCCTAGTGGCTTCCCCACAAGGTTAGATCGTCCTAAAATGACAGCCAAAGCCCCAGGTCTGATAAGATTGTATTTCTTAAGTAAATACAAGCACCCCAAGGGTGTACAGGGTAAAAAACCATCCCATACTCCTTTATAGAGGAGCCCTAGATTAGAGGTGGTGAGCCCATCAACATCCTTACCAGGGTGGATGACAGAAAGAGTTTTTTCTCTATCTAGGTGTGCTGGCAAGGGAAGCTGTATAATAATACCATGTACTGTTTGATCATTGTTTAAGGCGCGTATAGCTTTGTCCAAAGTTGGCTGTTTTGTTTGGTGATCCATGCTTACATGAATACCGGACATACCAAGGGTGTTTAGGGTTTTGAGTTTTGTCTGAATGTAAATCTGACTTGCTGTGTCATTGCCAACTTGCACAATAGCTAGCTTTGGCGTTACTTTGTGGTGTTGTTTAAGGTCCTCTACGGTAGATAAAAGTTTCTTTTTTATTTCATCTGCCACGGCTTTGCCATCGAGGATATTGCCCATTTAACCACCTGCGATCATGGAAGAAAGTAACCTGTGGATGACGCCTTGTAGAAAATATATGGCTAGCAGGAGTACTATGGGAGAAAGATCAAAAGGTCCTACTGACGGGATAACGCTTCTTATTTTTCCAAGAGTAGGTTCTACTAGTTTATACAGGAAAGCCATAACCATGCGTACTAACTGATGAGTAGGGTTAATAACCTGAAAATTTAAAAGTAGGCACAGTATAACATAGCCGAGCAGAGCATAGCTATAAAGAGTCAAAGCTAAATATAAGACTTCTAACAAGGGTACAAGGATAATGGACATGGTTAGTTCGTAGTGGTTGACATTAGGGTTAAGATTTTCTCAAGCTCGACGTGATAAAACTTGGTTTGCTAATTCCCTAAGATATTTAGCTTTTTCATCAAAATAGTCAAGATGAGATATCGCTTGACTGACCAGTATAGCAGCGTGCTCCCTGGCTTCTTTGATGCCCATCAACGTTACAAGATTAGATTTACCAAGGACGGAATCGGTTCCTACGGGCTTGCCAATTTCGTCGGTATTGCCTTCTGCATCTAAAATATCGTCTGTAATTTGGTAAGCCAAACCAAGATCATGAGCGAATCCGTGTAAGGCTTGGCGAGCGCTGGTTGATGCCCGCCCTAAAATAGCGCCCATAGAACAGGATGCTTCAAGTAAATAGCCGGTTTTTCTGCGTTGAAGTCGAACAATGCTCGTTGTATCCAGAACTTGATTTTCAGTCATAAGGTCCATGACTTGTCCAGCACACATGCCTCGAGCGCCAGTGGTTTTTGCTAAACATTTCACAAGTTCCAAGCGAATTTTGGGATCTGGGTGGGTTTCGTCTTCTGACAGTACTTGGAAGGCCGAAGTTAGCAAGGCATCACCGGCCAAGATAGCCATGGCTTCATCGAACTGGACATGTAAAGAAGGTTTTCCCCTTCGCAGATGCGCGTTGTCCATAGCTGGTAAATCATCATGTACAAGCGAAAAAGTATGGACAAGTTCGACGGCACACGCTGCCCGTAAAGCTGAAGAATGATCAACATTGAATAAAGAGGCTGATTGCATAAGCAAAAAAGGGCGAATGTGTTTACCTCCGTTAAGCATAGCATATCGCATAGCTGTCATCAGCGAGGCTTCAAAAGGATCACTTTCTGCGAGTGTTAAAAAACTCTCTGCGAATTTGATAACGCTTTGTTGAACCAAACTGATTTGTTGGTTTAGGCTTAGAGAGTTATCGGTTAGTTGATCAGAAGACGTCATAGAATATCCTTTGCGTCCCTTTCATCAAGAGGCATCGAGAGGTTTTAGGCCAATCGGTGCTCCGTCATCATCAAGTGTTATTTTTTTTATTTTAAGGTTGGCTTCTTGTAGTTTTTTCTCGCAATGGTGGCTTAGTTGCACACCTTTTTCAAAAACATCTATGGATTTTTCTAGGGGCAAAGAACCTTCTTCCAACTGTCTAACAGAAGCTTCTAGTTCTCTTAAGGCCTCTTCGAAAGAGAGGTTTGTTTGTTTCTGCGTAGACATATATTACCACCTGTGCACAAATATTTTCGTTATCATAGTACTGCAATTTACAAAGAAAGCAACGTGGGTTTTACCCCACGTTATAGTCGATGTTATGAAAGACCATCATTAGTGAAAATAGGTTAATAAGCCCATTATAGTGCCACTTAACATAGTAGAAAGGCTACCGGCTAAAACAGCTTTGAAGCCTAAAGCGATGATGTCCTCTCGGCGGTTAGGAGCCATGATAGCTAATCCCCCAATCTGGATGCCTAAGCTAGAAAAGTTTGCAAACCCGCATAGGGCATACAACATAACAAGCCTAGAATGCTCAGAAAGAGTGCCATCAGCTAAGGCCGACAACCTTTGAAACGCGTAGATTTCGTTCAGTATGGTCTTTGTACCAAGAAGACTTCCGGCGACACGTGCTTCTTCCCAAGGTATACCCATAAGCCATGTAAGAGGAGCAACAATAATACCCAAGATTCTTTCCATGGTTATGGCTTCACCGCCAATATGGGGAAAGACACCTAGGATTTTGTTTATAAGGGCCACCAAGGCTACGAAGACAATGAGCATGGCTATAATGTTGATGAAAAGCTTAATAGCATCGGATGTACCTTGAGAAATGGCGTCCATAGAGTTGCTGAATTCGTAGGGCATCACTAGCTCACCGTCTGTATGAAGGCCAGTTTGAGGCACCAAAATACGAGATATTGTTAACGCGGCCGGCACGCTGATCAAGGATGCTGTCAGTATATGTGATAGAACGTTGGGAACGACCCCTTCTAGTATGAAGGCATACAAAGCCATAATGGTTCCTGATGTTGTAGCCATACCCAGTGTCATAACGGTGAACAGCTCGCTCCTAGACAAATTTTTAAGGTAGGGTCTGATAAGGAGGGGTGCTTCCGTTTGTCCAAGGAATATTTTGGCAGCACTGCACACACCCAGCGCTCCACCAATGTTCATTGTGCGTTTTAGTACAGCAGAGAATGCTCGTACAATGACAGGCAAAACACCCCAATAAAAAAGCAGCATAGACAAAGCGCTAACCACAAAAACCATAGGTAATGCTTGGAAGGCTAAGCTGAAGGTATTGCCTCCGTCTTTCACTTCAAAGGGTTGCTCAGGGCTTCCAACAAAACCAAAAACAAAGCTTGTACCTTGCAAAGTTGCATCCTTAAGCTCCATAACAGCGTCACCTAGCTTGAAAAATATCTCGCGCACGAAGGGAATCTCTGTGAGTAAAAGAGCTATGAAAATTTGAATGCTTATGCCAATGACTACTTGCTTTTTATCAACATGCCTCCTGTTTTCGCTGAAAAGCCAACACGCCATCACCAAAGTTAGGATGCCCAGCAAACCTTGTAAAAATAACATTACCACCTCTATATATTCATTTAAAATTCATAGCCCCGTTAGGAGGCCGTGACTGCGTGCCATAACTACACACTTGAAGCAAAAATAAGCCGCTTTCACAGATTATTTTGCGCCAAAGCTTATCTTAATATGTTATTAAACCAAGAGACCTAACAAGGGAAGCAATAAAGACTCAAAAATGGAAATTTTTTATACGAACTATAGTTTGCTCTTTTTTTTCAGTGGGATAATCATTGGGTCGCTCATCACTTGGTTCACGGGACGTCAGAAGATGGAAAACGTGGGGTCATCGACGGAATTATTTAATGAGAACAGAGTGTTATTACAAGAATTGGGTGCGTTGCAGGCTGAGTTGCAGGCAGAGAAGCGTATTTTTTCAGAAAAGCTTAGCGCCTATGAAGATGCTGAAAATCGTCTGAAAGACACCTTCCAAAGTTTGTCTTCCAAGGTTCTTAAAGATAACATGGCGTCTTTTTTTGAAATGTCAAAGGCGTCTTTTGATAAACTTCATGCTATGTCTCAGCATGATTTGAAGGAGAGACAGAGTTCTATTTCACAAATGCTGGATCCTTTTAAGGATAGGCTAAAATCCATGGATGAGAAACTGCTGGATTTGGAAAAATCGAGAATTGGTGCTTATACATCTATCCAACATCAGATAAAAGAGATGTTGGTTGCTCAAGATAAGCTGGCGAATGAAACGTCTGCCTTATCTAGAGCCTTGAATATGCCATCGGCCAAGGGACGTTGGGGCGAAGTGCAACTACGTCGCCTTGTGGAGTTGGCGGGTATGCTTCCCCATTGTGATTTTATAGAACAACCTCAACAAGAAGATGCTGAAGGTCGGCGTTATAGGCCTGACATGCTTATAAAGTTACCCAATGACAAACAAATCATTTTAGATGCTAAGGTTCCTATTAAAGCTTATTTAGAAGCTCAAGAAACACACAATGACCTTAGGAAAAAGTCTTTGTTGCAGGAATATGTAAAGCATTTACGCTTTCAAATCAAAACGTTGTCATCGAAGGCGTATTGGCAGCAATTTGGTAAATCACCAGAATTTGTTATTTTGTTTCTGCCTGCGGACCCTTTTTTGGGAGCCGCCCTTGAAACAGATCCGACTCTTATGGAAGATGCATTTAGTCAGAATATTGTTATGGCAACGCCTGCAACTTTGATGGCGATATTGCAGTCTATGGCTTTTGGTTGGCAACAAGCCACCATGGCCGAGAAAATCCATGAAATACGAGGGATTGGCCAAAATTTTTATGCAAAATTCACGGCTCTTTCGGATGAGCTTGAGCGTTTAGGGCGTCAGTTGCGCCTGAGTGTGAAAAGTTATAACAAGTCTGTAGATGTTTTAAATGATCAGTTAAGTCCACTGGCTCGTAAATTGGGCGAAGGTTTAGGCAAGGACACTAATCAGCTTGAAAAACCTTCGTCGGTTGAGGTAAACCCCATTCTGAAAAACGTTGCAGCCGATGCTGATTAGGTGATGGATTTTTAGGTAGGTAAGGCAAGTATGGTTAACAGCCACAGCTATCTGACTTGAGGGTCCTGGGTGCCAAAAACGTTACCATCTGATTTTGTTTCTTTTTAGTTGTTGTCAGAGTGTGATATTCGGAGGTAGACTTTTACTGATAATGACGGATAAGGGGGTTGCATGTTTGCGTATAAAAAATTAAGTACTTTTATTTTTTCTTTTGTCTTTTTTGGGGGCTTTGCGACTTGTGGCGCATGGGGTGTTCAGGAGCTTGACCAGGATGAGCTAACTCGTCAGCGTGTTAGTCGTGCCTTTATGGCGTGCCATATGGCTAATGCACACGTGAAGGGTAAGGGTGTGAAGGATGAGTGTTCTCAGCAGTTTGATCGCGTGAGTTATGTATCCCACACATTTCAAGGCCCAGATGCAGCTGTAAGCGGTGGGCAGTTGACTGTGACGACGGCTATTGCGGGTAAAGAGATTTTCATTGGTTTTTCTGACCTTATTCTAGGTGGTTCTGAAAGTTCTGCGCAGGCTAAAGTGCGTGCTTGGCTGAATAATGAAAAGAGCGAAGCGGGCACTGTTGAGCTTGGCACAATAGTAAAGGCAGACAAGGCCGTACATGGTGGGGGAGATAAAGGACCGGAAGGTGTTCCCAGCAATACTGTGGTTGGCAATGGACTTCTTTTCACGCAAATGGGGTTCACACCGGAAAACAGTCACAGTGGTTCTTTACAGCTTTGGCAGAATGTTAGCAAAGACATCAAGCGTTTTGTAGAGGAGGTCAAAGAATCACAACAGGGCACGGAGGCAGAGTCACAGTCACAGGTTAAGGATTATAGTTTTACGCTGGCTGGCCATGGTGTTGGAGGGGCCGCTGCGCAGTGGGGTGCACTTAGCGTTATAGACAGTTTTTATGGTAAATCAAATGAGGATGGTCAAGTTTCTGTCATAACCTTTGGTGCACCACCAATTTTTACGAAAGAGACTGCTGATCAGTGGAATAAAGTTGTGGGTGTGGAAAACCATCTTCGGTTTGTGATAGAAAGGGACCCTTTATTACAGACTGAAGGGAGGCTCTTCAGCACGTTTACAGGTACTGAACAGATGCTTAAAGAGGGTAAGTTTGGTGTGAACCTCATAGGTTGGTGGACAGGAGAAAGATTGTACCACTATTTGAGATTCTACAAACAAGGACTCAAAGGTCGAGCTGATGTCCTTAGTTTAGTGTTTGGTACGATAGGTGATGTGGTAGGCGGTGGAGCCTCGGCCGTAAGCAGTAGCCTCTCGGCTGTAGGCAGCGGAATAGGATCTCTAGCGGGGCTAGTGGGTCTTGGGCAATCGTCATCATTGACGACTGAACCTCAAACGGACTCTGCTGTTTCTAGTAAGCCAGCACAA
>CAZQLR010000028.1:0-8364 GCA_964594205.1 uncultured Alphaproteobacteria bacterium
ACGACGGCTAAAGCTTGGTTCTAAGTTCATAACAAAATGAATAGCCAAATCAAACCAAGCCGTCATTAATGGTCTCAAGGAAGCAATGTTTGTACTATTGCAGCTTATAAATACCCAAGGTTTCTCGTCACGCTCATCTTTTAACCATTCTCTGAATGTGAAAGTATGACCGTTGGTATTTCCTAGATACTTTAAAAAATCTATATTGGTACTTAGGGTTGTTCTAATGGAAAGGGTGGTTTTTTCTCCTTTAACATCAACATAGGGTGTCGCTTCTGTTTCCTTAAAAAAGGCTTCATACTTCTTCAGGTCAGATTTAACCAAAATAGTGTGAAGTTTCTGTGCTGTAGGATTTTCTTCTTTTGAAATAATATCAAGACTTGCAGCCAATACCTTAGAAGAAGATTGTGTCCAGAACTCATCGTGATGGGTAGAAGAGGATATACAGGCTTTAGCAAATAGATCATAGTCCGTTCTTGAGGTTAATTCTTTCCATAGACTCCATCCTACACCACGAGCATCAAATGGATTCAAAATGATGTCTACGCCCTTCCTATAGTAACGTTGTACATAATCGCCTGTGACATCAATAATGATGGCTTTATCGCCTCTGTATCTAATTTGGGGAAGCAACGTGTGGAAGCAATTTGTTTTTCCAGACCCTGTCGTTCCTTAAGCATAACATGTTGTGTTTCAGCATCTTTTAGCAAAGGAATTCCGTCTAAATTAAGATCTGAGGCTTTCTTTCTTTTCTTAAGCATCTTTGTAAGCACTTTTGGTTTCTCAATTTTAGCTCCTCGTTTTGTCTTCTTTCCGAGCTTGCTACTTCCTATGTATATGAAAAACCCTATGACCAACGAAAATATACCCACAAAAACAAAAAAAGTCTGAAGAGATTTTGAAAGAAGTTGGTTGATAATATAGGCTTCTGCTTGTTGCGTCCGTGGATCACGTACGATATCTGAAGGTTTGATCTCGTAATATCGGCCATTTACATGTAAATGCTTTTGATATACTTGGTCGCTGCTCCACAGGGGAAACATCATAATAACTCTGGCTTGGTATTTCTCAAATAAGAGTTGCCAAGCGTAAGATTCAATGTCTTGGTAACTTCTCCACAAAAAGAAACTTAAGCTAAATAAAAAAGTAATTTTGAGGGTTGTTTTTAAATTCTGAAAACGCATCCGCAGCCGATGCATGAAAAGTTGTCCCCCTGTATCAAAATTTGTAAAAAGGCCCATAATTTTATCCTGTGTGCTTTATGTTAGTAAGTGAAGAGTGGTACCATGATTGCCATTGCTTTATTCGAGTAAATTCATAAAGGGATTGATATCCTCCTCGAGCAAACATATACGCTTTCGTGCACAAAAAACCTTGGAGCATTACTTGGATAATAAAGGGGACTAATGTAGAACTTACTAAGCTTATAAGGATATGGAAGGATAAAAATAGACGAAGAAATTGCCATGTAGTTGGATATTGAGCGTTTAGATGGCTAAGTGGGTTGCTGAGTGGGCTAAACAATATGCAAAAAGGGCAAAAAGTCTTTTTAGCACGTTTAGGAAGAGAAGACTGAGATTTTTCCATAAGTAATTCTCTCTGTTGAATTTTAAAAGGTAGTGAGGGATCAGAGGTAGCTTTCCTACCAAAAATACATACAACCGCTTTGTATTAAAACTCCACTGAGATTTTTTATTACAAGTTGTATAGACAGCGCTTAATCGCCAAGTCAATAAAAGTGATTTCATGGGGATATAAGTCTTTATACTGAGAACGATCTACAACCTACCAGTCCCATAACTAAAAATAGGGTTTTGATATATCCAGTTTGAGCAAGTAAATCAAATCGATATTCAGAAGATAAACAAGCAGTGTCAAATGCTGTGTTTTCTTGTAAGATTCAGAAAAAGCATAATGTTATATTGATAATACTTGATTTATTAGGATTTTACTTATTGCTGAGAGGGGGTTTATTTGATAATCAGAACTAAAAACTTAATTGGTTACAGCACTGTCATTTGTTGGTTAGTGCAGGCTATTGTGTCTCCAGTTGTATGGGCCGTCCGAGAAGAATGCATGGTGCCATCATTGAGTCGTGTGCTTAGCGGTACTGTAGGTGGTGCAGAGCTGGAAACTGACTGTTCCTCAAGTTCGTCTGGCTCTTTAGTATCTTCGTCAGAGTTTGTGGCTCAGTTGTTGTTAACACCTGATGATGAGGGCGTGCCCCACCCTGTAATGAAGGTGGAGGAGAATCGGCTTTATTGGCAGAGTCTTCCTACGCCGTTTCTCGATGTTGAGGTATTGAATAAACCTTTGGATGACGGTTTGATTGCCGAGATAAAAAGGCTTGGATTTTTGCCTCTTTATAGGTGGTTGACAACACTTCCCGAAGACTTGAGCCTAGAAGCTGAGAGTAGCATTTATCAAGCAATCAACAGTTGGTCAAGGCTTCAGGCCTTTATGGCAGCACATCAATCATCTGGCATAACCCACAGGGATGTGGTTGATGCGGTGTATCCTCTGTCTCGTGTTCAGCTTCAGTATCCAGGATCTGATTTTACAGAGAGATCTTTAGAAGATTTATTAGTTGTTAACAGATTAACTCACGAAGCCTCACCAGCCACAGGTGTTGTATTGCACAAGGTTCTCCGTCAAGAGAAGTCTTCCCTTGAACGAACAGACGCAACGGATAGAGAATCCCTTATAGGCGATATTTTAAGCCGTTGGGATCTAGGTGATAAGAGAGAAGAAGAAACGTCGGTTCTTGTTAGACTGGTTGCTCGATCTTTGCAAACTGATCATATTTCTTTTTTACACCCAAGCTGGAAAACAGCTGCTGATAAAGCTCTACGTGCTGATATAGATGATGAAGGTGCATTTTTAGGTTTATGTTCCCAGTTAGGTATTGATTTTAAGGAGGCCGAGGAACAGGCTTCCGTCAGAGAAGGGGAAGACCAGTATGTGCCCCTGGTTCACCAAGTCGTTCGTACCCTTACCAGTTCTGCCGTTAAGAATCTGGAGGTTCTAGCCAGGGCTGGGTTAGATCTGGAACAGCAAGATACTGAAGGCCTCACGCCGCTGGACCGTTTAATGAAGGATGTTTTAGAGGCAAATTCTCCTCATGCCGTTCATCAGTCTTTATGGCAAGCTTTCATAGATAAGGGAGCTGGTGCACGAGCTGATTCTTCGCTGTTGGTGCGTTATGAGAACTTTTTAAGGCTACCCTTTCATCACAGTAGGCTAAGTGAAGGTATGGAGCGCTCTTTTGAGACGCTTCTTGCGCGTCATTTAGGGTATGCGTGGGAGCATAACAAGAATTTTGCGTTGAAAGAGCCTCGAGTAGGTATGAGGGGTCTGGAGGTTAAAACAAAATCTGGTCTTAAGATATGGCATGATCCAGAACAGCAACTTTTTGATGAGAGAATACAATTTAAACCTAAGAAATCAAATTGGCCGTCTGGCGCTATCTCTTCCAAGGAATTTAAGAAAGATGGCAGTCATTTAGTGGGGTATTATGATCTACCTAATGGTCAGAGGCTATGTTTAAAGAGATGGCCTGAGATACCAGGTATAGAGGTTAGCGTTCATCACCTCATGAACCAGTTGTTTAACCGCGGCACGGTACCTGGTGAGGTTGTGCGTATGGTGGACACTATTTATTACTTGTCCCAGTATGTACCGGGTCTTCGCCTGGATGAGGTTCTTGAATCCAAACCAACTCTTCTTAATCACTTAGATCCTGATACCACGGCGGAAGCTATCCTAGGGGCCATACTGACCAACCCTGAAGACGGTAGACCCCCTAATTATATACTGAACCCTTTGTCTAATGGTATGTACCAGATAGTGCCTATCGATAGTGATCACAGCTTGGGCGTTGCAGCACCTCAAGAGGTTAAAGTGGGACTCTCGAGTAAGGAGACGTTGAAGGGTCAGAGTGTGTTGTTTTGTTTGGATCAGATGAAGGAGCCACTACATTCTTCGGTTAGACTCAAGTTTGCCAGGATGGTCTCCCCAGATGGTATCCTTCATCGGTGGTTAGAGGTTCTTAAGAAAGAAGAAGAATATTACCAAGGGTTAGCGAGCTTGAGAGAAGTAGAGCAGTTTTATAGGAGTCATGGTACGGTTTTAGGCTTGCCTCTTACTGTGGGTATGCTGGACCGGTTGTACCACAAGTTGGATAAATTGAGAGACTTGGTGTCTGATACGGCTAATCCCTTAAGGCCCATAGATATACTAAGGGAGCTAGAACCCTCGGTTGCAGGACGGTATGCCAGGGTGTTGGATAGAACATCGAGTGTGCTTGAACGGTATAAACAGACAGATGGTAGGTTAAGCAGTTGTACAACGTCTAAGGGTTATATGAAGGCCCACGAAGCTGACACACCTCTAAGGACTATTGAAGCTGCTGTAAATTCTTTAGATCGTATAGTGATTGAGCATCACCTAGACATCTTGGGTAGCCGAAAAGAAGACTTCAGAGCGTTGCAGACGGCTCGAGCCAGGGAGAAGTTTGTTGAGGGAAACATAGAATGGAGCAAGATAGGGGATAAAGAAGCACAAGCGTGGTTAACGTTGATCAAGCAGGAAGGTCATCCTGGAGACTGGAATAGTCTTGTTTTGATAAACTCAAGAGGTATAAGTGATAAAACGTTGGCGGTATGGCCTTTTAATAACCTCCGACATTTGGATTTAAGTGGCACAGAGCCTCTTACGGGCAATAATATGCCGGCGTTAGCTGACGCGACACCTGGCTTGAGTGTCCTTAAACTTAATAACATGCCAAGGTTTGTGAAGTTTTATGCCCGGGTATTTGGTGATAACAAGCGTCCCTACTGGCCTGTGTTGAAACGGCTAGAGATGATGCACAACCCCAATATGGTTGGTATTAAGGTGGTAGCGCCAAACCTCAAGGTGTTACTGGCCAACGATAGCCCCAAGCTTGAGTTTATAGGGGTAGGGAGTGAAAGCCTTGAGGAAATTGATGTTTCTGGGTGTATAAATCTTACGGAGCTTAAACTTGAGGCTCCTCAACTCAGGATTTTACAAGCCGCAAACGACGCCAAACTTAAAGCTGTTGATATAGGCAGTACAATGCTTGAAAAACTTGATGTAAGTGGTTGCGAGTTATTCGATGATGATTCGTTAGAGAAGGTAACGATGCCTATTCCTGTAGGCCATGAGTTTCGTATTTTTTACGACAATACGACCATTAGTAAAAGTGTACAAACTTTACTAGAGAAAGTCTACGAAGGAACCTTTACAGACGAAGACGTTAGTAAGTTTTTTGAATCTCCTGAATCTCCCTTTTTATCATGGAAAATTTATTGGTTAGGTCGAGCTTTAAATACATCCACAAAACTGCGCTGTTTGAGGCTTAAACCCCGGGATCTTCCAATGTTGCAGGCTTTTACTAAGATTCTTGAGAAGAATACGGTATTACGGGAATTGAACCTTTCCCATAACGGTATTGGTACTGTGGGAGCCCAGGCTTTAGCACAGGCTCTTGAGAAAAACACGACGCTACAATGGTTAAACTTCCATGGGAGAGGAGTTGGTAATGTAGATGTTAGGTCTTTAGCACGCGCCCTTGAGAGGAACACGGTGCTTCGAGTTTTGGACCTTATGGCTAACGAAATTGATCGTGCAGGTATGGAGGCTTTGGCACAGGCCCTTAAGAAGAATACGGTATTGCGGGAATTGAATCTTTCCGATAATGGTATTGGTACTGTGGGAGCCCAGGCTTTAGCACAGGCTCTTGAGAAAAACACGACACTGCAATCGTTGAATATTACGCTTAATAACATCAAGGATGATGGCGCCCAAGTTTTAGCGAAAACTTTGAAATGCAATACAGTCCTTAGAGAGTTGTATATTGGAAGCAACTTTATCGAGTGTACTGGTGCTGAAACTTTCGGTAGTGCACTGATGACTAATACCGTGCTTCGAGTTTTGGACCTTATGAATAACGAAATTGATCATGCAGGTATCCAGGCTTTGGCACAGGCCCTTGAGAAGAATACGGTATTGCGGGAATTGAACCTTTCCCATAACGGTATTGGTACTGTGGGGGCCCAGGCTGTTGCTAAGGCGTTAAAAAATAACGTTACATTAAGAACGTTGGATTTTGGAAATAACCGTAGCGGTGATGCTGGTGCTTATGCTTTTGCGTTATCATTATCACAAAGCTCTATATTAAAATGGGTGAGCACTATTATTAATTACGTCTGGTGGGGAAAAAAAAGAATATTAGAAAAATACTCTAAAATGAATACCACACTACAAACGTTGAATCTTGCATCCAACCATATAGGTGATGCTGGTGCTCAGCAATTGTCTTATGCTCTTTATAAAAATACGGTGCTGCAATCGCTAGATCTGAGAAATAATGAGATAGGTGACGTTTTATTAAAAGAAATAAACACATTATTAAACCGCAACCGTGAGTTGCCTATTGCTCGTTCTTTAGCTGCTATATTGGAGAGGAAAGAATTTCCTGTTGAGGACCCTGCAACTCAATCTGCTCAAGAAAGATTAGACTTCCGTCCTGATACCCTCTCTCCCTCTATTTGGGGAAAAATAGAAACGAAGGGTTGGAGTGTGGATAAGGGTTTCAGGGAAACTGAAGGTGACGGTTTTATGGCTCTGTTGAGTTTGCAAGGCCATGATATTAGTAATTTCAAATTCTTGCGTTCTTTGGAGATTGCCGCAGAGGAGTACGGATACCGGGGGGCCGTGGTGAGGTTGTTTGACGAAGTTGTGGGTTCAGGTTTAGGTGGTGTTGCAGCCTTGGGCCTTGGTTCACCACAGTGTGAGGGAGGTAAAATTTTGCGCCATCCACGTGTTTTAGGTGTTTTGAACGTTTTGGAAGGTCAAGTGGACTCAAATATATTATCTCTTTTATTTGGTCGGGAAACTAGTTCTTTTCGAAATCTGTTGATGCCTGTAACAGTAAGTTATGAAGAGAGCGGTGATGTTAGGTTTCTGACACGGGATGAAGCTTTATGGAATGATGAACTCAATAATCCTTTGCTGGATCTTGCTACCGCTGTCTTGCAATCATCTGACGTTGATTCTACTTTGTTAGGGCTGCAGTCTTTGAAAGATAGAAATATTTTGGGAGATAAAAGTCCTTATGTTCTGGCTTTGGGTGCTCAATGGGATAGTCCTTACGTTCATGGGCAGTTGTGGGATGTAAAAGGTCTTCGGTATGATAGAATTCCTCCAGAGCTGTCTTCTTTTGAGGAGAAGGAGAAAGCTGATTCTATAGCTCGTTTTTTAACCGAAAATCGTGCCCGGCACTCAGATCCTGAAAGTTTCTGGTCCCGCCGTCCAGCACCTGCCCCAACGGTTATTCCAGAACCATTAGATTTTGAGGCTGCTCAAGAAGAAGCCTTGTGGATGTTACAAGAATTAGACGAACAGCAGTTACGGGATAGGTATGACCAGGCTCTTAGGGAAGAAGAAGAGCGCCGTCAGGATTGGAAAGCTATAAGAGCTTGCGGATCCACGCTGGATAACCCTGATGAGAGGGTAAGTCAGATAATAACAGTGTATACTAAACGTTTAGAAGATAAACAAACTAGCCGTCTAGAAAAGGCTAAAGATTTTATCAATAAGTTTATGAGAAATATACAGACAGAAGCGTTGTCCTCGGAAGGAGAGCGTCAAGGAGCAGTAGATCAGGCCTATGAGCGTTATATAGAGAGTTTGCAACGACGAGGAGAGGACAGGATGTCTCCGCTGGAAAAGTTACGTTATTTCTATGATTGGAAGAGGCACCTTTTTTATGAAAGCTTATTGAGCCATATAAGGCATAGTTTTTGGAGTTGCGAGTTGTTAGCTCAAGGTAGAGTGCAGCGTAAGCCAGAGATGATAGAGCGGGGGACAAGTTTGTTGTTTTCAGTCTTAGACTTGGCACCTATTCCCCATGTAGGAACTGTTGGTAAGGTTATTAAGAGAGCAGTGGGCTGGGCAACAGATGAAAAGATAGCCAGGTTAGGCAATACATTGACGTCTTTGTATGGCCGTAAGGGTGCTAAGGCCCTTGAAGAAACGAGTGAGGCTTTGGCGCAAGGCTTAGGGGTTAGATTTATGGATAGTGAGGTACATTTGCTAACTCCTAACTCTATAGATAGGTTGGCAAAGATGTGTGTAGGCTATGTTTTGCAGTACGCTGGAGATCGGGAAACACCCACCGGTCTTGAGCACTTGATAAATGTAGAATTTAAGCCAGAAGGTTTTGAACGTTTAACCCAAGCTATAGAGTTGTTAGATAGGGATGATAGTGTTGATTCCAAGGTAAATGCCTGGGAATTGCTACAGGGTAGAGAAACGACTTTAACTGAACCAGGGAGAGCAAAG
>CAZQLR010000028.1:8464-10818 GCA_964594205.1 uncultured Alphaproteobacteria bacterium
TTACGTTGAGCCGATCTTGCTCTTTCTTTTAATTCTATATCTATGTAGCGGTCGGTGGTAGCGCTGGAACTGTGACCTGCATCATCTCGCACGTGCTCTCTGGGACGATATTTTATGTCTTCGGATATGCCTGTATGCCTGAGCCAGTGTACCGTCGCCGTTTGCAAGGCGTTGCTTTCTTCGTGATGGCCATGCTTTTTTAAGCTATCCGCGGCCTGATCAAAACACCCCTGGACAATTCTACGTAGACAGCTACTGTCTTTTAAGGGCTTTTTGTGGTTTTTTATAAAGCTTATAAGGGGTGTTTTTTCTTCAGGTGTAGGTAAAGGAGATAGAGCTAGGTAAGTAGATCTGTAGCGTTTTAACGCCTCTAACACAAAAGGGTTAACCGCTATTTGGCGTGGTTTATTACCTTTGCCAACGGTTTTAAACCACCAGTAGCCATCGGCATCTTTAAAAAAATCCCCCATAGTAGGTGTCCAACGAGAAGTTGCCAAGAGTTCTGATATTCTTAGATACATACCATAAAGGCAGGATAGTATAAAAACTGTCCGTTCTTCCTTCTTCTCCAAGATGGCTCTTTCTTTCGCCATTTTAATGACCATTTCCCATTGTTGATTGGAAAGGCGTCTTATAATAGGGTGTTTGGGTGATTTTTGTATAAACTTGCTTTTCTGTCGTATAAGAGCAAGAGGGTTTACCTTAATAAGCTCTTCTTGTAGCAAATAGGTATAAAAACTACCGAGTATGGTAAACATAGGTAGCAAAGCTTGTTGAGAAAACTGGTACGTTTGCTTTTCAGGTCGTAAACCTTTCTTATGGTCTTTCTTACTAACGTGGGCAACAAAGGGCTTCCATTCAGGATTGGGGCATCTATTCCCTGCAATTGTATTGTAACGCGCTACTCTTTTTAACCCTATCCACCTTCTGGGAGGATTAAGGCAAAACTCTATAAAGGCCTCTATATCTCCACGTTCATTTTTTAGGATAGATTTCTTTCTTACAAACCAATTCCATTGTACAAGCTTTTCTAACTCACGACGATAAGCTCCAAACGTATCTTTGCTACCACGGTAACTATAGAGAAAATTTAAAGCTGAATGGTAATCTTTTACAGCATAGGAGGGTATGATCGCTTCTTGGCCCTGCATACAGCGTCCCAGCCATTTTTTTATAATTTGATGAGATGCTGTACTAGAATAAACAGTTTTGAACTGCTCTACCACTTGTTCCAGTGTATCAAACACAGGTCGGGGATTATAGGATTTGGACGTCACGGCGTAGACTCCCAAAAGGTAACAACCAAATGAACCTCAAAATTACTGGGTTTTTCTATAAGTGTCAAGTGAGATAAGGCAAAGGGGCTATTAATCCTTGCTAAAATTAAAAATATAAACGGGCTTCTTTTTGTTAGTTTATGGATGTAACCACAAAGGCAAGTGTTTTCTGATACGCCATCCTTCATGAGCTTCTGAGGCAAATTCTCCTACAATTGACCCTCTTGCCCCTTTATCACGGATCTCATACAAGTGGAGATCCCCATTTTTGTCAAGTAAAGTTGCTGTTCTAATAACGGGTATTTTAGAATAGTCTAAATTTGGAAGACACGTTGGAACAGAAAAACGGTCGCTATTCCACTGTGAGTGAGCTTGCTGCACATCTTTAGCGACAAAGCCAAAATCTCGTGGCGACAAAGAGGATTTATCTCGGAATTTAGATTCATTGATCAAAACGTGAGAGGGATTATCAAAGCTTTCATCTTTTCCTATAAAAATACCGTCAATACCATTGTCAGGACCTTTTTTTGTGGTGCATTGCATGTTATCATTACGTTTTTCTCCTGATAGAGCTTCTATACGATCTCTATAATGTTCTTCTAGAATTTTATATTCCATAGTACCGAAGAAAATCTTTGCAGCGTTTTCATCTGCTATTCCTCTCTTTTGGGATGAATCGAGTCCTTTTTTGAAGGTTCCCCAACTTTTAGTATTGCCATTAACACCCGTATTTCTAAGCAAGGGATCTCTGTATTCCTCGACGATGTTGCCGTTTTTAACGAGCGAGAATACACTTCTCTTTTCACTGAGTTTTATCTCAAGAGCGGCCTGGCTTGAAAGTAAATCGAACAGAAAAAATACAGATAAAAGAAAATATTTTTGGAAAGTCTTCATATAATTTTCTCCAGAAATGGGGATTTATAAACAAGAAACCAGCTGGATTATAGCAAATCAAAAATGAAAAGAAAGAAATATAAAGGGGCAAAAAAATTTAGGGTGAGTTGCGCAGCAGCTCTATCACCGGAGGTTGCTGTGGGATTATTTCTTATCCAATTAAGGGGCGCCCAGCGTTCGATC
>CAZQLR010000029.1:0-4457 GCA_964594205.1 uncultured Alphaproteobacteria bacterium
GCTTTTAACGCCAGCCTTAACATCATCTTTTTTGTCCTGAATGGCATAGAGCGTGTCGTAAGCTAGTGTCCAAAAGATACCACTAATATATACCAATAGGGTAAGTTCTGATAAGTGAGAGTTATATACAACGAAGCCCATTAAGATCCCCCAGTTATAAGTAAACCCTAAAAAGAGCTGAGGCCAATATGTCCAACGTTTCATAAGTGGATAGAGCACGACAAATAAAGTAGAAAATAGACCGAGGTAGATGACCTGTCTTTTAAACTGTAGAAGAATCAATAACGATAAACTAAGTAATATGGACAAGGTTATTATAGTGTCTAGGGTAGAGAGCTTTTTCATTGCTAGTGGACGGTTTGCTGTTCGTGTAACATATTTGTCAAAGTCTTGATCGAAATAATCATTAATGCAACACCCAGCGCTACGCATCAAGATGGATCCCAGAAAAAAAAGTCCTATATCGCTATAACTTGGTTGTCCAGGATAAGCACCTAAACAAAGACCCCAAACACATGGCCAAAATAGCAAAAAAATACCGGTGGGTTTTTTGATACGCATAAGATCCAAGTAAGGCCTCAGAAATGATAACCTTTTGAATATGTTGTTTATGGTTCTTTTTAACCTAGTAACTTGTTTACTCATTCAGTAGACTGGCCAAAATGTTGATTATGGAGTATTCCTTTGCAAAACCAACCTTATCATAAATTGCCTAGGTTGTATGTTTCTTTTGATAACACAGATAGTTGTGCGTATTTGAACCAATCACAGGTTCACTATTTAAAGAACGTCATGAGATTAAGTGTAGGAGATAGTTTAAGAATTTTTAATAATTCAGAAGGAGAGTATGTAGCAAATATTGATTCTCTGGATAAGAAACAGGGAACTCTCTCTTTTGTTCAATGTTTAAGGAAAGCTGATATATCAAAAACAGAGCCTTCGTTGGCTTTTGGCTTAGTAAAGCAAGATGCTTTAAATTTTATCATAGAAAAGGCTACGGAACTTGGAATTGGCTCTTTTTTCCCTTTAAAAACAGCCCATGCTCAAGTTAGCCGTATAAATCAAGAACGTGTAGAGAAGAATATTATAGAAGCTGTGGAACAATCCGAGCGACTAACATTGCCAACTTTGGAAAGCCTGAAAACATTGAGCCAGTTTTTGAATGCATCACCTGGGATTATTTTGTGGGCATGGGAAAGGTCAGAAAAAACAAAAAACAAATCTGTAAAAACTTTGCAGGACGGAATAAAACTGGCTAAAACAGGTGCTCAAAAGTGTAGTTTCTTAGTGGGGCCAGAAGGTGGATTTAGTAGAGAAGAGATTGAGCTTCTTTTAGCTTCTTCCAACGTTATACCCGTTAATTTGGGTGATAGTATTTTGAGATCAGAGACTGCATGCCTCATGATGATATCATGTTACAGATCTTTTTAAATTTTTCTTACTTTTTGTACAGGTTTTTTCTGGGATCTATGAGATCTTTGTAAACAGCAAAGGTTTGGGCTACTATTTTAGGCGAAGAAAATACTTCTAGGGCTTTTTTATGTGCTGCTTTACCTAGTCTTATCCTAAGGCTTTTATCGTCAATAAGTTTTTTAAGAGACTCAGCCAAAGGGCGCCACGCTTGCGCAGGGATGATGAAGCCGTGTACACCATTGCCTACGATGTCTCGGCAGCCAGGAACATCTGTTGTTATAATTGGTCTGCCTGTTGCTGCTGCTTCTAGAAGAGATTTGGGCATGCCTTCTCTGTAGGACGGTAAAACAGCGATATGGCTTGTTTGGTATAATTCTGCGATATTGGTTTTACGACCCAAAAATTGCACAACGCCATCTTTCTTGAGACGAAGAACGTCATCCTCAGAAAGAGATTGAGGGTTCTGAGGATCAATATCTCCAGCTATACAAAACTCAACATTTGGATATCTTTTTCTTATACAATGGGCAGCTTTTACGAACTCTTCTACACCTTTATCCCATAAAAGCCGGGCAACCATCATTATTTTTATGGGAGGTTCTGGTTCTGGCGTATAGGGATATTCATTCAAATCAACGCCTGCACCAGGTATGAGTGCTAGATTTTTTTTGGGTAAAATCGGTTGCATAAGGTCATAGTCTGTTGAATTTTGAACAATTAGCCGTTGTTTCTTTGTATTAAGAATTCCTAGCCACATCGCATAAACAAAAGTTCGGAGAAATTTTGCCTTAAGAGAAGAGGAGCTAAACATATACCCCATACCACCAAGAGCATTTACTATAGCGGGGACTTTGGCTAGCCTCGCAGCAAGCGTTCCTAAAAGAACGGGTTTTTGGGCTACGTGATGAACAAGTGAAGGTTGAATTTTTTTGTAAAGATCATAAATTTCTTTGAGGAGTAAAAGGTTTACAACGGGGTTGATATCGCCTCTTTTCATATGCTTGAGATGATGAACATGGACGCCCATTTTTTGGAGTTGTCGACCGTAACATCTAGCATCGGTAATAAGATGAACCTCATGGCCTTCTTTCAACGCTCGCTCCACCAGATTTTTCCTGTGTGTCAAAAGACCCAGAGCTTCACCAGTAAAAAAAATCAAGCGTTGCTTTTTCATAGAGGGTAAATAAGTCTATTTTAGTGTTGTAGCATTAGAGTTTTTTTCTTTTTTTGAGAAGTCTATAGCATTTTCGTCTTTATCAAAAAAATGTAAATGGCGCGTATCTATAAGAAGCCCTATTTTTTCTTTAATCTTAAACTCTTGGGTTCCTGGTGCTCTTACTAGAACTGATAGACCATTATGGATGTTCACATCGACATATGATTCTGATCCAAGGTGTTCAACTACATTAACTTCACCTTGAAGATCTCCTTCAGTCGTAGGTACTATCCTTATATGTTCTGGCCGTACTCCTATTTCAGCTAGACCTTTTATATTTTCCATAGGAAGTTTTTTACGGTCGAGAGTTAGCTTGTTTGTATCTTGACCTAAGTTAAGGGTATGATTTTTTTCATCAGAATGATCGTAGGCAGCGGGGATAAAGTTCATCTGAGGTGAACCTATAAAACTAGCAACAAACTTATTGACGGGGTTATTATACAGCGTCAACGGGTCTCCCACTTGTTCAACCCAGCCGTGATTGAGGACAACAATCTGATCGGCTAGTGTCATAGCTTCGACCTGATCATGAGTGACATAAACCATGGTTTTTTGGAGTTCTACCTTGAATCTTGCTAGCTCTGTCCTCATTTGAACACGTAGGGTTGCGTCAATATTTGATAGAGGCTCGTCAAACAAGTAAATCTCTGGTTCGCGCACTAAGGCTCTGCCTATGGCTACACGTTGGCGTTGTCCGCCTGATAGCTGCTTTGGTTTACGGTCAAGCAGCTTATCTATGTGCAGTATTTTTGATACATTGTGTACTTTATTTCTAATGGTTTTTTTATCAAATTGAGAGAGTCTTAGACCAAAGGCAATATTGTCATACACAGTCATGTGGGGATATAATGCATAGGATTGGAAAACCATGGCTAGGCCGCGTTTAGCTGGTGGTATGCTATTGACGCATTTCCCATTAATTTTTATCTGGCCTGAGGTGGGTTCTTCTAAGCCAGTAATCAAACGAAGAAGAGTAGATTTACCACAACCTGATGGTCCCACAAAAACCGTGAGTCGCTTATCGGGTAAAATAAGGTTTATATTATGGAGCACTTCAACGTTGCCGAAAGATTTTTTTATATCAACAAGTCTAATTTCTGCCATGTTTTTTCTCTCATACTGTATTGTTTTTAAATTGTTCGTAAGAAGAATTTGATTGTTGGGAGTCTTTTTTATCAAAGAAATTGCATGTGCTAAACATGATTTAACCCTTTACTGCCCCGGCTGTGAGCCCAGAGACTATTTTTCTTTGAAAAATAAGTACGAGGCCTATTAAAGGTAATGTTACCAGGACAGAGGCTGCCATAATGTTACCCCAAGGAACTTCATGTTGATCTGCACCACTCATGAGAGCTATGGCTACAGGAACAGTTCGTTGATCACTGCTTAAGGTGAAAGTGAGGGCAAAAAGAAACTCATTCCAGGCGGCTATGAAAGCTAACAATCCAGTGGTGACTAGAGCAGGTTTTAGTAAGGGAAGAAATATTTTAAAACAAATAGTGAAGCGAGAGGCGCCATCTAAAATAGCGGCCTCTTCAAGCTCTTTCGGTAACTCTTTCATAAATGTAGTTAGTACCCAAGTTGTAAAAGGTAGAGTAAAGATCATGTATACCAGAGTAAGGCCCAGAGAATGATTATAAAGACCAAAAACTTGTACAAGTTCGAACATACCAGAAAGTACAGCAACTTGAGGAAACATGGATACTGATAAAATAGAGAAAAGAAGAGACTGTCTTCCTTTAAAACGGCATCGTCCAAAAGCATAGGATGCCAAGAGGGATAAAAGAAGGCTTATAGAAACTGTTCCCAAAGCTACACATATGGAATT
>CAZQLR010000029.1:4557-8501 GCA_964594205.1 uncultured Alphaproteobacteria bacterium
TCAAAAAGTTGTTGACGAGCGTAGACAGACATGGACATAGTTTGAGCGCTTCCGCTGGTTAAAACATAGATAAGATCGAAAACTCTCAGAGCGTCAAGTGTACGAAAAATAACGGCGACAATCAGCGTTGGCATGAGAAGTGGTAATGTAACTTTTGTAAATAATTTTAAAGGATGTATGCCATCGACTTTAGCGGCTTCGTAACACTCTTTAGGAAGCATTTGTAATCCTGCAAGAAGCATCAAAGCCATAAAAGGCGTAGTCTTCCATACATCTACAAGGACAATAGAGAGGAACGCCAAATCGCCATCAGCCGTCCAGGCCAAGGGGGTGGAAATTAAATTGAGTTTTATGAGAAGAGCGTTAATAACACCATAAACGTCATGCAACATCCAACCCCACATTTTAGCGGATACAACCGTTGGTATAGCCCAAGGTACTAAGACTGCCGTACGAATGAAGGCTCTTCCCTTAAAGTTTTTGTTTAGCAAAAGAGCTATTCCAAGACCAAATAATGTTTCTAAACTCACAGAAAAAAGAGCAAAGCAAACGGTATTGCTAAGGGATTGAAACCACTGCTCATCGTCAAATATAAAACTGTAATTATCCCACCCAACGAAGGTAGCTTTCGAGATGTCTCCTAACTCAGCATCTGAGAAGCTAAAGCTTATGGTACGGAATAGAGGCCACGCCGCAATAAGAAACAAAGCTACCAATGCAGGCGCAAGAAAAAACCAGTGATGGAAATCGTGTTTTTTAGGTTTGGTTGTGAAAGATGTTCCTAACGATGTCATGTTTTAAACTTCAGTGGTTTTTTACTGGGGCAATAAATCGCTTATTATTTTTTTTTCGGTGTTAATATTTTTAGTTTCTTGGCTAATGCATCAAGAATTTTATCAACATTTGCTTTTGGTCCGTCAACAAGTGCTTGGTGGAAGGCATTCCAAATAGCTGCACTTATTTGTGAGTATTTTCTGCCTGCTATTTTTGCAGGGCGGTGAACAAGATGGTCCATTCTGGGGCCGAAGTGTTTTAGATAGACAGAACTCTCAGCGACTTCTTGGTCCTTATGAAGCGATGTTTTTGTTGGCATATAGCCACCCTCCAGTGCACGACGTTTTTGTTCTTCATAACTGGTCATGCATTTCACTGCTAAAGCAGCCTTTTCTTGTTTTTTGGAATACTTTGAAACAGCTAGCTGCCAACCACCTAGAGACCCAACGTTTCTACCTTTATCGCCACCTTTGGGTAGTAAAGCCAAGCCAACATTATTTTTTACAGGGCTGTCTGGAGCCTGTGACAAAACAAAAGCATAAGGCCAGTTTCGCATGAAGACAGCATTACCTGATTGGAAGACGCCACGTGTTTCCTCTTCGTTATAGTTCAAAACACCAGTAGGAATTGTTTTACCTATATTAGAAGAAAAAAGCTTCAGAGCTTTTTTTGCTTCTGGAGTATTAACGGTTATAGATCCTCCATCATCATAAAAATTTGTGCCGAACCCATTAATCCATTCCATGGCGTTAACAGTCAATCCTTCATAGGCTTTCCCTTGAAAAACAAGACCCCACATGTTTTTTCTGCCAGCCGAGCGTTCTTTGTTTTGGATGTATGCGGCTGTTTCGAAAAGCTCCTCCCAAGAAGAAGGGACAGGTTTTTTATATTTATCAAGTAGATCTTTACGGTAGTAAAGGAGGCTGATTTCTATAAACCAAGGTAACGCCAAAACTTTATTATTGATTGTATTGTTCATTAGAATAAGCGGTACAAATTCAGCTCTTTCTTGTGGTGAAACGTGTTTTTTTAAGTCTGATAAGTGCGGCTCCAAAAGTCCAGGCCATGTAACATCTACCTGGAACACATCGATGTCTGATGATTTTGCAGCAAAGAATTGGGAATAAAGAGCAAGCCTTTCATTAGAACCATTTACAGCAGGTATAGGCTTTATGGTAAATCCAAGTTTAGTGGAACACAATTCGGCGCCTTTCTTGCAGTGGGTTTGCTCTTTTCCCACGCTTCCACACATTAGATTAATGGTAGTATCTTTAGATGTCACCTTTGGGTCTTGGTTAGCAAAAGAAGAGCCAGAAACCAACATCCAGGACGCTACAACACCCGCTTTGAAAAGTAAAGTTTGATAGTTTTTCACTGTTTTGCCACACATAAGTTTTTCTTAAGCAGATGCTAGACGTACATTGGCTGTTTTTCAAGTCATGAAATTAGTTTAGACTGCAAAAGTCGCAAGAAAAACAAGAATTCAGAGATCTTACTATAATCATGAGAAGCTTTTTTATTCCTCAGGCTCTTCAGCTCAAGCGTTCGAAAAATCGAGAGAAAATTTTTGAACGGTATTATCAGCCTGAAGGGCAAGCGTTGAAAGAGTCCATAAAACAGGGACGTATAGCTAGAAATCATCGTGTGCAGGCGGCATGCTTAACAGAGAAGCTGGTGAAAACCGTTCGAACAAAGAAAGGTAAGTTTATAGACTTTGAGGCACTATTCAGTAGTTTTAGCTTATCTACTGATGAAGGCTTAGTACTTATGAGCTTGGCAGAAGCGCTGTTGCGGATTCCTGATGGAATCACAGCTAGTGCATTGGTGTATGATAAGCTGAAAGACAAAAAATGGCGACGAAAAATGGGTGTTTCACAAAGTCGCTTCGTTGATCTGGTGTCTATGGCTCTTAATTTCACAGGAAGAACTATAGACATGACTAGGCAGGATCTTGGAGGCGATGTGTCTGTGTGGAAGTCTATAGGGTATAAAATGGCGTCTCCTATTCTTAGACGGGCTGTTTTTCAGTCTATGCGCAAAATGGGGGATTATTTCGTTATGGCTCCTTCTTTGGATAGGGCTTTACAGAGAGCTTTAAATTTAAAAAAAGGGGGGCGTCATGTATCTTGTGACATGCTGGGAGAAGCAGCGGTAACAGATGAAGACGTTAGACAGTACGAAAAAGCTTATCACAATGCTATCCACTCTATGGCTAATGCACAGGGCGACTTTACAAACCTAGAGTTTACTCAAAAACAAGGTGTGTCGGTTAAGTTATCTGCTCTTCATGCGAAGTATAGCCTGAAAAACTATGATGCTGTCATGGATGAACTATTACCTCGTATAAAACGACTCGCTTTTGAGGCTAAAAAATTTGATCTTATGTTTACACTGGATGCAGAAGAGGCTGATCGTCTGGATTTAATGTTGGATATATTTGAGGCTTTATACAGGGATCCTGACTTGGGAGAATGGGATGGTTTGGGCTTAGCCATTCAAGCTTATCAGAAAAGAGCTATGTCTGTATTGACTTGGTTGGCAGATATTCAGGTTGAAGTTGGTAGGAAAATCAATGTTCGTTTGGTGAAAGGTGCCTATTGGGACACTGAAATTAAGCGTGCTCAAGAAAAAGGTGCGAGCGATTTTCCTGTTTTCACACGTAAATATCACACAGATGTGAATTATGGTTGCTGTGCTCGCTTTATGCTTGAAAATCGAGATAAATTCACTTGTAGCTTTGCCACACATAACCCACTAACGGTAGCGTGGGTGGTCCAAATGGCAGGCAATGATGTGAAAGGTGTAGAGTTTCAGCATTTATATGGTATGGGAGAAGCTCTGTATGAAGCTTTGTATGCTTTGCCAGAGAAGACAGCTATACCTTGTCGTGTTTATGCACCTATAGGCCCTTATAAGGAACTTTTGCCCTACTTGGTACGTCGTTTATTGGAAAATGGAGCAAACGCAACCATTGTAAATCGATTGCGTGAAAAAAATGTTCCCTTAGAAGAGTTTACGGAAGATCCTTTTGATTTTATGGAAACAACACAGGGCCATCCTCATCCAAAAGTTTTATTGCCTACCGATATTTACGGAGAAAAGAGAAAAAACGCTAAAGGGTTTGACACAAGTGACATTATAAAGCTTCGTGAATATGTTTCTTATACAGA
>CAZQLR010000029.1:8601-10660 GCA_964594205.1 uncultured Alphaproteobacteria bacterium
CAATGCGAGGGGGGGAAAATTCTGGATGATGCTATAGCCGAAGTGAGGGAAGCCATAGACTTTTGTCGTTATTATGGTCTGCAAACTCAGCATAAACTGGTGGATAGTGTGCTGCCTGGACCGGCAGGTGAAGCTAACTGTTTAAGCTTTAAAGGAAGGGGCGTTTTTGCTTGTATTAGCCCGTGGAACTTTCCTTTGGCGATCTTTCTGGGGCAGGTCGTTGGTGCTTTGTGCGCTGGCAATACAGTGATTTGTAAACCTGCTCGTCAAACACCGGCGATAGCAAAGAAAGCCGTTGAATTATTAAAAAAAGCAGGCGTGCCAGAGGATGTTATACAGTTTGTGCCTTCCAATGCGGAGGATATACAAGAGGTTGTTTTAAAGGATCTTCGTGTCAAAGGGGTTGTATTCACAGGTTCGACAGGTGTGGCGAAAAAAATTAACCAGACTTTAGCTAATCGACCTGGTGAGATAGTTCCCTTTATAGCAGAGACGGGAGGTTTGAATGCCATGATTGTTGATTCCTCTGCCTTGTTTGAGCAAGTGGTGCACGATGTTATTATTTCAGGTTTTCAAAGTGCTGGACAAAGGTGTTCGGCGCTTAGGCTCCTTTACGTGCAAGAAGATATAATTGTACCCCTTGTAAACATGCTGGAAGGCGCTTTAGTACATGTGAACATGGGATGTCCGTTGAGTTTGGAGACAGATGTTGGACCGGTAATTGATGCCTTATCTCTAAAAAATTTGGATAGCTATTGTGCCAGTCGTAAAAAAGAAGGTTTTAAGGTGACATCTTGTGAGGTGAAGAGTGGATTGAAGAGAACACATTGCTCACCATCCTTTATTGAGCTTAAAAACAGTCAAGATCTTACAAAAGAAGTATTTGGTCCCATTGTTCATATTATATCTTATGGGGTTAATGAGCTTAATGCAGTTGTGAAGGCTATAAATGACACGGGATATGGCTTAACGTTGGGTATTCATAGCAGGTTACAAGAACGGATTGACTATATCATCAATCACGTTCATGTGGGTAATATATACGTTAACCGGAATATAATAGGTGCTGTTGTAGGGTCACAACCTTTTGGTGGTCAAGGTATGTCAGGTACGGGACCCAAAGCAGGAGGGCCTCATTATGTGGGGCGCATGGCGGTAGAACAATCATTGAGCGTTAACACGATGGCAGTGGGTGGGAACGCTACACTAATGGCTGAAGATTTACGTAAGTAAAAATCATTTTCCAAAAAGCTGGAATGTTGGGATAAGCTGTTGGCTTAGATCAGAATCGTTTAGACGCCATGCGAATAGGTTTTCTGGCAACGTCAGACCGGCTTATAAAAGAAGTAGATGGTTTTCTTTTTAGGGCTACTCTTTGTACTGACCGTTTTGTCATATGTTTAAAGCCATTGTTCAGAATTCGAGCCATCTTTTTGAAACGGTTATGAGTAGTGTCTTCTCCTATGACAACACCAAGCAACCTATTGTGGCCGCGTTTTGCGCTGGCGGCCAGGTTAAAGCCTGACGCCATGGTATACCCTGTTTTAAGCCCATCCATACCTTCGTATGTTCCTAGAAGTTTATTCGTATTTTTATGCCTTTTCCCTTTGTAGGTAAAAACTTTTTGGGAAAAAGTTGAATAAAAACCGCCATGTTGCAACATTAAGGCTTGAGCCAGTTTAGCCATGTCGCCAGCTGTTGTTTTCTGATGTTTATTGGTTAGACCTGATGGATTGTAGAAAGACGTTGATGTCATGCCTAGCTCCTGAGCTTTTGCATTCATCAGCAACGCAAATCTGGCTTCCGTCCCACCGATCTTTTCGCCCAAAGCCGTGGCTGCATCATTGGCGGATTTTATGGCAGCGGCCAAGATAAGCTGGCGAACGGTCATGCGTGTTCCAGGGCGTAAACCAAGGTTACATTTGGGTTTGGAGGCTGCATTTTTTGATACAACAACAGAATCGTGCCAATGTAGTGTACCTGCCTTTATGTGATCAAAAGCGATGTAGAGTGTCATCATTTTTGTCAAAGAAGCTGGGTAAACTTTCTTATGGGCATT
>CAZQLR010000030.1:0-5367 GCA_964594205.1 uncultured Alphaproteobacteria bacterium
TTTTTAGCTATTTCTTTTCCCGTTGGTAGCGGCGGCCGAAATTACCAAATACTTGTTCCAGAATGCTTATGTCGTGGCCTTGAGATTCTGTCGTTTGGTTAGAGGGGGTGATTTCTAATTTGTCTTGGGCGCTATATGTGCGGATATTAGATAGTGTGTTAGAGGCATCAAACGTTAATTTTATATTTTTTTCTTGATCAATTTCAGGTTTAAAGAAAGCATATTGGTCGCCGCTCATACCGATGTAGTACCAGGAAGATGAATCCATAAGACCAATCGACGAAGGGGGGCCTAAAAACTCGATAACATCACTTTTTGTATGGTGTCCTGGCTTTAGATAAGCCAGCTTATCGTCGGTCACTATGTTGCCGTGTTGTACAATCTTTGGTTGACAAGAACCCAAACCAATTAACAATGTTAAAAAAATAATATTTTTTTTCATAAGCGCTACTGACCTCTTGACGTATTGTATACAGCGACTATCTGCATAGAGTCAACCTATTTGGGGTTGACGTTGTGCCCCTGTGAGGCAAATATCCTGAATAGATATACTACTAGGTAATAAGAAAGAACGCTATCCGATGAAGAATTTATTGAATCATAAAATATCGCCACGGCTTCTTGAAGAGGAAAAAGAAGTAGCGCTGTCTGTGAAAAACGATGACTTAGACAAGCTTGCTGAGCGTTTTCGCATAAAAGCTTTGGAAAGTGTGAGTGCAAGTTATGTCGCTGCAAATTTTGAAAAAGAACAGTTTGATTTGTCTGTGTGGCTTTGTGCAAAAGTACATTTGGTTTGTGTCGATACGGGAGATGTTTTTGACTATTCTTTGGAAGAGAATTTTATCTTGCGTTTCGATACTAAAGATGTTGATCAAAATGCTGATGATCTTTTGGCTGACCCTCCTCTTTACGTAGAAAGTTATGATGCACGGAGTTCCTCTATCGATCTGGGAGAAATCTTGCTACAGTACTTGGCGCTGGCTTTGCCGGATTCCCCTAAAGCGCCTTGGGCTGAAACGCCGTTAGATTCTGAACAAAAAAAGGTATCTGAAAGAAATCCTTTTGATGTTTTGCGAGCGTTAAAGAGATAATTTCCTTGCGTTTACTAACTAAATAGACTAGATAAGATCTTATGGTCCAGTAGACTTGGTGCGTGGTGTCCTGCTTTGTGCACCGCAAGGCTTGGTTCGGCGTTGCCGTTTTTTGTCTTTTTTTTACCGAGTTTGGTGACCGCATGCATTGTTCAAGCTAGAAATTTAGGTGTTGTTTATGGCTGTACCAAAGAAAAAAATATCCAAATCCCGACGTGATATGCGTAGGTCGCATCATGCGCTTTCGGCTGTGAGTTATATGGACTGCCCTTCTTGTGGGGAGCAGAAGCTCCCTCATCACATATGTCCAAGTTGTGGTGTTTACAATGGTCGTTCAGTGATTAAATCTTCCGCTGAGGCTTAAAGAACAACGGTTGGTTTTGACATTGAAGAAACTAGTTACCATCAGCATTGACGCTATGGGGGGTGAAAATGCTCCTAGAAAGACGCTGGAAGGGGCCGCGCTGGCCCTGGATTCTTATCCGGATTTGAGATTCCTTCTTTTTGGTGACGAGCAATCTATAAAACCTTTGTTAAGTAAATTACCTAATCTTGAGAAGTTTTCGCAGATTCTTCATACATCTGATGTTATTCAGGACACTGATAAACCTTCTCAGGCTCTGAGACAAGGGAGATCGTCAAGCATGCGCTTGGCTATTAACGCTGTAAAAGATGGGCATGCCGATGCTGTCGTTTCCTCGGGCAACACGGGGGCTTATATGGCGATGTCTAAATTTGTTCTTAAAACTTTTTCAGGTATAGATCGACCTGCTATCGCATCGCTTATTCCATCGGGTAGTGGCGAATTTGTGGCCTTAGACCTGGGGGCTAACACGGCTTGTGACGCACAAAATTTAGAACAGTTTGCGTATTTAGGCGCTGCTTACGCTAAATGCACGCTGGGTCTTTCTAGTCCTCGCCTAGGTATTTTGAACATTGGTGAAGAAGAGCAAAAAGGTTTAGCTGTTTTGCAAGAAGCAGCCAGCGCTTTGCGTGATAGTAAAGATTTCAATTTTGTGGGCTTTGTTGAAGCAGACGAGATTATGCAAGGGGGTATTGACGTTGTTGTAACCGATGGTTTTACAGGCAATGTCGTGCTTAAGACTATCGAAGGGACAGCCAAATTGATGAAAACCTTTTTGACGCAGGCTTTTTCTTCTTCATTGAGAAGTAAGCTGGGGTACGTTTTTTCTAGGCCGGCTTTTAGGTTTTTAGCTCAGCGTATCAACCCAAGCCATTATAATGGTGCTATATTCTTGGGGCTTAATGGTATTGCTATTAAGAGCCATGGGAAAACTGACTCTTTAGGCTTTGCTAGTGCTATTAGTGCAGCTGTTGACATGATGCAGTACGATTTCAAAGGAACTGTGGCCAATATGTTGGAAGCAGCCCAAAAAAATGGGGATGTTGATGAAATCTCTGAACCTAAAATCGTTGATATTTGATAGGGTTTACCTGGGAAGAATCAACTAAGAAAGAGGGGCGTTATGAGATCTAGGGTTATTGGATGTGGCTATTATGTGCCTGAAAAGTGCCTCACAAACCATGATTTGGCAGCTATGGTGGATACGTCAGATGAATGGATACGTCAGCGCACAGGCATCGAAACAAGGTATATTGCTGCTGAAGGGCAGGTGACATCTGATTTGGGTGCAGAAGCCTGTAGGCGAGCAATAGAAAATGCAGGCTTAAAGCCAACGGATATTGATCTTATTGTCTGCGCGACGTCAACGCCTGATAAAACTTTTCCGTCTGTGGCCACCAGTTTACAGGCTAAAATAGGAACTGGTGCAGGTATTGCCTTTGATGTTCAGGCTGTTTGTAGCGGTTTTGTGTATGCTTTAGCGGTAGCGGATAGCTTTATTAAGACAGGCCAAGCTAAACGTGCTTTGGTTGTTGGTGCAGAAACCTTGTCTCGGCTTGTTGATTGGAGCGATCGTAATACATGTGTTTTGTTTGGTGATGGCGCAGGCGCTTTGGTTTTAGAAGCCTGTAACGATGAAGAGGGGATCATCGCGACGAAACTTCATGCAGATGGTGGGTATCATGATATTTTGTATGTGACTGGTGGTGTTTCTTCTACGCAGACTATAGGTCAGATATACATGAATGGTCGCGAGGTTTTCCGTCATGCTGTGGAAAAAATGGGCAAGTCTATTTTAGAGGTTTTAGATGACTCTGGTTATGCGGTAGAAGATGTTGATTGGGTGGTTCCTCATCAGGCAAACCATCGAATCATGACGGCTATTGCTGATAGACTGAACTTACCCAACGATAAAATGGTTGTGGATGTGCATCGACATGCCAACACATCGGCGGCGACTATTCCTTTAGCTATCGGTTCTTTTTTAGAAGACGGAAAGATAAAAAAAGGTGATCTTTTGGTTCTTACGGCACTGGGGGCAGGTTTAGCCTGGGGTAGCGCACTCATTCGCTGGTAACCAGTTATCAAAATTGACGTCAAAGAAAACATTGCTGTAAAAAGCGTATGGTGGTAGGTTGAGGTCTTAAAAACACCTTTAAAAAATTAGAGAAAAACAATGTATAGAACACACACATGTGGTGAGCTGCGCCAGAGCGATGTGGGCCAAGAAGTTAAGATAGCTGGTTGGGTACACCGTATTCGCGACCATGGTAATTTATTATTTATAGATATTAGGGACACGTACGGTTTAACACAGGTTGTTGTGAATGTTGACGGTGAATCGTTTAAGATTGCGGAAACTTTGAAAAATGAGTACGTAGTATCCATAGCGGGCGAGGTTGTGAAACGCAGTGATGATACGATTAATAATAACTTGCCTACAGGTCATGTTGAGGTTGTTGCTTACAGCATAGATATTTTGTCCAAAGCAGAGGCTCTTCCTTTGCAGGTTAACAGTGATCAACCTTTTCCTGAAGATACTAGACTGACGTACCGTTTTTTGGATCTTCGTCGTGAGAAGATACACAGAAATATTAAATTGCGGTCACATGTTATTAATTCTCTTCGCCGTCGTATGGTGGATCAAGGCTTCACGGAGTTTCAGACACCTATTTTGACTTCCAGTTCTCCTGAAGGAGCAAGAGATTATTTGGTGCCAAGCCGTCTTCATCCTGGGGAATTTTATGCCCTACCGCAGGCGCCACAGCAATTTAAGCAGTTGTTGATGGTGGCTGGTTTTGACAAATATTTTCAGATAGCTCCTTGTTTTCGTGATGAGGATGCTAGAGCGGACAGGTCACCAGGTGAGTTTTATCAGCTAGATTTAGAGATGTCATTTGTTACACAAGAAGATGTTTTTGAAGCTGTTGAACCTGTTCTGCACGGTGTTTTTGAGGAATTCTCAGAGGGGAAAAATGTAACACCCTATCCTTTCCCCAGGCTTGCCTATGCTGATAGTATGTTGAAATATGGATCCGATAAGCCGGATCTACGGAACCCGTTAGAAATTCAGGACGTTACTTTTATATTTGACGATTCTAGTTTTGGGTTATTTGCCAAAGCTGTTGGTAGTGGAGCTAGTGTTAGAGCGGTTCCAGCGCCTGGAGCTGCTGCTCAGCCTCGTAGCTTCTTCGACAAGCTTAATGAGTGGGCCCGAGACAATGGTGCAGGAGGTTTAGGCTATATTATTTTTGGTGAAGATGGTCCAAAAGGGCCTATAGCCAAAGTCCTTGAGCCAGAGCGCTTGGCATCTTTGAAAAGTCAGATGAACCTTGAAACAGGTGATGCTGTCTTTTTTGTGTGTGATAGCCTAAGCTTTGCTGAAAAATTTGCCGGTTTTGTAAGGGAACGTGTTTGCGATCTTTTGGATTTGCGTGAAAAAGATGCCTTTAGGTTTTGCTGGATTATTGATTATCCAATGTACGAACTGGATGAATCAACAAACAAAATAGACTTTAGCCACAACCCTTTTTCTATGCCGCAAGGAGGATTGGAAGCCCTGGAAACCATGAATCCTTTGGATATTAAGGCTTACCAGTATGATATAGTTTGTAATGGGGTGGAGTTATCCAGTGGTGCTATTCGGAACCATTTACCAGAAGTTATGTATAAGGCTTTTAGCATAGCGGGTTACGAACGGCATGAAGTAGAGGAGCGTTTTGGTGGCTTGCTCAATGCTTTCAAGTTTGGTGCGCCACCTCATGGTGGTTCAGCGCCGGGCATCGATCGTATAGTTATGTTGCTTGCTGATGAACCAAATATTCGAGAAGTTATTGCGTTCCCCCTCAATCAACAGGCACAGGATTTATTGATGAAGGCACCTGCAAGTGTAGACCCAGAGCGTCTTAAGGA
>CAZQLR010000030.1:5467-10650 GCA_964594205.1 uncultured Alphaproteobacteria bacterium
TGCAGACATAGGCAAACCCACGTCTTAAGACGTCCTTGTAAGAAAGGCTTTCTAGCAGTCTTGTTTTTCCTTCTAATTTTTCTCGGAGGGTGGATATTTTTCTGGTGATTAAGAGGGGACGTAGTCGCAAGGCTAGATCATTCCACTGACGTTCGTAATTCTTTTGTACGTTTTTTAACGCGCGAGGAAGTCTTTCTACAAGATCATCCAGATTTTGCTCTCTATTTTCCAACAATCTTGTTGGTTGTGCCAAAGGTCTGCTGAGTTGTTTTAAATAAAGTTTATAGTTTTCAAGTCTGTTATTAATGAGCCTTGAAAGGCGACCTTTTGTTTCCAAGAGAGTTGCCAGTAAATCAGCGCGTACAGGCACGGCTATTTCAGCGGCTCCGGTTGGTGTTGGGGCTCTAACATCTGCGGCAAGATCGACAAGTGTGGTATCGGTTTCGTGGCCCACAGCTGTAATAATGGGTATAGAGCATGTGGCGACGGCCCGGACTACATTTTCTTCATTAAAGCACCATAAATCTTCTAAACTACCGCCGCCACGGGCAACGATGATTAAATCGGGTTTGGGAAATGGAAGGTCGAGGCCGCTTCCATCTAAAGACATGCCTTGAAACCCTTTAATAGCTGCTTCTATTTGAGTGGCAGCGCCTTCCCCCTGCACAGCAACAGGCCATACTACCACGGGTACAGGAAACCGATCAGAGATGCGGTGAATGATATCCCTGATAACAGCGCCTGTTGGTGACGTTACTACACCAATAGAGTTTGGCAAAAAGGGAATTTTCTGCTTGTTTTCTCTATCAAATAAACCTTCTTTTAGGAGCTTTTTTCGGCGATCCTCTAGCAGCTTTAAAAGAGCGCCCACGCCTGCAAGTTCAACTTGTTGGACAATAAGCTGGTATTGAGATCGCCCACCATAAGTTGTAACCCTGCCAGTGGCAATGATTTCCATGCCATCTTCGGGGACAAAATCGAGCTGAGCCACCATCCCGCGCCAAGAAACAGCGGAGATCAAAGCTTGGTCATCTTTTATAGAAAAATATAAGTGGCCTGAACTGTGTTTTTTAAGCCCGGACACTTCCCCACGAATTCGGACGTAACCAAAGACATCTTCTAGCGTTATTTTTATACGAGTAGCCAACTCGGAAACAGTAAAGATTGGAGAAAGATTATTTTGCATAAATAAAATAAAGCTTTTAATGTTAACTTTGTCGTTGGCTTAGAATACGTACGAGAGTAAAAAGTGTCTCACGATGTGGGGTTTCTGGCAACAGCATCAAAGCTTGGATAGCTTTTTGGTAGTCAGCTTCAATTAATTTGCTTAATGCATCATGAAGCTTATGTTGTTGCATTATTTGAAGGGTACGTTGTTTATCAGAGCCTTGTAGGGCATAATCTTCGGAAATGATTGTTTCTAGGTATTTTTTTTCTTCTTTTGTTCCTTTTTGATATATGTAGAGTAAAGGAAAAGTTATTTTTCCTTCTTGAAGGTCTGAGCAAAGTCTTTTTCCAAGTTTTTCTTCTTGGCCCATATAATCTAAATAGTCATCGATAAACTGAAAAATACGTCCAAAGCATAGACCAAATATATTTAAGGCTTCACGTTGTTGTGTGTTGGCTTTACCGGCAACACCGCCCAAAAGACAGGCGGCTTGAAATAAGGAGGCTGTTTTTTCTTCGATAACTTTTTCATATTCTGATAGAGGGGCGGATAGGTTTCGTTGCAGTGAAATCTGGCGCAGCTCGCCTTGCGTTATGGTGGTTGAGGCCTTGGCTAAAATTCTGAAGACCTCCTTATCGCCATCTTCAACCATGCAGGCGAACGCCTGTGAGAACAAGTAGTCTCCGGTTAGTATACTGATGCGATTATCCCAGAGCGCATTAATAGATGCTTTTCCTCTGCGCTGTTGGCTTCCATCTAAGACATCGTCGTGAATTAGAGAGGCAGAATGAATAAGCTCAATACAGGCGGCTAGGTTCGCGGCTCGGTCTATTTTTCCAGAAAGAGCCTTTGCCACAAGTAAGGTTAGTAGAGGACGAATGCGCTTCCCACCGGCTTGGAAATGGTGATTACCAATTTGTCTGATAACGGGTAGAGACGTGGTGTAGGATTGAGCAATAACTGTATCTACTAGCAAGAGATCATCAGCATGACGTTTGATGAGATCATCTAAAAAAGAGGTGGAGGCATTTTTTTGTGGACGAGAGGCCTGAGTCATCTGTACGTTATACTCACACGTAGTTTATGTATGGATCTTGTGGATGTAAGGTATCACGATTCTAGGCAAAGCGGGACTGTTTGTATAGTTTTTAATACTGAAAAGATGAGCTGTTGATTGTGCCAGAAACTATAAATTTTACAGAGCGTTCTTTATTGGGGGGGAACCTGATATTTAGACAGCCAAAAAACGGATACAGAACAGCCATTGAGCCTATTTTTTTAGCTGCAGGTTGTGAGGCAAAACCAGAACAGCGCGTTTTGGATGTTGGATGTGGTGTGGGTACGGCGGCTTTGTGCCTGGCGAAAAGAATACCTGGTGTTTGCATGGTAGGCGTTGATATACAAGGGGAATTGATAGAACTTGCTAAACAAAACGGGGCTATAAACAGTTTAGATATCGATTTTATAGTTGGGGATATTAGCCTTCTTTCACCCAAGGTTTTGCCCCGTGGTTATTTTCATCATGTTATGACGAACCCTCCTTTTTATACAAGTTATGAAGCAACGCCATCGCCTTATGAATCAAAGCATTTAGGTCATATTGAAACGTCGACCCCTTTAAAAGAATGGATAGAATTGTGTGGAAAATTCTTAAGATCTAAGGGGGTTTTGACGATCATTTACACTGCAGGGCGTTGTAGTGAGCTTATGCATGCTTTAGTAGACTGTGGTTTCGGGGCTATAAGTGTTTTTCCGTTGTGGCCCAGGCAAGGGAAAATGGCCAAAAGAGTTTTGGTGCGTGCGGTGAAATGTCGCCGTTTAACAACAGATTTTTTACCAGGGTTAATTCTTCATAATAATGAGGGGTATACCAAACAAGCCCACGACATTTTAAACGGAACAACCAAATTAAATTGGTGTGAAACAGTTTAAAGATAAGCTGTGGTCCGTGGGTTTATCCTGATAGTAAATTTGTTAAAGATTGCCGTTGTTGGTTGGAATAAAGGGCTCGGTTTGGTGCTTGTTTTAGAGGTAGTTGAACTGAAATGGGACGCATGGACGACAATATGTCGGCTTTTTGTTGAGAAGAAGGAGAAAGGTCTTTCTTTAGTTTGCCGTTGTCTAGCCCTTCAGGTAAAATATCCATGATGAAGAGGCTAGCCTTTTTGATAATAGGGTATGTTTTTGCTCGTGTTGCTGAGGATAAACCTTCGGGCCAGAGCGTTTCTAGAACGATAAAAACAAAACATGTGGACAGAATGCCCACTAAAAGCCCCCAAAAAGCTCCTAACACACGGTCAAGGCTGTCTAAAAAGCTATCTTTTATTTTGCGGGATAGCCAGGAGCTCAGCGCTTTCAAAAAGATGTAGGAAGGTAAAAATAACAGTGTGATGGTTAAGAGGCTAGTAACCCAGGGGGTATCCACAAATTTCTTTACTAGAGGAACCATGGGGGCGTAACCATAAATGGTAACTAAAAGAGCGCCCAACCACCCCAGTGTCCCAAAAAACTGCTTTGTGAAGCCGCGAATAAAGCCGATGATGCCTAGGACACACACACAACCAATGGCAAGGCTATCAAATGCTGTACTTTCCATAAGAGTCATTTCCTCATGCGATATTGTTTCATTAGATTTTCATCCTACCAGTTCTTAGCTTAGGTCGCCATCTTCAAACAGATAATTTGTACTACAAAATTCGCATGTAATACTTATGTTACTGTCATCTTTCATCGTTTCAATTTCTTTTTGAGGAAAAGTCTTGAGAGCTGCCAGTATTTTTTCTTTTGAACAGGAACATCTTTCTTTGACCATAAGAGGATCAGAGAAAACAAGATTATGATTATTAAAAATTTTCTTGAGATTTTTATGAGGAGCAGAGTTAAACAAGGAAAAAGATAAGGCCTCTTTCGTTAAATGAGACAATTTTTGCCATAAGCGAGGTAAAGGTTTTTCAGACGGCATGGCACCGCCAGATTCAGGTAGCTTGTTTAAAAGGATGCCTATTCCCTGCCAGCTTTTTCCTTTATGAGGCGGTTTTGTTATTAGGGACATACAAATAGGTGTTTGATCTGATTGCTGAAAATAATGATTAAAGGCCTGGCTTAAGGTTTTTCCCTTGAGTTCCACAACACCTTGATAAAGAGTAGTGTTTGTCCCCTGGTCTAGTGAAAGAACAAGAAAACCCTTACCAAGAAGTGATTGTAATGGTTGGTCTATGGTGGGTTTTTCAAAGAAATAGGGGTCGGCGATTTTAATACAGGCGCGCACATTCATGGCGGTGTTTATTTCTACAACAGCAAAATTTAAGGGTGCTGCATCATCACCTTTTACTTGCAGTGTGATCTTTTTTTCATATTTGAAAACGGAGGCTAGTAAAGATCCTGCAAGAATTAGCTCCGCTAGTAATTTATTGAGGGAATCAGGGTAAGTATGGCGGTTTATGATACCAGACAATGTGTTTTCCAGGTGGGCATATCTTCCCATGGCGAAACCGTCATCAATACTAAAGGGTGTGACGGTGTCGGTAATTTTTTTTGCTTTGCTGGCAAGCATAATTGTTTCAGTCCTTTGGTTTTTTAGTGACTATATACTGGTAACTGAGGTTGGATAGATTGTCGATTATAAAAAATGTTATACGTCTGCACGTTAAGAGGGAATGGTCAAGTGTTTGACTGTACCTAGCTATTGTATATAAACGTCGCGTTTTTTACTATGCCAAGCGTTTTCTAGGACTATTCTGAGCAGAATGCCATGCGCATATGTCATGTCTGCGTTGAGGTATTTGCCTAGTTCTTTAATTATTTGTTATTAAAAATCTTTTTTTCTTTTTAGTCGTTAGGCAAAAAGGGTTTTTTATTTGTTTGGCTTGAGTTTAGAAATTCAGGCTATACAATAGTACTTGTTTTTATGTCCCATTTTATAGAGACCCCACGGATTTTTTTAGTTCGTGCTTTTTGGTCGTTATTGCTGATATTACATATTTGACTGTACTCCAAAAATTTGAAGGGGCGCGTT
>CAZQLR010000031.1:0-1386 GCA_964594205.1 uncultured Alphaproteobacteria bacterium
GTCTGAAGGTCGTATACCTATTCGTGAATTTAATCTTACGTCCAGTGATGCCAAGCTAGAGCCAGGCTCTATTGTTGATGTATACGTAGAACGTCTAGAGGATCGTAACGGTGACGTTGTTTTAAGTAGAGAAAAAGCACGTCGAGAAGCAGTTTGGGAAGATCTAGATAAGGCTCATACCAATCAAGAGCGCGTTATGGGTGTTATGTTTACCCGCGTTAAAGGCGGTTTTACTGTGGACTTGGGGGGTGCTGTTGCTTTCTTGCCTGGTAGTCAAGTGGATATACGACCCATTAAAGATGTTGATGCCTTGATGAATATTCCTCAGCCATTCATGATTTTAAAAATGGATCGTGCTCGTGGCAATATCATTGTGTCTCGTCGAGCTGTTCTAGAGGAAAGTCGAGCTGAAGCTAAGTCTGAGCTTGTTGCTACTATGGAAGAAGGACGAGTATTGGATGGTGTTGTTAAGAACATCACAGATTATGGTGCGTTCGTTGACCTTGGTGGTGTTGACGGTCTTTTGCACGTAACGGATATTTCGTGGCGCCGTATTAATCACCCTAGTGATGTTTTGAAGGTCGGAGAAACTATTCAGGTTAAAGTAATTAAATTTAACAAGGAAACTCAGCGTATTTCTTTGGGTATGAAGCAATTGCAAGAAGACCCTTGGGTCATTGCAGTTGATAAGTATGCTATAGATACGGCTCATAGAGGTGTGGTAACAAATATTACAGATTATGGAGCATTTGTTGAGCTTGAAGATGGTGTTGAAGGCTTAGTTCATGTTTCGGAAATGAGCTGGACAAAGAAAAATATGCACCCAGGCAAAATAGTTGCAACCAGCCAAGAGGTTGATGTAAAGGTTCTGGAAGTTGACCGCGAAAAGCGTCGTTTGAGTTTGGGAATGAAGCAGGTTATTGCTAACCCTTGGGAAGCTTTTGCTGCTGAGCATAAAATTGGTGACGAACTTGAAGGTGAGGTCCGTAATATAACTGATTTTGGTTTGTTTGTAGCTTTGAACGAAGATTTAGATGGTATGGTTCATGCCTCTGATCTTTCTTGGGATAAATCTGGTGATGAGGCGTTGAAAGATTACAAGCCTGGCGATATGGTTCGTGTCAAAATTTTGGATGTTGATGCTGAAAAAGAGCGCATAAGCCTGGGTGTTAAGCAATTGACACGTGACGAGGTAGGTGAAGGTCTTGGACAAATAAAGTCCGGAGATGTTGTTACTTGCACTGTGTCAAAAGTGGTTGATAGCGGTCTAGAAGTTTCCTTACTTGACGGTCAGGTTCATGGCTTTATTCGTCGATCTGATCTTGCTCGCGAACGTTCAGAACAACGTACTGATCGCTTTGCGCAAGGAGAAAAGGTTGATGCTCT
>CAZQLR010000031.1:1486-6049 GCA_964594205.1 uncultured Alphaproteobacteria bacterium
CCTTTTGGTAAGCAGTATATGCAGTCATTGCAGCAATATGAACAAATGAGATCCAACGGTAATGCGTGTAAAGCTTCTTTAGAGAAGAAAATTAAAGAAGATGAAAAAAAATTAAAAAGTCCAAAAACGGCAGTAGAGCAAGCAGGAAAACATGCATTGAGCGGTCTTTTGCATAAGAAAGCTGAGGATGAGCAAAATAGTGACGGGGATGATGATGGTGGTACAAATCCTTTGGCTCGCCTCAAAGAATCTATAAATAGTGCGCAAAGGATGATAAAAAATATACCTAATATTTTAGCGCAAATTAAGCCTAAGGCTTCTCCTGGTGAAGGAGGAGGGGATAATGGTGGTACAGAAATGGATATAGGGTACTTTTACGGCTGTTATAGTCAGTCACGAAATGAGGTTCCAGGTTTCTTCACATCAGTGTGTAAGACGGTAAAAGCTGCAGAAACGCAAGGCGACAGTGATGATCAGGACTATGAGTCTAGGAATGAGCAGGGCTCTAGAGATAAAAAAGATCCGTGCGCTCCGTTTCAAGGAGAGTCAAGTGATGACGATAGTGACGATGACTAATAATAGCGTGTGCAAACCTACCTCAAGTATAGGAAAGTTATTTTTTGCTAAACTATATGCCTTGTAAGAAAGTTGCCTCGCGGGTATAGTCTTGTAGGCTCCGAAATTGTTTAATATGCTTTTTGGGGATTAGTACCGCTGGATTTTGGAAGCCAATGGTTCCTAGTAGGAGAGATTTCTTGCGTAATGAAATCCCTGCTTTTATTGGGCACGCTAAGTTTTTTACCTTACCAGGGATAAGGGCTTTGTCATGCGGTGGATAGTTGTCTTTTAACCTTATATCTATGGAGACATCATGTCTTTTCTTGCATCCGAGTCTTTCAAGAATCTGTTCGTAATGAACCATCCGCTCATTCAGCATAAACTGTCGCATATTCGTATGAGGGAAACAAGAGCAGGCGCTTTGAGAGCTTACCTAAAAGAAATATCTCTTCTGATGGGATACGAGGTTACCAGTGATTTTCCGTTAGAAAAACAGCATATAGAGACGCCTATACAAGCTATGGATGCTCCTTTTTTAAAGCATGAACCTGCCACAATTGTTCCTATCTTACGGGCGGGTTTAGGTATGGTTGAAGGTTTTTTAGAACTTATGCCAACAGCTAGTGTAGGGCATGTTGGTCTATACAGAGATTCGGAAACACATAAGCCTGTAGAATATTTAGTTCGTTTGCCGGAGCCCAAAGGGCAAGTTTTTTTGTTGTTGGATCCAATGTTGGCTACTGGAAATTCAGCATCTTACGCTGTTGATGTTTTGATGAAACACGGTGTTGATAAAAGTTGTGTCCGATTTGTTGCTTTAGTGGCTTCCCCGGAAGGTGTTAGAGTCTTCCAAAAAAAACACGAAGATGTACCTATTTATACAGCGTCGTTAGACGAGAAGCTCAACGATAAATCTTACATAGTTCCAGGTCTTGGTGATGCAGGCGATAGGCTTTTCGGTACGAAATAGGCCTTTATAGAACCCGTAGCTTTTGTATGGTTATAAAGAAACAAGGGTAAATTATGATTATACTAGGTGTTGACCCCGGCTTAAATAGAGCCGGTTGGGGTATTATTTCCTTTGATAAACCTAGGCTAAAATTTGTAAAAGTGGGCCATGTTTGTACAGATTCTAAACAGCCGTTAGAGGAGCGATTGGCCATTTTACAAAAATCGCTTTTAGATGTTATCGAGTCCTATAAACCAGCGCGCATAGCTTTTGAGGAAACATTTATCAACACTAATCCTGCATCGGCATTAAAGTTGGGTTTGGCGCGAGGGGCTTTGATAAGTGCTGCAGGGATTTATGGTGAGGCAAAAGTTACTTTTTATGCGCCGAATACTATAAAAAAAGCTGTTACAGGACAAGGTCATGCCAATAAGGCGCAAGTGGAATATATGGTGAAGCATTTATTGCCGGCGATTAGTACAGCATGTCATGATGAATCAGATGCTTTGGGAATTGCTCTATGTGACGCTTTTCACAGTCATAGTATCAATTAATTAAGGAAAATTTAAAATCTTAAATATTGGAACTCTTTATTTTATCTAGTTATACATGGAATAAAAAAGGGCTCTCTTACAAGAAGTATGGTAATGGCACAACAATAAGAAGAAACTTAAAATTAAAGAGCGAGCGCATGGGTAACAATGATTATTTCTCTTGTGCTTTTAAGGTAGTGTTATTAAAGTAACTTTGATTTTTTTGTTGTTAACTTTTTAGGAGGATGCCATTAAAAGAGGTCCCAATAAGTCGTCGGGTGGTAATAAGAACCCGCGCATAAATGATGAGATAGAGGCTTCTGAAGTCCGTGTTATAGGTGTGGAAAATGATGCCTTGGGTGTCATGAAAATTGGCGATGCTCTGGAGCTTGCCTATGGAGCTGGTATGGATTTGGTAGAGGTTGCTCCTACGGCTAAGCCACCGACATGCCGTGTCATGGATTATGGAAAACATCGTTATCAACTTCAAAAGAAACAGGCGTTGGCGCGTAAAAATCAGAAAATTGTTGAAGTCAAAGAGGTTATTTTACGTCCTAATATTGACGAAAATGATTTTCAGGTAAAACTACGAAATATAAAGCGATTTTTGAGTGATGCTAATAAGGTTAAAATAACTCTAAGATTTCGTGGGCGTGAGCTTAGCCATATGGACATTGGTGCACGGGTTATAGAGAGAATAAAGGATATTGTTCTTGAAGAAGAGCTTGCAAAGTTGGACTTTGGACCACGTATGGAAGGTCGTCAGATGCTTATGATTTTGGCGCCTGTTACAGGAAAAAAGTAAATTAGCTTGTTGAAATAAAATGGTATTTCACTTTTTTCTAGCGAAGTTATAAAGAATATTGTATAAAATCGCCAAAAGCAGATGAGTCGCTATCCTGTGTGAGAGCGGCTTTTTTCTGTTGGAGTATAGTCGGTATCGCCAAAAGGCTTGCAAAATTAAGATATTATCCTTGGGTTGTTTAACATGGATAAGCCTTAGAAGTGAAAGCCTTGAATAGGGGAAATGACTATGGAGTTCTTTTTAAGATAACTAGAGGATAAAATGTCTACTTCAAATTGGACTAGTCGTTTAAATACAGCCAAGAATATAGTTTGGCCTGTGGAAGGGTTTGAAAACAAAAAAGTCATCCCTATGGCGTTGATGATGTTTTTCGTTCTATTTAACTATACGATTTTGCGCGATGTAAAAGATGCCATTATCGTTACAGCGAAAGGTTCAGGTGCAGAGTCTCTGAGCTTTTTAAAAGTTTACGGAACATTGCCATTCGCCATTCTTATGACCGCTTTTTACGGTAAACTTTCAACTATTATGAAAAAACAAGCGCTTTTTAATACAACGATTTCTTTTATGTTGGGTTTTTTCGCGTTGTTTGCTTTTGTATTCTATCCCAATAATGAAGTTTTCAACATGAGCCATGAAAATTTGGTTCAGTTGCAAGAAGACTTTCCTAGGTTCAAATGGTTGATGCCGTTGTTTGCTAACTGGACTTTCTCATTGTTTTATATTTTTTCCGAACTTTGGGGGACTTTTGCGTTGTCTGTTTTATTCTGGACATTTGCTAACCAGATTACAAAAAGCAGTGAAGCAAAACGTTTTTATCCTTTGTTTGGTATGATAGGTAACGTTGGTTTAATGGCTTCAGGAGGTCTTTTAAAGGCTTTTACTAAGATGAACGACCACTTGCCTGATGAAGAACGGTGGGTTATCAATTTGCGTTTCATTGTAGCGGCTGTTATCGCGGCAGGTATCTTGGTTATGTATCTTTATGACTGGGTTAACAAAAATGTCTTAACGGATTCTCGTTTGTATAATCCTTCGGAAATAAAAGTGAAAAAGAAAAAAGCTAAGCTTGGTTTCTTTGAAAGTATGAAGGTTGTTTTCCAGTCTAAATATCTTGGTTACTTGGCTATCCTTGTTCTTGGATACGGTATTGCCATCAATTTAGTAGAAATTACATGGAAAGGTCAGATTAAGCTACAGTATACAAATGCAAATGATTATACAGGGTTTATGGGGCAGTTCTCTATGATTGTAGGTGCTGTGACAATTTTCCTTATGATTGTTGGTAATAATATACTGCGTCGATTTGGCTGGTTAACAGGTGCCGCCGCTACGCCGGTGATTTTGTTGGTAACTGGTGTTGCCTTTTTCGTCTTTGTTATCTTCCGCGATAGTATGTCTGGTATGATGGCGGTATTTAGTACAACTCCTGTTATTATGGCTATCTGGATTGGTATGGCTCAGAATGTTGCAAGTAAAGCAACTAAGTATTCTTTGTTCGATCCGACAAAGGAAATGGCGTATATACCACTTGATGATAACTTAAAGGTTCGCGGTAAGGCTGCTGTTGATGGCGTTGGTGGACGACTTGGTAAATCCGGTGGTGCTGTCATTCAGCAGGTTCTTCTGGTTAGTATTGTAGGATCCACACAAATTACGATTGCTCCCTATATTTCAGTGATTATGGCTGTTGTTGTTTTGGTTTGGATTTTTGCAGC
>CAZQLR010000031.1:6149-8148 GCA_964594205.1 uncultured Alphaproteobacteria bacterium
CTCCCTATATTTCAGTGATTATGGCTGTTGTTGTTTTGGTTTGGATTTTTGCAGCGTTTGCTCTTAACAAGGAATATGCAAAGCTTGTTAACGAACGTGAAACAGAGGACAGCAAAAAAGCTACGGCTTAAGCTGATCCACTTATTCTTAAAGCCTCCCCTTTAGGGGAGGTTTTTTTATGAAATTTTTTCTGAAAAAAAACTTGTAGAATTTTAGCTGCGTTTAAGAGTTAGATAATCAGTAAAGTATAGAAACTTGCTTTTATATAAACAATCAGAGTACTTTCATAGCTATGGTATATAAAAAATCTAAGGATAAAGTATTTGAAAATTTCAAAAGTAAATCAAGTTATTGCTAATAGGGCAAAATGGTTGGTCTGTTTATATTTTGCAGCTATTGTATCTGTTTTGAATAGTGGCTTCTGTGAGGAAGTTCAACTTCCATCACTAAATAAGCAAATACTTTCATGGTCAAATAATCAAGCTTCTATTCGTTTTACGGTTCCCAAAGGGTATTCTGTTTATGCTCATGATACATCAATGGGGTTGCCACTAACTTTTCATCTTGTCGAATCTACAAATGTAAAAAACTATGTTATAGAGTGGCCTGTTCCCCAAAAAAAAACTGAGGGTGCGTTCAACGGACGTATTTATAAAGATTGCTTTGATATAAAAATAATTTTTGACCCTAAGATGGCAGAAAGAGCAGTATCTTCTTTGGTGAGTTTCGACGGTGCTTTATGTAGCGATACACGATGCATACCATTTTCTACCTCAATTAAAATAGGTGAGGAGGCGTCGTTTTTATATGGATGGTTGACTATGTTTTTATTGGCCTTGGTAGGTGGTTTTATTTTAAACCTTATGCCGTGTGTATGGCCAATTCTACTATTAAAGCTACAAATTTTAGGCAAAGAAGAAACACAACAAAGGCGTCAAAAATCTTTACTAACCCTATTGGGTATTATCTTTTTTTTCAATATGTTGATGATATTTGGCTGGTTAATGCAACCTTCCGGTCAACAACCGGCTTTATGGGGGCAACACTTTAATAACCCTTATTTTTTGCTTGCCTTGACATGCTTTATCATTGTTTCAGCTTTGTTTTATGTTTTTCCGGTGATGTTTTTTTCTGTTTTACAAACTTTGGTAGGAAAATGGATAATAAATAAGACTTCAGGTAGAATTCAGGATTTTATGTTAGGTTTTTTTGCGGGAATATTGGCTAGCCCCTGTACGGCTCCTTTTTTGTCTGGAGTATTAGCTTTTTCATTGATGCAACAACCATGGGTTATGTGGTTAATACTTAACCTCGTTGCTGTGGGATATGGTATCCCTTATATATTTATAGCAATAATCCCTGGATTTTTGCGCTACTTACCTGAACCAGGTAAGTGGATGAAATGGGTAGAGAAAATAGCTGGAGGCGCTTTAGCGTTTTTTGCAGCATGGATGATTTTTATAACATATGAGAGTTTTAAACATGAAACAACCGAAGAAAAAGAAATCTTTTATGAAAATAGATATCATTTTCCTGTAAAACCTTTGGTGGTAGATGAAATTAACAACTCTCTCAAAAGAGGGAAAAAGGTTTTTGTTATAACGTCGGCACCATGGTGCCTGACGTGTTTGTATAACGAGAAAACAACGTTTGAAAATCCAAAAATCGTTAAGGCTTTATCGTCTTCTCAGGTTGTTGTGATGCTTGGCATTTGGAAAAAGGATAACTCTACGGAACGCTATCTGAGATCAATAGGTGCTCCAGGAATTCCCACCTATCGAATATATACTGCCGCAAAACCAGAGGGCATAAATTTGGGCGAAATACTGTCAGTTCATGATATTTTGCAAGGTTTAGAAGTGTTTTAAACTTTGCACAAGATAATCATATCCTGAAATGACTGTTAGTAATGCTGCTAACCACAGCAAACCAAGGCCAATGCTTACAAATGGTTCAATTCCACTTAAAAACACGGTCAAAGCAACCATTTGAAAGGCAG
>CAZQLR010000031.1:8248-10224 GCA_964594205.1 uncultured Alphaproteobacteria bacterium
ACAAATGGTTCAATTCCACTTAAAAACACGGTCAAAGCAACCATTTGAAAGGCAGTTTTCCACTTGCTTAGCATGGAAACTGGCAACTTGTGGCGTAGCTGGGCCAAATATTCGCGTAAACCTGAAACAAGCACCTCACGGCAAAGGATGACGACAGCCGGTATTAAATTAATACCCTCAATACGGTCAGTACCTACGAGCATCATTAAGATAGATGATACGAGTAGTTTATCAGCAACAGGATCGAGAAATTTACCAAACGGGCTTATTTGGTCCCACTGTCGAGCGATAAATCCATCTAGAAAATCAGTAATAGAAGCACACAAAAAGAGACCCACAAGCAACCAGTTCGTAGTAGGAGAAGGAAAGAAAAACAAAGACACCATGACAGGAATCAGTACAATACGACTGAGTGTCAAGAGATTTGGTATGTTGATCCCCTTTTTCATGGCTGCCTTGTTTTTATCTATAAGAGAACTTTGTCCGATATTTGGGATGAGTCGTCAACCCCGTTTATATAAGGGTGTGAAACTATATATTCTAATCGGTATTTTTTAGCTACAATGTAAGAAAGCATAGTAAAGGGGAAATAAATGAAATCCAAGAAGGTTATCTCTATGATGTGGTTGGTTTTTTTTATGTTGGGAATGACGAGTCTGTGTTCTTGGGCTGGAGAGATTGATCAAAACTTTACGTATAATAATAGTACAAATTGTGGAGGAATGCCGAATTATATGTGCACTAGGGGGTTGTTTCAGGTAGTAAAGTTGTCTGATAATAACAAAAAAAATAAACTGTTTGCCAAAAATGTTTTGAAATTCATCAAAAGAGATTCTAAAAAGAAGAACCAAGAACAAGAAGAGTATAAATATAGCTCATAAGATTTTTAGTTTTTTCCATTGATTTTTTTGCTGGTTACTTCGATGTTTTGATAATAATGGAAGATTGTTTGTAATAATGATTAACACAGAAAGAGTCGATCAGTTTCTTGAGATGATGATAGCTGAACGCGGTGCTAGCGCAAACACGTTGGAAGCTTACCGTCGTGATCTTAGAGATTACGCAGAAACAATTAAGATTTCCATTTGCAAAGCAAGAGATGTGGATATCCAGTTTTACTTAGCATCCCTTCACGATAGGGGGTTAAGCCCACGTTCCGTAGCGCGACGTCTATCGTCTTTACGGCAATTTTATGGTTATTTGTGTAGTGAGGATTTGTGTGATGATAATCCTACAAAACGCATAGCATCCCCTAAGCTAGGAAAGAATTTACCCAAAATTTTATCAGAAGATGAAGTTACAAAGCTTTTGGAGTCGATGAATACTTGGCCTGTAGCTGAAAAATTGCGGTTATGTACGATTTTGGAACTCCTTTATGCTACGGGAGCACGGGTTTCTGAGCTTACTTCATTGACGATGGCGTCCTTTGTTCATAATTACCAGGCTGTTTTACTTAAGGGAAAAGGTAATAAAGAACGACTAGTGCCCTTGAATGCTGCTGCCGTGGGTGTGCTAAAGAGCTATTTAGGTTATCGGTTATATTTTTCGAATGTTGAGAAAAAAAAAAGAAAAGAAAATATTTGGCTGTTTCCCTCTAGATCTAAAGAAGGTCATATAACACGACAGCGTGTAGGGCAGCTTATAAAGAAAGTCGCTGTTGAAGCAGGTATAGATCCTTCGCGTGTATCACCACACGTTCTTCGGCATGCTTTTGCTACCCATCTTCTCGACCATGGTGCCGATCTTTTGGCTGTTCAAGAATTATTGGGACATGCCGATGTGGGGACGACGCAAATATACACGCATGTTTTATCCCAAAAACTCGTGGATGTTGTTCAAAAAGGTCATCCTCTTAATAAGAAATAATTTATATAACCCATACTTGACTTTTCTCAAAAAATAGCCATTTAAGAAACACGAGCAATGATAAGGGAATTTAGAATGAAAAATTTTAAAACATTAATGACGGCTGTTTC
>CAZQLR010000032.1:0-3017 GCA_964594205.1 uncultured Alphaproteobacteria bacterium
AAGGGAACAATACTAAAACGGAAGAAGATTTGTCTAGAGATGATTACTTAGTGCAAATCAATCTGGGCGTTACAGCCCATATACCTGAAAGCTATATTGAAGATTTAGACTTACGTTTGAGGCTATACAAAAGGCTTGCTTCTTGCTCAGATACAGAAGAGATAAATCTGATGGTAGACGAACTTGAAGACAGATTTGGCTCTTTGCCTTTAGCTGTTAAAAACATGTTTGAAATGTTGCAACTAAAAGTTATAGCATCAAAGCTTAATATTGAAAGAATTGAAGCAGGCCCCAAAGGAGCCACATTATCCTTTCATAAAAATACTTTTAAAAACCCTTTGGGTTTAGTCAAATATATTTCTTCAAAAAAAGGTTTACTTAAACTTCGGCCAGATCAAACACTGGTGATATTAACCCCCATGCCAAATCCTCAACAGAGATACACAATTATTAAGCAGCTCTTATTAGAATTAAGCGCTCTATAAAAATTCAAACAGTGTTACTTTAAAACTATGAACAGAACACCCCAACGGAATAAAATTATTTTTTTTCATACACATAAGCCGGACGTATATATAAAGGATTCAAACTAGAAGAAAGGCTTTCTGTTTCTACATAATATTCAAAGAAATTAACTATACGACACGCACTCGGATAATCAACAGCAACACGTAAATAATTCTGAAAACTGCTGGTCTTTGTTTGTAACAACAAATCAACGCCATGACCAGCTATAACATGCCTTTTATTCGCTAACAACTTTTCTACTTCTTCAGTTTTAAGGCATTTTGGTGTGTCTATGGGAATACGTTTCTTTTTTCCGTTCACGCCATTTTCAACAGACGAAAAACACTGTACAAAAAAATCCTCTCGTTTTGTATCCAAGACTAAGCACAAAGGATACGTATCGTAAATATCGTCGCATTCAAGAATTACAGATGCAGATAAAACGTCAAAAGCAGAAAAAGCACTGACATTAAGATTTGAATGATTTTTCGCTGCTATTTTAAACCCAAGGGCTGTAGCCAGCCCCAAACGTACACCGGTAAAAGAACCAGGTCCTCTAATTGTCAAAACATGAGATATTTCTTTGAATGTTATATGCGCTTCTGATAGGAGGCTCTGTATAAAAGGGAGAAGGTTTCTTGCCTGGCCATAGTCTTCATTTTTCTCTCGATCGGCTATAACATTGCCCTGACAATCAACCAAAGCAACGGTTGCTTTGGCTGTGGAGGTGTCAAATGTTAATTTATATTTATTCTTCATACACCATTCATCCTGCTTCAACATATTCACTTGCCTTTGTTGTTTGAAATATATGACTCAATAATTGTAATGGCATTGAAATTTGTGAATTTTCAGAAAAAAAATTCTGGGCTTCATCTCTTGCAATCGTTAAAAATTTTAAGTCCCTTCTCAGATCAGCTAGCTTAAATATATTGTAACCACTTTGTTGCGTGCCATAAACATCACCACCACCTCTTAATTTGAGGTCTTCTTCAGCTAGATAAAAACCATCCTGAGATTCGCGCATAGCATGCAAACGGTTTTTTGCATTCTCTGTCAAAGGATGTGCATAAACTAAGACACAGTGGCTTTTTTCTGAGCCTCTACCAACACGACCACGCAATTGATGAAGCTGGGATAAACCAAAACGCTCTGCATGTTCAATAACTATAAGTGTTGATTTTGGAACATCAACACCTACTTCAATAACGGTTGTTGCAACCAAAATTTTTATTTCTTCATTGATAAACCTCTGCATAATAGTATTTTTTTCTTCACTCTTCATTTTCCCATGAATTATACCAACGTTACTACCAAACAATTGATATAGCTGTTTAAAGCGCTCTTCAGCTGCAGCAAGATCCAGTTTTTCTGATTCTTTTACTAGAGGGCAAACCCAATATACTTGTTGGTTATTATCAGTATGCCTTTTTACACCTTCGATAATGCCTTCTAATTTTTCTTGGTTAACAACAGACGTATGTATAGGTTGTCTGCCCTTAGGTTTTTCTCTAATAGGTATAACGTCCATATCACCAAATAAAGTCATCTGCAAAGATCGCGGTATAGGCGTAGCCGACATGGCCATCATATCAACATCAACTCCTTTTTTCATAAGTAATGAGCGCTGCTTTACGCCAAACCTATGTTGCTCATCAACAATCACCAAACCTAAATTTTGAAAAACTATATTTTCCTCTAACAATGCATGTGTTCCAACTAGTATATTAATAGAACCTGCTGCCAGGCGCACTCTCTGTTCTTTTAATGCTTTACTACGACTCTTGCCTCCAACCATAAGCTCTAAGCTTAGACCAAGCTTCTCAGCATAGGGTTTTAGTTTCTTTCCATGTTGCTGAGCTAAAACTTCTGTCGGAGCCAAAAAAGCTACTTGGAAACCTGCCTCTACCGCAAACGTAGACGCACTGAAAGCTACTAAAGTCTTCCCGCTACCAACATCACCTTGAACCAAGCATCTCATAGGATGCACGGCATTCATAGAATTAAAGATTTTTTCTATGGCCAAAGTTTGAGCATTTGTCAGAGTAAAGGGGAGGCTCTCTTTTAGCTTTTGAAAAAGTTGTTGGCTCATAGCAACCCTTTTTCCCTTAATTTCAGTATTGTTTTTTCTACGACGTGCTATTTCTATTTGGCGAGCAAGAAGTTCATCGTACAACAACCTTTGATAAGCGGATGAGCTTTCAGGATTCAAATCATCATCGGATTTAGGATTGTGCATATCCAATATAGAGCTCTTCCAGCTTGGCCAACCATAAAGATTTAGCGTCTCTTTTTCTATCCATTCTGGCAGAATAGGGAGGTTATGTGATAAAATTTTTCTAGTAGTATGAATAAGTTGGTTGTTCGTTAAACCATAGGTTAGTGGGTATACAGGATAAGCCCCACAATACAAGTCAAAAGTAGTATCTGCAACGGCGCAGTCTGGATGAACAAAAGTTAGAACACCATGCTTGAAAGTAGCTTGCCCAGATATAGTTTTCCTCAAACCT
>CAZQLR010000032.1:3117-6014 GCA_964594205.1 uncultured Alphaproteobacteria bacterium
GAACTCTGGATACTTTGAGGTTTCATATTTTTTTAAATTAGGTTAGTTTATGCTACACTATTTTAAACAAGCAGTCTCACCACTATATGACACTTTTTTACCCTAATCATAAAGAAGAATTTATAAAAAGCCTGCCACATGTCGGTGCTCTTTTAGCGCTCGATGTAGGAAGAAAACGTATAGGTGTGGCCGTCAGTGACATAACTCGTCTTGTAGCAACACCTCTTCATACCATTCATCGAAAAAAATTTTCAGATGTCATGGCCACTTTTGTTAAACTTATTCAAAAATACGAGGCCGTAGGTATTGTTGTAGGATATCCCTATGAAATGAGCGGTAACGAAGGTGTTGCTTGCCAAAGTGTTAGGCATTTTAGCCATAATGCTTTAACAACTCTACAAGAATACAGTATGAATTTGCCATTATTATTATGGGACGAAAGGTCCTCTTCCCAAGGCGCTGAGAAAGCTATGTTAGAAGCAGATATGTCTCGAAAAAAAAGAGCTGACCGTATTGACAACGTAGCTGCAGGATTGATTTTGCAAAGTTTCTTGGAATTCAGTTTATTCATTAATTAACCTGTAGGACAGAGAAAACTATTAACCAAAATAAAACCAATATTGGTTATCATAAAAACAGTAGAGGTAATTTTGATACTTTCCGGAAAAATACTAAGCCTGTGGTGGTGCCTTCCTTTTGCAGGTGTTTTGCTTTCCATAGCTATTTTTCCTATCTTATCAGCCAATTTTTGGCATAAGCATTTTGGTAAAATAGGCTTATTCTGGGTTCTCTGTTTTTTGCTCCCATGGAGTAGGTTTACAGGTATGGAGCAAGCAGTTCACGATACATTGCATGCTATTTTTTTGGAATATATACCATTTACGTCGCTTATTGCAGCATTGTTTATTATCACCGGTGGCATAAAACTTAAAACTCAATGGTTGGGAACGCCAATGAGCAATACTGCTATTTTAGCTTCTGGTGCAGTTTTTGCTAGCTGGATAGGCACAACAGGAGCTTCTATGCTTTTAATAAGACCTCTTATTAGTGCAAATTCTTGGCGAACACACAAAACCCATACCAAAATATTTTTTATTTTTCTGGTAGCAAACATTGGCGGAGCCTTAACACCACTGGGAGACCCTCCTTTATTTATAGGATATATGAATGGCGTAGATTTTTTTTGGACAACAAAACATTTATTGTTACCAATGTCTGTTATGATCATAATGCTTTTAGGCATTTTTCTTTCTGTGGATATCTACTATTTTAAGAAAGAGGAAAAGCAAGCTCCTATAGAAGCGCCGAGAAAAAAGTTTTCCATAGAAGGAAAGCGTAACTTCATACTCCTCGCCTTATTATTAATTGTGGTTCTCATAACCGGTAGCATAGAAACAAATGCTTTTATACCCTTTTTAGGTATAGATATTCCCATAAAAAGCTTTATTCGTGATTCCATATTGTGGGGATTGTGTTATGCAAGCATCAAGATAACACCTTATGAGATACGTCACACCAATGGTTTTTCTTGGGAACCTTTTTTAGAAGTGGCAAAGTTGTTTTTTGCTATTTTCGTAACCGTTATACCAGTAATTCTTATTCTAAAGCAAGGAAAGAGTGGGGCACTAGGATATTTGGTTGAAATGGTTTCAGATAGCGAGGGTAAACCTATAGCAGCCTTATATTTTTGGGTAACAGGTATTTTAAGTGCTTTTTTGGACAATGCCCCCACATATCTGGTATACTTCCATACCGCAGGAGGAGATGCAGATACGTTAATGAGCGGCTGCTGCAAAGCTTTGATGGCTATTTCATGTGGAGCGGTATTTATGGGGTCTATGACATACATAGGCAACGCTCCAAATTTTATGGTAAAAGCTATTGCTGAACAACAGGGGATTAAAATGCCTAGTTTCCTAGGATACATGGCATGGTCGTTTGTTGTACTTGTTCCTCTTTTTATTTTGTTAACTCTTGTATTTTTTTAAGATAATCCATGACAAAGAAGAAAAAAGAAGATAGGAGCGTTCGTAAAATTATTGTCCAAAATCGTAAGGCTAGGCACAATTACTTTATAGAGAACGTTATAGAAGCAGGCATTGTACTTATGGGATCAGAAGTCAAGTCATTACGCCTAGGGCATGCGAGTATTGATGAAGCATGGGCTGGAACTAAAGAAGAGAACATATGGCTCAACAACGCCTATATTCAAGAATACAAAAATGCTACATATCAAAATCATGACGCAAAACGGCCACGTAAGCTTTTGTTGCATAAAAGAGAATTATCTAAGTTATCTTTATCCTTAAACAAGAAAGGCGCGACCGTAATACCACTATCTATTTTTTTTAATATCAGGGGAATAGTTAAGGTTGAGTTAGGATTGGCATCCGGTAAAAAGCAATATGATAAACGGCAAACAGAAAAAGAGCGTGATTGGAATAGGCAGAAACAACGCTTTTTGCGTGAACTAGGCTAAATTATAAAATAATCGCATCTAGTATTAATAGATACTTGGCAAAAATAGATATTACTTATAGGATGAGCCAAGTTCTAAGCCATACTATGGCACACTGCATATGATCCCGTAGCTCAGCTGGATAGAGCGACTGCCTCCTAAGCAGTAGGTCAGAGGTTCGAATCCTCTCGGGATCGCCAACCCATCATCATGTGATAATTGATGTTTTTTCCAAAGATCCTTTTGTACATAAATAACAAGCAAAGATAATTTAACTATCAACGACAGCTTTTTTGCCACTGTTTAAATCTAGCCCTAAACTTCTAGCTTTTTTTATGAATTGTTCCGGTATTGGCGCTTCAACAAACATATTCTTTTGAGGCCAGTGTAGTATTTGCGCGTGAAGAAACATGTAGTTATAACCAGTAGAAGAAGTAGG
>CAZQLR010000032.1:6114-8047 GCA_964594205.1 uncultured Alphaproteobacteria bacterium
AGTGTAGTATTTGCGCGTGAAGAAACATGTAGTTATAACCAGTAGAAGAAGTAGGATTGTATTTTTTATCACCGACTATAGGACACCCTAATTTTTGACATGCCACCCTCAACTGATGTGTTCTACCTGTTATGGGTATCATTTTTAATAAGCTGTATTTTTGATTTGTTTCCAAACATGCATATTTTGTCACAGCGAGCTTCGAAGCAGGGTCATCCTCAGCAGCTCTAAACATCACTTTTTCCCGACCCAGCACTCCTTCTTTAAGGTGCATTTTTATAGATTTTCCATTATTTTTAGGATGCCCATCACACAAGCTTAAATATGTTTTGTGTATCGCTCTATTCTTAAACGCCAAAGCAGCTTCTATTGCAGCATTTGACGATGTTGCCAAAAGTAAAATGCCTGATGTATCACGATCTAACCTATGCACCAATTCCAAAGAATTTAATTTTTTTTCTTGAGTCGAAGATAAAAGCTTTTTTAAACCAGGAAGTAATTTTACCACATGAGTTTTGACACCTGTTCCTCCTTGAACAGCTAACCCCGATGGTTTATTCAAAACAATAAAATCATCAAGCTGCAATAAAATAGAAGAAAAAAGTACTTTTATAAGTTTCTCTTCATGATTAGTGTATGCATATTCCCTTTTTTCAACTTTTCCAGCATTTTCAAATAAAGGAAGTCTTATTTTATCTCCTTTCTTCAATCTATAATTACCTTTAACGCGACTTTTATTTACCCGAATTTGCCCCGTTCTACAAAGTTTTTGCAAATTCGTAAAAGAAATATCATAAGAACTATGGTGAAGCCATTTATCTAGGCGAAAACCAGCGTCTGTATGAGTAACATCGTGGTAGATAATTTGAACCATTGTGTCCTACACCGAAATATAAGTAGCTGTGCTACATAAGGTTAAAAGCCTTTGCTATTTTTTTCATGACCGTTGGCAAAGCATAAGTTTCAATATCTGACATTTTTACCCATATTCCACGTTCAACTTTTTTTCTTTTTTTTACTCGAATATGCATCAGTTTTCCTCGCAAATGAAAATGCGTAAACGTATGCTGCACTTCCCCAAAAATAATATTTTTTGATTGATATTCTAGTGGAAACTCCGATAAAGAGCTATTAACTGTTTCATCAGATGAAGATGCCCAAGGAGTAGAAAAGAAACCCGTCATTCCAGGTAAAAGGCCCTTTTTTTCTCTCTTTTCTAGAAGCACATAATCACTTCTCTCATCTGTAAAAATAAAAAAAATAGTTTTACGCGTAGGTTTCTTTTTTTGAAATTTCCTAGGTAAGTGATTCTGCAGATTATTTGCATAAGCTAAACATAAATGAGTAAGTGGGCAAACAGAGCACTTAGGACGTGCGGGTTTGCATACACTGTTTGCAAAATCCATCATACTTTGGGCTAAATCACCAGGCCTATTATCCAAAGGAAATTTCTGTAATACCTCTGCAACAACAGTTTTAAGTTTTGGTTTACTATCTTGCAAACACCATAATCTCGCTAAGAGCCTTTCAACATTTCCATCAATGACTGCCAATGGCTTATCAAAAGCAATCGCAGAAATTGCGCTAGCTGTATACTGACCAACACCTGGCAGAGTTAAAAGAGTTGAATGCTCAGAAGGGAGTAAGCCATTATAGTCAGTTCTTACTTTTTTTGCACATTCATGAAGCCTATGAGCGCGATTATAATATCCCAGACCTTGCCAGGCATGGAGTATTTCATCTAAATCAGCTTTCCCTAATTCCTCAAATGTTGGCCATTTTTTAATAAAACGTATAAAATAGGGGATAACGGTGGCTACTGTTGTTTGCTGTAGCATAATTTCGCTTAACCACACATAATAAGGATTAGGCAGGTTATTGGCAGAGGCACGCCAAGGCAGATCACGCCGGTAGCTGTCGTACCAAGCTAAGA
>CAZQLR010000032.1:8147-9864 GCA_964594205.1 uncultured Alphaproteobacteria bacterium
TTGGCAGAGGCACGCCAAGGCAGATCACGCCGGTAGCTGTCGTACCAAGCTAAGAGTAGGCTAGAGATTTCTTCTGACATTATAAAACTATGATAATTGAAATATAGTACAATGAACTCTAAAGAAGTAACGTTTATGAATCAAGCAGAGAAGCACACTAAAAAAAAGAAGAACGAATCTAACACGCGTACTGGGTGTAAATCTCTTGATAACCTCGCACAAAAAATAATACGGCCACTTTTAAAAAAGCATGGGGCAGCAACAGCAACATTATCCTTAGATTGGCCTTTGATTGTGGGTGAATACCTCTCAAGCATAACAAGACCGCATAAGTTATATTTTTCAAAAGGGGAAAAAAGAAAAGGGCGCCTCCAGCTAAAAATAATCAATGCCTACGCCCATGAGTTTCCATTTTATAGACAAACCATGATTGAAAAAATTAATGCCTACTTTGGCTATAATTCTATAAATGACATCACTATTTTACAAAGCCATGATCTAGAAAAGCTAATAAATAATAGTATCTTAGAAGAAAAAAAAGAACATATAAATTTACAAAACTTTCATGCAGAAAAAAAGAAAATAGAAAAAAATCTTACAGATATAAAAAATGAAAAACTACGCTTAGCCCTAGCAGAAATGGGAGCCCACATTAGACTATCATCACTCTAGAAAGCTAAAATTTAAACCAACGTTTCAGTTTGTTTAAGGTAGAAAGTTGCTGTACCTCACCAGATAAAATAGCTTGCACACCAAATTGCAAAAGGCCTGCACAAACACTAAAGCTAGGTCCTCCAGAAACATCCGTAAGCCCCTTTATACCCAAAGGCACACCAAGACGAACCTGTTGATCAAAACGTTGACTGGCATATTTTTTCAATAAAGGCATTTGGCTACCCCCCCCCGTTAAGACAAAACGCCTAGCTGCGGCTTGTACCTCTGGATTATCCTTCAAGCAATCAAGAAGTTTATCAAAAATTTCATCCAGCCTGGGTTGAATAACAGTATTCAGATCAAACTTTGTAATATTCTGACTGCTTTCTTCATCATCTGAGGAAAGTTTCTGCACTTTTAATCTTTCTTTTTTATCTGATGCTGATATTAAAGCAGAACCATGGAGTATCTTTAACCTTTCCGCCTGAGCTATAGGTGTAGACAGCGCATGGGCAATATCTTTAGAAATATGTTGTCCGCCAATAGGTATTGTTGTCGCATAGAAACAATGTCCATTTTTAAAAACACTCATAGAGGTAGTACCCCCTCCAAAATCTATAACTGCCACGCCCAAATCCATTTCATCATCAACAAGCGTACCCAATCCTGAGGCATATGGAGTGCAAACAATATGCTGAGCATCCATCTGAGCCTTATCCAGAACTTTTACAAGGGTATGCTCTTGATTTTGAGATGCCAACATAAGGTGTACTTTTACAGCTAAAATCGAGCCGTACATACCTGCTGGATCTATTATATTGGTACTCTCATCAACTATGTAATACACAGGTAAGCAATGTATGGCGTTCTTTTTTTCTTTGTTGTCAAACTTCAATGAAAGATTCTGAGCTTTATTTAGAAGCTTATGAATATCATCCTCTTCAATTTCTCTACCCCCTATAGATTCTTTTATAAGAGGGCGTAGCGATATTATTTTTCCAGAAAAATTTACAAACACTTCCTGTATAGGTTGCTTTGCCATGTGCTCAGCACCATGGATAGC
>CAZQLR010000033.1:0-7562 GCA_964594205.1 uncultured Alphaproteobacteria bacterium
CCAAAAAAATAATATAAAGATAATTATGCTTATCAAACAAGGGGCTAAACGTATTTAGCTGGATAATATTCGCATTAATTTTTGTCTAAAAAAATTATTTCCATGTTAATTCTGGAGACCTGGCCGTAGCAGTCTCGTTAAACCTGCGTCTTGGGGTATAAAGAGGGGCTTTTCGTATTCTATCTCTTCCTTTTTCTGTTTCAGCCTTTTTAAGCCAATAGCGAATAGCGGCAATAAACTGATCAATCTGGGATTTACTTTCTGTTTCTGTTGGTTCCACTAGCATTGCACCTTTTACGATAAGCGGAAAATAGGTAGTCATAGGATGAAAACCTTCATCTTGCATAACTTTTGCCAAATCAAGTGTTTCTAAACCAAGCGCGCGCAGAGTTGAATCATCAAACAGAACCTCATGCAAGCATGGTTGATCAAATGGTATATGAAGCACGTCTTTTAGTTGACTTTTTATATAATTAGCATTCAAAACAGCATCATTAGAAACTTGAGTAAGGCCATCTATGCCATGAGACAGCATATACGCATAAGTGCGAATGAACATACCTATTTGACCTTGAAAAGCTTTTAACCTACCAAAGCTATCGAGTGCTTTGGGTGAAGAGGTAGAGCTGATTAATTCAAATTGACCGTTTGGTAGTTTATCCACAAAAGAAATAGGGGAAAATTGGGAAAGTTCTTCTGTCATAACGACAGGCCCACTTCCAGGTCCGCCTCCTCCATGGGGGGTAGAGAATGTTTTATGCAGATTTATGTGCATGACATCTATTCCTAAATCTGCAGGTTTTACTTGACCCAACAATGCGTTAAAATTAGCACCATCGCAATAATAATAAGCACCGTTCTTCTTTAAGAGTTGAGAGATTTCAAGAGTATTGCATTCAAACAAACCGCAGGTATTAGGGTTTGTAAGCATAAGAGCTGCTACAGTATCGTCTAAGGCGTCTTTTAAAGCTTCCACATTTATGAGGCCGTTATCAGTGGAGGGAATAGATTTTGTTGTAAAGCCACACATAGTAGCGGTAGCTGGATTTGTTCCATGTGCTGAATCAGGCACCAAAACGGTGGTACGTTTATCGAGTTCTCCTTTATGTCGCAAGGCTTCTTTTATAAGAAACATACCGCACATTTCACCTTGAGCCCCGGCTGCGGGTGATAAAGCTACGCTATGCATGCCTGTAAGCTCTTTCAACCAGTAGCCAACAAGCCACATAAGTTGCAGGATGCCTTGAACAGATTCATCACTTTGTAATGGGTGTGTCTGGGAAAAGCCTTCAAGCCTAGCTAGCTTTTCATTAAGGCGCGGATTATGCTTCATAGTACATGAGCCTAAAGGAAAAAAGCCCGTATCTATACCGAAATTTTTTTGACTTAGGCGTGTGTAATGTCTAACGGCTTCAGGTTCTGAAAGACCAGGTAAATCTACAGGATCTTTTCGTATGAATGGGCTTAGAGCATTAGACGGTTTATAACTATCTGGTAGTGCAGGAACATCGACACCAGTGTTTGAAGATGACCCCAACTCAAAAATGGTAGGTTCTTCTACACAGAGTCCGGTATTGCCGGTATACGTATCAGGTTTCATGGAGCACTTCTTTCATCGTTTGACACAATGTTTCTATGTGTTCATTAGTGGTTAGCTCAGTTGCAGCAAGTATTAGATATTGTTTTACCTCAGGTAACTCAGGATAAAGTCTCGATGCTTCAACACCTGCCAAAATGCCTCTTTTCAAGAGCTTTTTTGTTACTATTTCGGCATTAAGAGGAAGCTTTATAGTTATTTCATTAAAAAACACGCCAGGGAGTATTTTTAGTTGAGGCATTGTTGTTATCAGATTTTGTGCTAAATGTTGAGCACGCTCATTATTCAAAACAGCTAAATTATAAAGCCCTTTTCCTCCTAAAAGGCTTAAATGAGCTGTGAATGCTAAAGAGCAAAGTCCGGCACTAGTGCAGATATTGCTAGTGGCTTTGGCACGACGTATGTGTTGCTCTCGGGCTACCAGAGTCATTATATAGCCTGTCCTCCCATCTTCATCGACAGATTTGCCGATTAATCTTCCAGGTAAGGAGCGCTTGAACTTATCCCGGGTAGCCATAAGCCCTAAATAAGGTCCTCCATAGCTAAGAGGCATACCCAAAGACTGCCCTTCAGCAACGACGATATCTGATCCAAAGGTACCTGGAGGTTCTAGAAGCCCCAAAGAAACGGCTTCTGTGATGACGCCTACATGTAGAGCGCCAACCTTGTGGGCTTTTTTGATGATAGGTTCATAATTGTAAACATGACCGAAGACCCCAGGACACTGGGTAATGACACAGGCGGTACTATCGTCGACGGAGGCTAAGATGTTTTCCTCTCCACTGGTATTGAGAATAGGAGGCATCGTAATAACCTCAAACCCCATCATCTGGCCGTATGTGCTCACTACTTGGATATAATGCGGATGTACATGGCCAGAGATAAGAATTTTGGAGCGTTTTGTGAGACGCATAGCCATAAGAGCAGCTTCTGCTGTAGCTGTTGAACCGTCGTATAAAGAGGCATTAGCCACATCCATATGAGTTAACCTAGCCACTTGAGTTTGAAACTCAAACAAATATTGCAGTGTCCCCTGGGCAATTTCTGGTTGATAGGGTGTATAAGCCGTCAAAAACTCTCCTCGTTGAATAAGATAATCAACAGAGGCCGGTATATGGTGACGGTAGGCACCTGCACCTAAAAAGCTTGGGACTTGAGAGGCTGGAATGTTTTGTTTGGAAAGTCTTTCTATGGTGTCTTCAACTTCCCACTCAGTTTTATGCTTCGACAAATTAAAAAAGGCTTTATCTCGAGCTTCTTTAGGCAAGTGATCAAATAAATCACTTTGTTTTTTTTTGCCTATTGCTTCCAGCATGACCTTTCTATCATGGTCTGTTAGTGGAAAATATCTCATTTTATTCTCGTGAATAGTCGTTTTAGATATACTTACAGCTTTAATGAATCTACGTAACTGGAATAGCTTTCTTCATTCATGAGGGACGAAAGTTCACTAGGCTGCGTAAGCTCAATGACCATAAGCCATGTGGAAGAATCTTGGTTAAGTAGGCTAGGATCCTCTTCTACATGAGAATTTTTTTCCAAGACTTTACCGTTCACAGGGGCATAAATTTCGCTAGCAGACTTGACAGATTCTACAACAGCGCATTCTTGCTGAGCCGTTATCTCTGAATCTATGTCGGGGAGTTCGACAAATACGATATCGCCTAGTTGCTCCACGGCGTAGGCTGTTATACCTATGCGGGCCTGGTTATCCGGCTGTATTTCTATCCATTCATGCTCGCGGGTATAATAACATTGTGCCATGATTCTTCCTTAATTGGTGTTTTTTATGTAACGATGGGGAACAAAAGGGAGTTTTATTACTTCTGCCTCTAAAAAATTGGATCTAATTTGAACGTAAAGCTTTTTTCCTGGTTTTGAATTATTATTGGAAATATCTACACGAGCAAGGGCAATGGGTGTTTGCATAGAGGGGCTAAAAGTTCCGCTGGTAATAACGCCTATTTTTTCTTTGGGTTCAGAAAAAACTTCCATACCTTGCCGAGCGATGGATTTTCCAAAGATCTTAAGCCCGACGATACTTTTTTTCACGCCTTGATGGATTTGGGTGTTTAAGACGTCTGCCCCACAACCTTCAAATGGTGTATCTTTTTTGTTACCTCTTATCCAGTTTAAACCTGATTCTAAAAAGGAATTTTCTTCATCAATCTCGTGGCTATACAAGGATAGACCAGCTTCTAACCGAAGAGAGTCCCGTGCTCCCAAACCAATAAGTTTGACGGGTTCTTTTTCTAGCAAAAATTTGACAAATAGTGGTGCATGATCATTGGGGATTGATATTTCAAACCCGTCTTCTCCAGTATACCCAGTTCTACTGACCCATAAATTAATGATAGGTTTTTTGTCTGCTGTGGGGTTCCAAGAAAAAAATCCACCGTGCATAAAAGGCAACAAATTTACACCTGGCAAAAATTGTTCCAAAATATAGGAAGCTTCTGGCCCTTGCAGGGCAACTAAGGAGTGATCGTCAAGCAAATTAAAAACTAAGAAGGGTAACTGTTTGTGCAAATAGTCTAAGTCTTTAGCCACATTGCTAGCATTAACTACTAACAAAATCTTATTTTTTTCTATAGTTTGAATAATAAGATCATCCACACAACCACCACGGTCATTTAGCAGGACGGTATATTTACATTGTCCTATTTTTAAATGCTGCAGGGGTGATGGAGAAATTTTTTCTAAATGTTTCAGAATATTGGCAGAGTTCATATTAGGAGCTGAAACCAGAATTTGTCCCATGTGGCTAACGTCGAAAAGTCCAACGTTGTTTCTCGTGTGAAGGTGTTCTTTTACCATGCCTGATTCGTAGTGGAGTGGCATTTCGTAGCTGGCAAAGTCGACTAACTTAGCTTGGTGCTTTTTGTGTAAAGAGTTGAGAGCTGTCTTCGACGGGAACATGGAGCCAGCCTTTGCTTTATACTTTTGTTCAGGGATGCTATGAGTGAAGAACTTATCTCCTTGGAAGACCTACAGACCACCACTATCGTTATCTAAGAATAATTTGTCAAGCTGGAAACTAACCAGGGAAAAAGGAAGAGGTCTCATCAGTAGCTTATAATGGTGAAACGTTCCCTGTTTTTGCTGTTTAGTCGTTACTTTGAAAATGTTTTACAAGGAACTATGAGTACCATCGCAAAAAGGTGCTTTTTTTGTGTTTTTGCACCCACAAAGAAGAACGGTGCCAGATTGGCTTGGCTCAAAAGGAATAGGTTTTAGACAGGACGTGGACCTATGAGTACCATCACAAAAAGGTTGTTTATGACTTAGGCCACATGTACAGAACCAATACTTCTTTCCCTCCTCAACTTGCACGCGACAAGGTGATTTTTGAGCAATCACAGGTTTATTGTGCATTTTTAAGGCCTTATTTTTGGGGGTTGTAATTAATTTTTGATTTGCATAGAAATTAAAGTACTTATTTTCAATAAAATCTCAATGAAAAAGTTTATGGCAGAAACAATACAAGTATATATTGATGGTGCATGTAGCGGTAACCCCGGTCCTGGAGGATGGGGGGTTTTAATGCGTTTTGCTGCAGAGGAGAAGGAGCTTGCGGGGTATGAAGATCATACCACTAATAACCGTATGGAGCTCATGGCAGGCATAGAAGCGCTGAAGGCTCTGAAATTCAATAGGTATGAAGTAGAAATATATACAGATAGCCGATACTTAAGAGATGGGTTGACGTTGTGGATGCCTAAATGGAAGAAAAACAAATGGAAAACTGCGAAGGGTGACCCTGTCAAAAATAAAGATTTATGGGAACAGCTAGATGCTTTAAATTCGCGGTTTGATGTTAGCTGGTTTTGGGTCAAGGGGCATGATGGCAATCCAGGCAATGAACGAGCAGACACTTTGGCCAAGTTAGCCCTTCAAAAAGGAGTCATTACCAAGGGGGTTTAGGGTGGCAAAGCGTGCTCCCTAATCATTTGAAATGTAATAAAAAATGAAAAAACAAGTCATTAGCCCTTTACAAATTAGTTTCGTCAGGTCATAAGGATATGGTTAGAGAATCATGGTAAAAAAACGGATTGTAAACTATGACTGAGATTAAAGAGCGCGTAAAAAAGATCGTTGTTGAACAACTTGATGTTGACGCAGAAAAGGTAACGGAAAATGCTAGTTTTATTGATGATCTTGGTGCTGACAGCCTTGATACAGTAGAGCTTGTTATGGCGTTTGAAGAGGAATTCGGTTGCGAGATTCCTGACGAAGCTGCAGAGAAAATACTTACAGTTAAGGACGCTATTGAATTTATTGAAAAACAAGACGCTGCTTAGGCGTGCGTGTTCTTTGTAGAAGTTAAATCTTTAAGAGAGGTATTCCTCTCTTTTTGCTTTTTTAGTCTTTGAGATTACATTGATGGAGGTGCGTTGAGATGAGTAGACGTGTTGTTGTGACTGGTATGGGTATTGTGAGCCCCCTTGGTGTAGGCGTTGATACAGTCTGGAAAAAATTACTAGCGGGTGACTCTGGTATTTCTTCTATTACAAAATTTGATGCTTCTGAGGTGAATTCCAAGATAGCAGGTCAAGTTCCTCGAGAAGGTGAAGGAGCGTTTGATCCGGATAAGTATGTTACGCCTAAAGAGCAACGTAAGATGGATGAGTTTATTATTTACGCTATAGCAGCTGCAGAAGAAGCTGTGAAAGACGCTCAGTGGGAGCCAACAGACGAAGCGTCTAAAGAGCGTACGGGTGTGATGATTGGTTCTGGTATAGGGGGACTGGATGGTATAACAAAAAATGCTATCACTATGCAAGAAAAGGGTTCGCGTCGTATTAGTCCATTTTTTATACCTTCATGCTTAATTAACTTAGCATCCGGTCATGTTTCTATACGTCATGGCTTCAAGGGACCTAATCATTCTGTCGTTACAGCTTGTGCCACAGGGGCTCATGCCATTGGTGATGCGGCTCGTATGATAAGAGATGATGATGCAGATGTAATGGTTGCTGGTGGTGCAGAATCATCTGTTTGTATGTTGGGTGTTGGAGGTTTTGCCTCAATGAAAGCTTTGTCAACCCAATACAATGAAACGCCTAAAAAAGGTTCTCGCCCTTGGGATGAAGGGCGAGATGGTTTTGTTATTGCTGAGGGTGCAGGAGTACTTATTCTGGAGGAGTATGAGCATGCGAAAAAGAGAGGAGCAAAGATATATGCCGAAATAGTCGGTTATGGTTTGTCAGGTGATGCTTACCATATTACTGCACCTGCTGATGACGGTGATGGTGCTTACAGAGCAATGAAAGCTGCTTTAAAGAAAGCTGGAATCAAAGCTGAGGACTTGGATTACATCAATGCTCATGGAACCTCCACCCCTAAAGGCGACGAAATTGAGCTAAGAGCTATGAGAAGGCTTTTGGGTGATAAAGTTGGCGATGTTTCTGTGAGTTCTACAAAATCTTCCGTTGGTCATCTTTTAGGAGCAGCAGGGGGGGTAGAGGCTATTTTTTGTATTAAGGCCGTAAATGACCAGGTGGTGCCAGCAACGTTAAATCTCGATAGCCCTTGTGAAATAGCTGAAGGTTTCGATCTTGTTCCTAACAAAGCTAAGACTAGGAAGATTGAATACGCTATGTCTAACTCTTTTGGTTTTGGTGGAACAAACGCATCGCTTATCATAAAAAGGTTAGAATTATAGAATCCTGTGGTTTGATATGCTACTCAAACAAAAAAATGTAAAAATACAGAAAAAATGGTGGCTTTTTGCCGCCTTTTTTTTAGTTTTTACTTTTATCTGCATGATGGGAAATTTATATACTGCTTATACAAGCTCTGGCCCAAACACAAAACTATTAATTACTATTCCCAAAGGGTTATCCTATGGTGGCTACGTACGACAGCTAAAAAAACAGGGGTATGATTTTAATATTTTTTTTGCGAAAATTGTTTTGTACTTAATCAGACCTTCTCTTAAATATGGAGAGTTTGAGCTCCCAGC
>CAZQLR010000033.1:7662-9749 GCA_964594205.1 uncultured Alphaproteobacteria bacterium
ATGAGATTGCAAGCAGATCCGACTGTTTTGTATGGAATAAGGGGCATTTTAAGACAGGATCGGCAAGTTTTAACAAGGAAAGATCTGGCGGCTTCTCCAACATTAAATCCATATAATACTTATAAAATAAAAGGTCTGCCTCCAACAGCAATATGCCACCCCTCTCAATCGTCGCTAGAGGCGGCTGCCCACCCTTCTAAGGTTGATTTTTTATACTTTGTAGCTGATGGAACAGGAGGACATGCTTTTAGTACAAGCTTAAAGAGGCATAGACGCCATCATGCTCAGTGGCGTAGAATTAGAAAAAATTGATTCCAATAGATAATATAGGAAGTTGCATGCAAAATCTTTTAAAACGCAGAGGACTTATGCTTGTTTTGTCGTCTCCTTCTGGAGCAGGTAAAACGTCTTTGAGCCGTGCTCTGCTAAAAAGCGAACATTCTATACAACTAGCTATTTCAGCAACGACAAGGAAGGCAAGGCCTGGTGAAATTGATGGTGTAGATTATTTTTTTTTAGACAAAGAGCAGTTCAAGCTGCGCATAAAAAACGGTGATTTTTTAGAGTATGCTGAGGTTTTTGGTAATTTATATGGTACGCCCAAGGAAAATACAGAAAAGGTTATGCAAAGCGGTACAGATATTCTTTTTGATATTGATTGGCAAGGGACACAGCAACTAGCGCAGAAAGCTAGAGCTGATTTGGTTAGCATTTTTATTTTGCCCCCCTCAAAAAAAATCTTAGATTCGAGACTTAAAAACAGAGCGCAAGATTCGGAAGAGGTGATAAGGGCCCGTATGGAACAAGCTGCAGCTGAAATGAGCCATTGGGCAGAGTATGATTATATCATTGTAAATGATATTTTTGATGAGTCTTTAGAGAAATTGAAAGCAATATTATGTGCTGAAAGGCTTAAACGTGAGAGGTATACGCACCTATCTCAATTTGTGAAAGGTTTATGTGACTAGGATCATCTATCAAGATTATTGTATGATTTATACCAATCAACGAAATTTTTTAGCCCTGTTTCTACAGATGTTTTGGGTTGGTAGTTAAGCTCAGATATGCTCTTGTCGACGTTGGCAATGGTAGAGCGAACATCCCCCATTTGCATAGGCATGAATTCTTTTTTAGCTTCAATGCCTAGGTAATTTTCAAGTATGTGGATGTAGTCCATCAATTGAACGGTACTGCTGTTACCTAGATTATAAGTTCTAAAAGGTGCAGTTTTTAGGTTTTTGCGCGTAAGAGATGCGTAAATCCCCACGATAATATCATCGATATAAGTGAAATCTCTCTGCATTTCTCCATTGTTAAATATTTGAATGGGCTCATTGTTTCGCATTTTATTAGCAAACAAAAAAGCGGCTTGGTCAGGTCGTCCCCAAGGGCCGTAGACAGTGAAAAATCTAAGGCCAGTAGTGGGAAAATTATAAAGGTGTGTGTACGCGTGAGCCATGAGCTCATTACTTCGCTTAGTAACAGCATAAACCGAAATGGGGCGGTCAACTCTATCATCTACGGAAAAAGGTAAATCTTCATTGAGGCCATATACTGATGAGGAGCTTGCGTAGACAAAATTTTTAGTGTGCTGATATTTTTTTGCTAGCTCAAGCAATACCATCATGCCTGTTATATTCGTTCGAACATATTCAAAAGGGTTCTCTAAAGAATATCGAACGCCAGCTTGGGCGGCTAAATTTACAATCAGCTCAAAATCGTGTTGTTTCCATAATTTTTCCATAGTTAGCTGATCTGCAATATCAGCTTCAACAAAAATAAAATTAGGATTTGATTTTATTTGCTTTAATCTCGCCTGTTTTAGGTTAACGCTGTAGTATGAGGACATGTTATCGACACCGACTACGCTAAAACCTTTGCTTAAAAGAAATTTGCACAGATGAAAGCCTATAAAACCAGCAGAGCCAGTTATCAAAACAGGTGGTGTCATTGTTTTTTTTAATTCCATATTTTTGGTCTCAGCATACTACTAAGCTTCTCTACATCAGGTAGACCGAGGTGGTGCCGAAGAAGGGACTCGAACCCCCGACCCACGCATTACGAATGCGTTGCTCTACCAACTGAGC
>CAZQLR010000034.1:0-3805 GCA_964594205.1 uncultured Alphaproteobacteria bacterium
ATAAACAACACAACAAAGGAAAAGAAGAAGGCATACAAGAGGGTATACAAAAAGGAAAAAAGGAGGGTGAAATAAACGCAAAAAAACAAATGGCTCTTAACTTGCTTGAACAAGGTGTCAACATGAAAGTCATCGCTCAGACAAGCAATCTTTCGGAGAAGGACATCCAAAAATTGGCTCAAAGAATAAAGAGAAGAAGCCACTAGCTAAACTCCATTTAACAGCGGCCGTAATTAAGACTCTGTAGACTCTATATAGATATCTCTTAAAAACTGAATGCTCTTTTTCTCTTCCTTGACGTACATCATCAGAGCCATATTCCACATTCAACACCAATTGTGCTTTTTTTGCCTATTTACGTTGTTCCTTGAAAAACCTCCTGAGTCTGGAAAAAATCCTCTTGTCTGCAGCTATAATTCATGTGATATTTCCGGCTAAAGGTAATCGTATTCTCAAAAATATGGATTATATGAACAATTTTGGCATTCTGGATATAAGCATTGTAGCTACCTATATGATAGGTGTCCTTTTCTTGGGTGTATACAGAAGCTTTAAAACAAAAACAGTGGCAGAATATGCCATTGGTTCAAAGAAATTTTCACTCCCTATACTTGTTGCAACAATCACGGCCACAGCTTTAGGCGCAAGTACCACTATTGGTCTTGCAGAAAAAGGCTTTACTCTGGGCATTGTATTCATCGCCATTTTCTTAGGCGATGTTATTAGCAAACTTACCATTTCAAAATACATAGCCTGCCAGTTTGATAAGTTCTCAGGCATGATTTCAGTTGGTGAAATTATGCGCAGTTTCTACGGAAAACAGGGACAAATTATCACAGGCATAGGCGGAACATTGTTATCAATCGGCTATGTAGCTGCCCAAATAAGTGCCACCGGTTTTATTTTTGAGTACTTCTTAAACATTCCTTATGTCTATGGTGCTTTTATTGGTGTAGGCGTCACCATTGTCTATTCTGCACTGGGTGGCATTCGTGGTGTAGCGCTAACCGACGTTGTACAATTTGCCGTCCTTATCATTGCTATACCCGTGGTTCTGAATATAGCCATCAGCACTTTTCCTTCTTGGCAAGATCTCATCGACGACATTCCAGCTGAAAGGTTTGATTTTTTCCCCAGTGGTACCCCGGCAATCAACTACATATCCCTTTTCATCATATTCTGTCTTCCCATATTAAGTCCTGCCATGGTTCAACGACTTCTTATGGCAAAAAACGCAAAAGAAGCACGGCTCTCTATGAAAGTCTCAGCCTTTGTAGAAATACCTTTCATTATCATCGCAGGTAGTATTGGCATCGTAGCCTATGCAATTAACAGTCATGTTTCTCCTCACATAGCTTTACCCCACCTCATAAACACAATGTTGCCTTTAGGTGTCAAAGGTCTTGCTGTTGCAGGTATATTAGCTGTCATAATGTCATCGGCTGACTCATACCTCAATGCAGCTGGTATTACCTTTGTTCATGATGTCATAAAACCACTACGCAAAAGGTTCCTAAGCGAAAAGCACGAATTACACCTTAACATGGTTATCACAATGTTATTAGGGTTTTCTACGCTTTTCATTTCCCTTTATTTAAAAAATGTCGTTGATATTATTGTTCATTTTTTTAATTTTTGGGGGCCTGTTGTTTTGGTGCCTCTTGTTGCCGGAATTCTAGGTTTTACCATATCAAAAAAACAATTTTTTATCTGTGCTTTTAGTGGTTTTTTTACTTTTGTAACATGGACCTTGTTTGATCTAAAAAGTTTTTTCGTTGTAGATCATACCCTTCCTGCTCTGATGGCAAACTTTGGGCTTTTTTTCTATTTCTTGCTAAAAAAAAATAAAACACTATTAGATTTTGATGTTAAGCGCCTTCTTGATCTTCATTACCAAAATTTATTAGCTTGGTGGGATCGACAGTTTTCTAGTATGGATTCCGAACCGCCCTATATAGCTTTTGGCGTTTTTTGCACCATTAACTACAACATTCCCTATTACATGTGGTCAACACAGACACCATCTTTTAATAATCTCCTGTTGCGTGTTATTGCTAGTATTTTTTGCTTTTTCTTAATAATCAAAGATTATTGGCCAACCAATCTTCGTCCCTATTTAAAATGCTACTGGCTTTTTGCTGTATGGTTTTGTTTACCATTTTTCACAACATACAGTACACTTTTAAGTCACGGGGCGCCAGAATGGCTTATTAATAGCCAAATCATGCTGTTTTTTCTTACTGTTCTAACAAACTGGGTTGTGTTTTTTCTTATTCTTTTCTCAGGTGTTATTTTGGGCTATGCAGCTTATTCTTTAACATGCGGTTATGCTGCAGCTCCTATTGAGTTACAAGATCTTCTTTCTTACCAAACCATTTATATGTACATTTTTGCCATCTTGATAGGTCTCTTATTTGCTAAACGAAGGGAACAACTGGCACGAAAAAAATATGATGAAATACAACTGCTTAGTGGTGCCATAGCGCACGAAATGCGTACACCTCTTTCATCTATAGGTTCTGTGGCTAGAGGTATAGAACGATATTTGCCAACACTTATTACATGCTATAAAAAAAACACACAAAATGAAGAAACCCCGCCCATACCTTCAAAACACCTAAAAAAAATAGAGCAAGCAGCAGCTTCCCTAAATGTAACGGTCCGCCAAACACAAAATATTATCGATATGTTATTAGTTAAGGTCAAAAATCTCCCTCAAGAGGCACAATGGTCAAACGTTTCCATCAATGAATGCCTCAGGTCATCAATCCAGGAGTACCCTTTTTCCAAAAAGGAAAAGAGTATTCTTTGTTACAAAGAAAATCCTCAAGATTTCATTTTTAAGGGTGACATAGAGCTTATGCACCATGTTTTCTTTAACCTATTTAAAAATGCTTTTTATCATGTGCTTGCCAGCGGTAAAGACAACCCCAAAGTAGAAGTCTTCACAACAGAAACTGTCACCCTCTTTCAAGTACACATAAAAGACAACGGTCATGGTATACCTTCTGCTCAACGAGCAAAAATTTTCCAAAGATTTTCTTCCGCACGCAACGGGGGAACGGGCATAGGCTTAGCTTTTTGTCGCGATGTCATAGAATCATTCGGGGGATATATAGATTTTGATTCAAAAGAAAACCTATATACAGATTTTGTAATTACACTGCCAAAGAAAATTACTTAAGCCCCGTCTGTCCATAATATCTTGTTGTCAGCATGTCTTATTTTATGTTGCACACGTTCTAAGACCCAATGATTTGGCTACATTACGCCAGTCATAGACAACAAAATTATTATGCTCTGTATTATGGGCAACCAATATACCCTTAGGAAATTTGCTACCAACAACCATAGATGTTGCATCCAAACCATCTGATTGCAAAGATCCCTTTGGACAAAATGTTCCCACGTATTTATTACTTCCCTGACGTTCATACACCTTTATATCGCTGGACTTTTGATTTGAAAGCAGCAAGTACCCTTTTCCGTCAGGGCAAGAATACAAAGCCAAACCCTCCCTGTCACCTATGATACCACCATTCAGCGCAAACTTTCTTATCAACCAATTATCTTTCGCATCAGGATTTGCATGATATTTCAAAATAGAAGATCTTTCATCGGACATATAAACATAACCCTTATCATCATCCGCTACCATACCTTCAACAAACGATTCTTGGTCGTTTCATCCAAAAGAACGTACGAACTTACCTTCTATATAAGAACAGTCACCATAGCCTTCCTCAACAAGCTGGAATTGCTTTATATCACCTGTTGATTTATCACTAACGAATGCAAACAAGGC
>CAZQLR010000034.1:3905-9575 GCA_964594205.1 uncultured Alphaproteobacteria bacterium
TGACAGGCCTGACCAAAAGCGTCAAGAAAAACACTGAAATTATGCGCCATCATCCCCTCAAATGTTGACGCATTATCATCAGAACCGGAAAGCGCATCAGAATACACTGTATCACCCAATCTTGCTTTTGATTCCTTAGCAATTTGTTCCATAACTCTAGGGTTTGATATATTTTCCAAAAATACAATCTTTATATCGCTAGCAATAGCTTCTTTAATAATACGAACAACCTCCTTGGCAGAAGGCTCAGCTTCAGTTGTTGTTCCATAAGGTGCCATAAACTGGATACCATAAGCCTTACCTAGATATTGAAACCCATCATGCAGCGTTACAACTTTCTTACAGTCCTCATCAATAAATTTCAACGCCTGTACAAAACGTTCCTCTATGGCTTTTAATCTTTCCTTGTAGGCATGCCACCGTGTATAAAAAATATTTTTTTTCCCTGGCACTAAATCAGCCAATGTTTTTGTTATTGCTTCCCCGTATAAATAGGCATTTTTCATATCATGCCAAGCATGAGGATCCATAGATCTAGTACCACCTTTCTCCAAGTAAATAGGTTCTATATCTTTAGCAACCTCTACCACCTTGGCCTTAGTTTTTGTTGCTTCTAACAACCTTGGCATCCATCCTTCAAACCCAAGGCCATTCATAAAAATAACATCAGCTTTCAACACTTTTTTTGCATCACTGGGTGTAGCTTCATACACATGACAATCACCGTCTGCACCCACTAAAACATCAATATTTATGTCATCACCACCAATTTGACGCACCATATCACCAAGCAAACTAAAAGATGTCAAAATTTTGGGCTTTCCTGGAAACACCTCAATCGCCGTAGCTGATTCAGAGTAGCTTAGAAATGGAAAAACCAGACTCATCGCGCATAGACACGAAAAAAATATAAACCTAATTGCTAGCGCCTGTAACCTCATTTTCTTTTGGTACCATTCGACCTTATTTTTTTTAACAAACTACCATGAGGACCAAACAATAACGACATCGTATAAAATATACCCGCCGCCAACACCGTTGCAGGACCAGAAGGGTAATCATAATGATAAGAAAAAAGTAACCCGAGCATGCTTGCTTTAAAACCTATGATCCAAGAAAAAATAATCATGCTCCAAACTTGGCGCCCCCAAAACCTTGCTGCTATAGCAGGTAAAAGCATCATACCCAAAGCCATCAAAGTACCCATAGTCTGGAAAGCAGCTACTAAATTGGCAACAACACAAATAAGGAACATACCATGCGCCAAATAACCTCGTCCACCCCTAGCACGAAAATACGTGGGATCAACGCATTCCATCAGTAAAGGCCTATAAATCGCTACAAAACATATAAGACTGAAGGTTGAAATACCCGCTACCGTCAAAAGAGCTGTATCATCAACGGCTAGTATAGAACCAAACAGAAAATGCATCAAATCAACGTTGTTGCCTTTTATGGACACTAAAACAACACCTAAAGCCAAAGATAGAAGAAAAGTTCCTGCAAAACTTGCATCTTCTTCTAAATTTGTCCACCGAGAAATAGCACCCGCAATAACAGCAACAAGTAAGCCCGCGATCAACCCTCCTAAACTCATATAAAAAAGAGAAAGGCCTCCCACAAAAAAACCAACAGCAACACCAGGCAAAACCGAGTGTGACAAAGCATCTCCCATAAGGCTCATTCGGCGCAAAACAAGGATAACCCCTAACGGGGCAGCACTTAAAGAAAGAGCACATGACGCCACCAGAGCTCGACGCAAAAAGGTGTAAGCAAAAGGCTCGGAAAAAAGCGACCAAAAATCAGCCATTATTATCTTCCTCCGCCGGAGCAACACTCGCATTTTCGTGGGAACACAAAGGAACTTTCCACAACGCTTTGTGCTCTAATACCGTTTTTGTACATCCCCAGTCCAAAACTTTTTTATTGATCAACAAAGTATCAGAAAAATATTTTTGAACAAGATCTAGATCATGCAAAACAGCAATGATCGTTTTACCTTGTTGATGCCAGTCCACAATGAACTTCATCATGTCTCTAACAGTTTCTTGATCCACGCCTGTGAAAGGCTCATCTAGAAAAATAATTTGTGCATTTTGTACCATAAGGCGCGCAAACATAACTCGCTGAAACTGGCCACCTGACAAAGCATTCAAGGACCTACTTCCATAGTCCTTGAGACCAACTTTCTCCAAAGCCTGATACACCTCATCCCGTTGAGCAAAAGAAAAAGAACGCATAGAGCCTTTTTCCAGCCATAACCCCATGGCAACAAAATCATCTACGCGCAATGGAAATTCACGGTCGACCTCAGCCTGTTGAGGCAAATACGCTGTAATATCTCGCAATCTAGATGCATTTGGTTCTATTTTTCCTTTTTGAGGTTTCAGCAAACCTATCATGGTCTTTATCAGAGTACTTTTGCCACCGCCATTAGGACCAATGAGCGCTGTCATAGAACCCGATGAAAAAGACCCAGCAACCCCCTGCAGGGCCTCAATCCTACCATAACACACTAAAAGATCACTCAGCTGTATACGCGGCGGCTCAAACTGTATATGCCTCATAGATCAACCTATTTTTACAACGCCCAGTAAACAAAAAACCAAAGAGCTCCTATAATCGGCAAGATAAGAGCTAACCTACCCCAAAAGCCCATCATAAAAGGCGACTTAAAAACAAAAAACTTACCCATCAACGCCAACTACAGATCTCCGCTACCACAATGTATTGATGCCAACCAAGAGGAATACCATCTTCATTTCTTTTTCAAAAAACATTCTAACCTAGGTCCAGCTAACTCCCAAGCTGAATATACAAATAAAATGACCGCCATTGCCAAAAACGGGATATAAAAAAACTGCGTGGTTTCTTTATGCATCCACCATTTCAAAATTTGTGGTATCAAAACAGCAAAAACATAGGCATAAAAATGAACAGTCGTTGTCGCTTCGCTCAGGCGGGCATCTTTAAACTTTTCTCCTACCAATTTATTGCTGACAGTGTAAAGAGTTGACACTACCCCTCCTAAAACAGCGTATACCAAAACTTGCTTAACAATGCTGGCATTATCAAAATACCCTATGCTCCAGGCACCAACCCCTAGTACAGCTGCAAAGATAAGTGACAGTACCCTATAACTATATCTGTCCACCAAATACCCAAGACCAAGACCCAAAACACCACCGCCAAGATTATAAGCAGAAAGCTGCGCCGCCATGTAACTTTGAGAAAGATGACGTTTAATATCCCATAACGGTAAAAAATCGACGAGTCCTGTATCAAAAAACGCACTCACAATACAAAGAATGATAGACCCCGCAACTAAAGGCGCATATTTCCAAAACCCTATCAAACTTTCTTTCGTAGAGCTATTTTCCTTCTTACCATACAAGTGAATACTTAAAATATTTTCCGTAGCCAGGATAAATATTAGCATAAGACAAATGCCTATGGGCGCCAAAAAAGACATTTTTACAAGAGGAGCCAATGAAAACATGGATGTACCAAAAAAAGACCCCATACAAATGACCAAGCCATATACCGAAAATAGAAAACCGCGCCGCTTATCATCAGCCCACGTATTAACAAGAATACCTGCCTGGATGAAAAGCATGCCATAGCAGAGCGTTTGGATAAACCCTAGCGCCATAAACACCTGCAAATGTGGTGAAAAAAAGTAAAAGCCTAATAAAGTTAAACTCTCTAGGCATACAAGGATTAAAAGTATAGCCTTTGGTGTCGTCCTTGATATAAAAAAATGCAAAAACATTACAGCAGCAAAGTTACCTATGCCACTAACAGTAAAATAATCACCTATGTCATCTCCTGACCAACCACTATGTTTTAAATAGTCACTTATGAAAGGAGACAAGAACTCCTGCGCAGAAACAAATGTAAAAATCACAAAAAACAACAAGGCAAGTCCATAGAAATTTTTAACCTTGCCAATACCCGGATAACCTTTTAGAACCCTACTTGTCTTTACCATATCCTGCCTCTCATCGTTCTATTCTATCCGCATAAATGTGCGATACGTTTCCCTCTAAAGGTCATCAAACTTTTTTCTAATACGTTGACCATGCTGGTCTTCCGGCCAGTGTTTCATTACATTTTTCCAAGCCTCACTTTTGGGATCGTCAAGCTGAACCTCTAAGCGTACCATTAAATCACCATCCATATTTTTGTGGTGAGCAGGAACACCCTTGCTCTTCAAACGTAAAACTTGGCCCGTATTAGAACCTTGAGGTATACGAAGAGAAACCTTACCCGTTAAAGTGGGAACATCTATTTTTGTACCCTCAACTGCCTCTTGTACTGTTATGGGCAACGTCAGATACAAATTGCTCCCTCGCCGCTCAAAAACAGGATGACTAGCTACATGAAGCTCTATCAAAGCATCACCCTGAGAACCCATAGGGTGTTCAGAAGGGGAGCCCCTTCCTTTCAGACGCAATTTCTGCCCGTGCTCAGTACCTATAGGAATGGTGATGTTGATCTTTTTCCCATCTGCTAGGGTAATTTGGCGTTTACCGCCTAAAACAGCCTCTTGGAAACCAATCTTCAACGTGTAGTGGATATCTTTGCCTTTTTCTGGCTGAGGACCATAACGCTTTTGCCTCGCTCCAGAGGAAGCACCTGCTCCAAAAGCACTTCTCCAGCTTGAATGAGCTTTCCCCTGCGATGGTCCTCCCTGACCTGCCGCCCCTTGACCAAAAGCTGCAGAAAAGAAATCATCGCCCATACCACCAAAAATTTCAGAAAAATCAAATTCACCACCAGATCCAGTATTTCTAGCGCCACGGAAACCCTGGTTAAAAGCGTAAGCACTTTCTTGCCCAGAAGCATCTATCTCTCCTCGGTCAAACTTACCACGCTTTTCTTTATTTCCTAAAATCTCATAGGCCAGAGAAATTTCTTTAAACTTTTTCTCATGATCCACATTATCTTTGTTGAGATCAGGGTGATATTTTTTTGCCAACTTTCGATAAGCCGACTTTATTTCAGCCTCGGTGGCTTTCCGGTCAACACCAAGAATTTGATAAGGGTCCGAAGATTTGCTCATATTTCCAACTATAAAAGACCACTTGAAGGGATAAGGAATAAAAAGGAAAGAGCGAAGTTTAGCTCACTACCTTCCAAAAACCATCTGGTTGACGGCATGCCGTACCATAAGCATTTTCTGTTTTTCCACCGACAGTCACAGTCTGTTGATATTCTCGGCAATATTCACCTGAGGACTTTTGGTAAGTCTTAGTAGGCGTTACTGTACCACTATGGCCCGTATCTGGGTTATGCCAAGAACTGGACTGCCCTGTCTTTGCGGTTTCTAGGTTATGCTGGGCCGTTGCTGCAGCTTGTTGTTTATCTTTTTCATCCATGTCTTTGCCAATCTGGCTACCAAGATAGGCACCAGCCAAGGTACCCACAGCCACACCTACAAGCTGCCCACTTCCCTTACCAAAAAGGGAACCCACAGCAGCACCACCAGCACCACCTATAAGAGTCCCCATCGTCTGGTTAGGGTTGTCTTTTGAGCAGCCAGATAATAAAACCGCACTAGCTAGAACTGGTAGCATAATTTTCTTCATGATTGATCCTCAACGCCTATAAATTTCACAGGTCGAGTATATAAACTTAACCCCTATTAAACAATAGCAAACACGTCTT
>CAZQLR010000035.1:0-2981 GCA_964594205.1 uncultured Alphaproteobacteria bacterium
TGTAGAGTGTCATCATTTTTGTCAAAGAAGCTGGGTAAACTTTCTTATGGGCATTGTGGCTATCGATTAGTTGCCCCGTATGAACGTCCATAACCACGTAGGCTTTTTGCCTTTTGGGAGAACTTGTTTTTTTCCTGGATTTTGCTAGGTGTTTTCGTTTTGTTGCTGTGTAGTTTTTCTTAGAGGATACGGTTCTTTTTTCTACAGCGCCATGAGCACAGACCGAAGAGAGGTTTAAAGAAACCAACGACAAAAAAAGGACAAAATACCTGAATGGGCTTTTCATGAGCTTCTTTTTATTATTTCTTTCAATAAATCATACAATGAAATAGACAAAACGCCAACGACAATAAATCGTCAAAAGAATGCTGTCAAGCTTCTATAAGTTTTTTCATGATTGGGGTGTGTAGGTAATGGTCAGTGCCTAAGCTTTCAAAAAACTTGTTCCAATCCTAAAAGTTGATTACCTTGTTATTTGATGAAACACGGAGGTTACGCATGAAACTGTTGCGAAAAACGGGCGTTATTGCTTGTTTGGGGGCTGCTTTCTGCTGTTTGTCTATGCCTCTGATGGCTAGGGAAAGTGTGATGCCAGGAGAAGATGAATCTGATAGAGCACAACAAACATTAGGGAGTTCAAGCGAGTTGTGTTCAACTGATGAAGAGGGTGAGAGCGGCTTGTCTTCAACAGATGCAGGAAGCGAAGTAGGTGAGTCGGGGTTATTTGTTGGTGAAGCAGAAGAAGACGGGCAACATCAGCAAATGAAAGAACTAGCTGGACATTTATTGTCTCTGGTTAAAGAGGGTGAGGGAAGAGAAACAGAAAGAGGACTAGGTGCCGATTATCAAAAAATTCTTGGAATTTTAGAGAGCTTTCGCCCTAGAATGGATGGTGCCATAGAATACATCGATGAAAAAATTGAGGCGACCCCAAAAAAAGTGCCCCAGGAGCAAGAAAGGTGCCTTAAGGTATATAAGCTGATTCTTGAGACAGGTTTGTTATTATGGCAGGAAAAAAAGGCAATGGAACAACGAGAAGTGCAGTGGCTTTCTGACTTTGTGCGGGATGTTGAAGGTGAGTTAGAGATGCTGAATGCCATTTTTTCTGAAGCTATGAAATATATGTCATCTAATATTTCGCTGGAAGAACAGCTATGTCCCAAAACTGTCAAAATGACAAAAGAGTCTATAGGGAGTAAACAGACCTTTCTGGAAGTGGTAAGAGGGACTTTGCATGAAACAGAAGAGTATGAAGGAGTGTTGAAGACAGCACTAGAAAAGGTAAGAAAGCTTGTTGAAGATGTGGTATGAAGAACATCTAGATAAGATGGTGTTCCTAATTTAGACTGGTCAGTTGTTTAAATGAAAAGGGAGTGTTTATTTAAAACAAGAGGTTAAATGCTTTCTCGTTTTTATTTCTGCTCATTGTATTAACCTAGATAAAGTACTTGATGCAGGGAAGCGTTGATGTTTTATCTTATTTTTATGCTTAAAAAACTTGTTTTTGAAAAGGAAATTAGTTAGTTTTCTCACATGTAACATATGGAGATTACACATGAAATTATCACAAAAAATAGGCAGTGCTGTTTCTTTTGGCGTTGTGTTGTGTGGCTTATCTGGTCCTTTGATGGCTGTAGGTAGCGATGACGAAGGTGGGCCATCTGCCCCTAGACCATCAGCAGCCGCCGCGCCGCAACAGGAGGTGGATCCTGAAATTGAGCGTTATGTTGACATATCTCAAGGGTTTGAGCTCTTTAAACCTAAAATAATGGCTATTTCTGTTGAAGTGCAAGCCGCGTTGAATTTGAAGCAGCCAGAGGGGGATAGAAAGGGTAACGTGAAATACCAAGACATGCTGCTTGAGCTTTGTGCTCCTGACTGGACACGATACGGACCTATTGTAGAAACAGGTCTTGAGTTTCTGAATGGTAAAAAGGAAGTTGAGGAAAGAAGTGTTCTAGAGGTAAAAAATTCACTTGAGGGTCTAAAGGCCGGCATTGATCGTTTGGGCGATGATGAGGCCATGAAGAGTGCTCGTGGAGCGTTGAAAGTAACGATGAAAAAAGAAGAGGCACAGTTGGAGAACTGCATGAAAAAAGTTCAAGAAACAGTCCAGTATCAGGCTCTATTCTTGGGCTTACAGGAAAAATTAAGAGAACTTATTAATAAATAGGCTGTCAGAGAGTATTTTTGGGGGTACCTTTTGTGAATGTTTTTGGTTGTGTCCAAAAATGGAGTTTCTAGGATTCCTTAACTAGAAATTAGACTAAAATAAGAAGTTTAAACAAAAACCACGGCTTGGTCCGTGGTTTTTTGTTTTTATGAAAGGCAATAAAAGCACCAGGTCTAGTACAGTAAACTTAGCACAGTAGTGGAAGAGGAATAGGAGCCAAAAGTGCGTAAGCAGTACGGGTAAGTTGCGTAAAAAAATTACCATATTGACAAAAATCATCATACATAACAGCATACATGGCAAAGGAAAGAAGAAAAATAGTAAGTTTGAGGGGAAATAAATGAAAAAACTATTGGCGAGTATGGCTTTTGGCGTGGTTTTGCCGAGTGTTTTAGTGGGGAGCGCTCTGGCTGCCACTGAGGCAGATAATGAGACGGTAAGTGACGCTAGTATACAAAGAGCGTCTAATACGGTACAGACAGCAGCACGAATTAACGCTACGGGTTATGATGGTGTTAGCTCTTTGGGGGAGAAGCTTGGTGATGTTAGTACTTTGGGTGTGGCTAGCTTAGATGCAGCTTTGGGCGTTACAGGCGATACTACCGTTTATGCCGCTATCGGTGATGTGTCTGGTTTGACTGGCGCTTCTCTTGCTGGGGCGCATGGTTACGCTGCTGGTGGTGCAGCTACAAATGATTTGGCAACACGAGTAGCAGCTTTGGCCACAGAGCTAGGTGGTAGCGGTACTTTGCACGCACGTGTAGGTGATTCTAGTGCGACAACAGGTGTTGCCAATATTGATACAGCG
>CAZQLR010000035.1:3081-9513 GCA_964594205.1 uncultured Alphaproteobacteria bacterium
TAATACAGATACCTTAGCGACACGCTTGGCGAACTTGCATACAGAGCTAGGATATTCTGGTACAACGTTCGCACGTGTAGGTGATTCTAGTGCGACAACAGGTGTTGCCAATATTGATACAGCGCTGGGTGTATCAGGTGCGGCCAGTATAGGTGCCGCTATTGGTACGGTGAGCACATCTTTGGGTGCAACCCTAGGTTGGGAAGCTGTAGGTGGTGCTAATACAGATACCTTAGCGACACGCTTGGCGAACTTGCATACAGAGCTAGGATATACTGGTACAACGTTCGTACGTGTAGGTGATGCTAGTGCGACAACAGGTGTTGCTAATATTGATACAGCACTGGGTGTAACAGATGCAGTTAGCATAGGTGCCGCTATTGGTAGTGTAACGGGTTCTTCTTTAGCTGCAGAGCTTGGTTTTGTGACGGCTAATACAGATGACTTGGCTACTCGTGTTTCAGAGATTAGAAGTAATCACATAGCTATAACTGTTGCTGGTGCGAGCCTTGAAGCAGAACTTCAGACATTGGTTGAAAGTATAGTGGATTTCTTGGATGCGAGTACTTTTCAGTCGGGTACAAAACCTGGTAGTACTTACACTGTTCAGGCTATCCTTACTGCCTTGGAGTCTATTACCAGTGGGAATACCATTACTGTGGCTTAAAATTAAAATGCTTACTTCAAAAATACCGGGCTTTGGCCCGGTTTTTTTTGTGCATTTTTTCTATGGCGGTTAGGGAAAATGAAGGATATTTTTTTAGCAATATAAAACATATAGGCAACAAGTATATGGACAAAACCTTAGTTTGAGCCAAGAGCTGTAGATTTTTAGTCTTTATAGACCTAAAGAGTGTAAAGGTGGGCTTGAGTCGGCAAAGATAGGAAATGAAAACTACAGACTATACTTCTTATAACAGAGGTTTACTGCCCATTTTGTTTTCTTCCTTAATATAAGCCCAAACAGTGGCAGGAGGAATATTAACCAAAGCGCGGCCTAATCGTTTAGCTTTGAAAGAAAACTTTCGACCATCAATAGGGCTTTTGCGCGGCAAATAACTGAATTGCAGTAAATAGCCCGCTGGAGGTAAAAGGTTGGACACTTCATTTAATATGGTCGCACTTACTTTTTTAGGTAAACTTACAAAAGGTAAGCCTGATACAACAGCGGCAAGGTTATTGACTATCTCTGATGGCAGAAGGTCTTTTAAATATTGTGCATCACCATGTATCGTCATGATATGAGGATATTTTTTTTGTAAGACTTGGGCGAGGTTGGAGTTGAGCTCAATTAGTATGAGGCGACTGGGATCCACACCAGCATCAAGAAGACCTTTGGTAAGAGATCCGGTACCAGCGCCTATTTCCACAACGTAGGCGGTGCTGTTTTCTGAAAAGATTTTTTGCCGTATCAAAAAACGTCCCATTAATCGACCAATGGCTGGTGAGCTTGGGGCTATGGCACCCGTGGTACGAGGGTTTTTTGCCCAGCTGCCTAGAAAGGCAATGTTTTCTTTTATTTTTTTTAAGGATTTTTTTACCATACCTCAGGCTATACCGTGGTTTTTTCTATTCTGGGGATTATTTTTTGTCTCTGTAACAAGGAAACACCAGTAAGTTTTTTACGTTCTTATTTGTTGATGACGCCATTTCATACTGCAAAAATATTTATTAACTATAACCGTGAACGCATAAAAGGCAACGGTTTTTACTGAAATAGGCATACCCTCCCTGAATGGAAAGCTGCTTAGTTGGGGAATCAGATGTATGGCTTTCGTAAACAGTGACTGTGCCTTCCCGAAGAGATGTCATATAGGGTGCGTGATGAGCCGCAAACCCTAGATCACCTTCTTGGGCTGGTACAAGCACACGATCAACTTCACCTTCGAATAAAACCTGGTCATAGTGGGCAATAACAACTGTAAAGTGTGGTCGAGACATGGGTCCCTCAAAAAATAAAAGGTTTTATGGCCTAGCTTTCTAGTTCTCGGCCTTTTTCAAAAGCATCGTCAATCGTACCAACCATGTAAAAGGTTGATTCTGGCAGGTGGTCACAATTGCCGTCTAGTATGGCCTTGAAACCTTTGATGGTATCTTCAAGTTTTACAAAAACACCTGACATGCCTGTAAAAACTTCAGCTACGTGGAAGGGCTGTGATAGGAATCGCTGTATTTTCCGTGCACGTGCCACGGTTAGCCTATCTTCTTCTGATAATTCCTCCATGCCAAGTATAGCAATAATATCTTGCAAAGATTTGTACCCTTGCAAAGTTTCTTGCACTTGGCGAGCCACTTTATAATGTTCTTTACCAACCACGCGAGGGTCAAGAATACGTGATGTAGAATCCAACGGATCTACAGCAGGGTAGATGCCGAGTTCAGCAATCTTGCGGCTCAATACAGTTGTGGCATCTAGGTGTGTAAAGGATGTTGCTGGTGCGGGGTCTGTCAGGTCGTCTGCGGGGACATAAATAGCCTGCACACTAGTGATAGATCCTTTTGTGGTAGAGGTGATTCGTTCTTGGAGTGTTCCCATTTCTGTAGCTAGAGTCGGTTGATACCCTACAGCTGAAGGAATACGGCCTAAAAGAGCAGAAACTTCAGAGCCTGCTTGGGTAAAGCGAAAAATATTATCAACGAAGAAGAGAACATCTTGGCCCTCATGGTCACGAAAATGTTCTGCCACGGTTAAGCCTGTTAGTGCCACACGAGCACGAGCACCAGGCGGCTCATTCATTTGGCCATAGACTAGTGAAGCCTTAGATTTCTCAGGATTTTTCAGATCGATAACACCTGACTCGATCATCTCGTGGTACAGGTCATTACCTTCTCTTGTGCGTTCTCCCACACCAGCAAAAACCGAAAAACCACCATGGGCTTTGGCTATGTTATTGATAAGTTCCATAATGATAACTGTTTTTCCCACGCCGGCACCACCAAAAAGGCCTATTTTGCCGCCTTTTGAATAAGGTGCTAATAAATCAATAACTTTAATGCCTGTTGTTAATATTTTTGTGTCGGTAGCTTGCTCAAGTAAAGACGGTGCTTCTTGGTATATGCTGGCGTGGTGTTTAGCCTTGATAGGGCCTTTTTCATCAACAGCGTTACCCACAACGTCCATAATACGGCCAAGCGTAGCTCTACCTACAGGAACGGTGATAGGTTCGCCTGTATCCAGAACTTTTTGACCGCGAACCATACCTTCAGTTGCTTCCATAGCGATTGTCCGAACGGTGTCTTCCCCTAAATGCTGAGAAACTTCTAGAACTATGCGCTGTTCCTTATTATCTACGTGAAGAGCGTTGAGGATTTTAGGTAACTTATCAGGAAAATGTACATCTACGACAGCACCGATGACTTGTGTTACATATCCATAATTGCCGTCTTGTTCCTTTTTTGATGTCATGATAGTGCCTCCGCACCTGATATTATTTCAGTTAACTCTGTTGTGATTGTTGCTTGTCGAAGTCTATTATACGAAACAGTGAAGTCGCTGATCATTTCGTCAGCATTTCTTGTGGCGTTATCCATAGCAAACATGCGCGCCCCTTGTTCACCTACTTGAGATTCTAAAACACTATAGCATATGCGGCTTATAATGGCATCTTCAAGAAAATGTAGCAAGTTTTCGGTGTTCATCGGCTCTAGGCCATATAGACGTGGCTGGTCAGCCATAGCATGGTCGTGGCGAGGAGATAGTATAGTTTCAACCACAGGAGCCTGTTTGATAGGCGATTGAAACCTGTTGTAAACAAGAAAGACATTATTTAACCCGGTCTTTCTTAGCTCATCCCAAAAAATTGATATGTGGGCATATAGTGCTTTGCGTATGGTTGTGCTATCCAATGAAAGTTCATCAAGCGTTAAAAGTAGACTGTCGGGAGCAAAGTTTTTAAAATAAAGGGCAACCTTGCTGCCCAAAGCTATGATTCTGGTGTTATAACCATCCTTTATAGATTTTTCAAAGTTTTTTGAAGCTGTGCGAAGAAGTTGACCATTGAAATTGCCACATAAACCACGATTTGATCCTACCACAATGTACACTTTTGCAGGGGTTGGCGATGTTCCTTCCAGCGGTAAATTAAGACCTTCAGTTTTTGCAAACTTTATTACAGCTGCAAGCATAGACTGCATATTATCTGCATAAACTTCACTATTTAAAAAGTTTTGTTGGGCTCGGCGAAACTTGGCAGAAGCAACAAGTTTCATCGCCGTGGTTATTTTTTTTGTTTCGCGAACGCTATCAAGGCGTTTCCTTATCTCTTTCAAGCTTACCATAGTTATACAAAACCATTTTTAAACTCTTCTAAAAATACGAGAAGCTCTTCTTCCATTTCAGGGCTTAGACTTTTATTGGAGCGAATGCTATCCATAATATCAGGTCGCTCAATTTTTATTTTGGAAAGAAGCTCGGCTTCAAAGCGAGCCACTTCGGTAACGTTGATGTCATCTAGAAAGCCTTTGACACCAGAAAAAATAGAAACGACTTCATCTTCGAGAGATAGTGGAGAATATTGTGGTTGCTTCAGGACTGCTGTCAAGCGTTCCCCCCGATCTAGTAGTTTCTTCGTTGATGTATCCAGGTCGGAAGAAAATTGGGAAAAAGCGGCTATTTCACGGTATTGGGCTAAATCTAGTTTAATTTTTCCAGCAACTTGCTTCATAGCTTTAGTTTGAGCCGCAGATCCAACACGGCTTACGGACAAACCAACGTTAATAGCTGGTCGTATGCCCTTATAAAATAGATCTGTTTCCAGAAAAATTTGACCATCCGTAATAGAAATCACATTGGTTGGTATATAAGCAGAAACATCGCCCGCCTGTGTTTCAATGACAGGTAGGGCAGTTAGAGATCCTCCACCGGCTTTATCACTCATCTTTGCTGCACGTTCTAACAAGCGTGAATGAAGATAAAAAACATCACCGGGATAAGCTTCACGTCCTGGAGGGCGTCGCAGAAGTAAAGACATTTGACGATAAGCCACAGCTTGTTTTGATAGATCGTCGTAGGCTATCAAAGCGTGCATACCGTTATCACGAAAATATTCGCCCATTGCACACCCTGTATAGGGTGCTAGAAACTGCAAAGGTGCAGGTTCGGAAGCTGTAGCGGCCACTACGATGCTGTATTCCATGGCGCCATTATCTTCTAGCGTTTTTACCAGTTGCGCTACAGAGGATCTTTTTTGCCCGATGGCCACATAAATACAAAACAATTTTTCTGCATCAGAAACGTGGTCATTAATTTTTTTCTGATTGAGAATGGTATCGACTAAAAGAGCGGTTTTTCCGGTTTGTCGGTCACCTATAATAAGTTCGCGTTGGCCTCGACCAATGGGGACAAGAGCATCGATAGCTTTTATCCCCGTGGTCATTGGTTCACAAACGGATTGTCTGGGAATAATGCCAGGGGCTTTTGTCTCTACGAGAGACTTTTCAACATCCTTAAGAGGACCTTTCCCATCGATAGGGTTACCCAGAGCATCAACGACGCGTCCTAAAAGACCTTTCCCAACAGGTACGTCTGCAATGTGGCCGGTTCGTCGAACCGTCTCTCCTTCACTGATGGCTCTGTCATTGCCAAAAACAACAATACCAACATTGTCAATTTCAAGGTTTAGGGCCATTCCCTTGATGCCGGATTCAAACTGAACAAGTTCACCTGCTTGTACATCGTCTAGACCATAAACTCTAGCAATGCCATCGCCAACGGATAGAACTTGACCAACTTCTTCAAAGTTGCTTCTAAAGTCGAAATCTTTTATTTTCTGCTCTAGGATAGCAGAGATTTCAGATGCTTTAAGCTTCATACTTATCTCCCTTCCATAAATTGTGTTAGACTCTCCACTTTTCTAGTCCATGATTTGTCCAGTAAGTAAGATCCCACGTAGATTTTGATTCCACCCAGTATACTAGAATCTGTTTGAAAACTAGGTATAATTTTAATTTTTAATGAGGATTCAATGTTCGTGACGATTTTTTCTCTGTTCTGTTGATCGAGTGGCTTTGCTGTTACAAATTTTGTGGGTAAGGCACCATCTTGCATGGCTTGGAGGATTATATACCCTTTGACAATTTCTAAAAAGATATTTGTGCGATTGTTATCAACAAGAGTTTTTATCAGGTTGAGGACAAGTGGATGTGGAGGATCTGGTAATATTTCTGTTAAGGACTTAACTTTAGCCTCTTTGGGCAAGGTAGGATTGCGTAGGGTAATACGTAGCTTAGCATCAAGTGATAATTTTGTTAGGGCAAAAAGTAACTGGTGCGAGACCGCAAGCGTAGAATGAGATGAGGTAGCTGCTTTTAAAAGAGCTGACGCGTAAGTGTGAGCAACAATAACAACGTTGGAAGTTACCAAGTTTTACCTTCTATTTTTCGCTATAACTTCGTATGACATAGGGTTATTTCTACCGTGCATTAAGAATAGAA
>CAZQLR010000036.1:0-9204 GCA_964594205.1 uncultured Alphaproteobacteria bacterium
AAAATGGAGCGGGCGAAGGGATTTGAACCCTCGACCCCAACCTTGGCAAGGTTGTGCTCTACCCCTGAGCTACACCCGCTGAATACGTTGCATCTTACACAGGGTTTTTTTTTTTGCAAGCGCCTTTTTTATTTTTTGGGTGCCAAAAAGTGGTGGGTATGAAAGAATGCATTATGAAATCTTAACGAGTTGGAAACAGTATGCATTTTGGATTATTTTCGCCTAATTTGGCTGTTGTGCACCGTCCTTTGACGCGCCTTGCTGAGGAAAGCAAAAAGTTGGGGGTAAGGTTTTCGTCGTACAACATTAGTGAGTGCGCGGCCTATTGTAGTAATGATGGGCTTGGTGTTTACGATTTTTCTAAGGGCTATCTATTGGATGTTGATGTTATTTACCCTGCTGTTGTAAGTACAGTTCGTGAGCCGGGGCTGGCGCTTTTTCGGCACTTTGAACTGATGAAAGTACCTAGTTTAAATACATCTGCTGGTTTAGCCATGGCTATGGACAAATTTCAAACAACGCAAAAACTAGCAGAAGCAAACATTCCAACGATTGCTACTTTGCTTGTGAATGAGGATGCTTTTTGCTCTTATGCTCGCGATTTTTTTCCTGATCAAAAAGCTGTCATAAAAAGGAATTTTAGTGGTGGTGGCATAGGGGTTGCTTTGGCTGAGTCTGATCGATCATTTTTGAGCGTTTTGCAATCCATGCAGTGTAATGAGGATAAAATGATACTAGCCCAACCCTTCATTGATGAGGCTGAATATAAAGACAAACGAGTTTTTGTTTTGGATGGTAAGATAGTGGGCAGTATGGAGCGTCAGGCCCATGCCCAGGATTTTAGGTCGAACCATACCCAGGGTGGGACAGTTAACATATGTGATTTATCAGATGATGAAAAAAGAATCGTCGACAAAACCGTTGCTTTGTTTGGCTTAGACATGGTTGGTATCGATATTATAAACACAGCTAAGGGCCCTGCGGTTTTGGAAGTTAATGGTGCACCTAGCTTTATAGGACTAGAAAAAGCTACGGGGTTAAATATAGCTAGAGCTATAGTGGAGCTTGCTTGTAAAAAGTATGAGGAGAGTCTGGCAACCTAGGTTTTATGAGAAAGGCTTTAATAGGCTGCTCGTTTTACTTGGTTGAGACCGGAACAAACGCCCCCAAGGGCAATAATAAGCCCCACTGTTATAATAAAACCACCTAGCTTTGGTATTAAGGAAAGTGCTCCTGCTGTCATGATAGAGGGGATAAAAAGTAGAATATTGCCAAGAGTTGTGTAAGGTAGATCTTTCCCCAGGATTTTCATAAAGAGTCGGCCAATCATAACAACTAGGTTTAAAAGGGACAATAGGCTCACAACACCAGAAATAAAAATAAAAAATAAGGCTAAGGGCCAAGTGGCAATGAGCATTGTAAAGAAAAAAATAAGAATAGATAGGACAAGAGCGAAAACTATACCTACTATAAAACTGATGAAGGGGTGCTGAGTAGACCTAAGCGCGCTCTGGCGGCTGAGGCTTGGCATCAGAAAGAAATATAAAATGCCCAACAAGGTTATCGTTGTTCCTCTTAGCAAGGGGCTGGCGTAAGCATTTGATAATGCAATATAGAAATAAGTTGCGTCAAACGGAATGGTCATGAAACGTCGTGCTTGCCTGCTGTGTGGTTCTCATGAAATTATGCCCAATAAATAGTATTAACTATAATACTTTTTATATCTGCTAAATTTTTGAAGAAAGGAACAATTTCGTTATTCATTTTGACAGACGTCTATATGAGCAGCCAATGCCCCTGTTCTTATGGCTTATGCTTGTGCATTAGAAGCAAAAGCTTAGTCACCATTAAGATAGTTTTTTAAAGCCTGAGATGCCCGGAAAGTAACGACTTGCCGTTGTGCTATGGGAGCCTCTACGCCAGTTTTAGGATTGCGTCCTACACGGGCGTTTTTCTTGCGGATAACAAAAGAGCCAAAAGAAGAAATCTTAACTTCATGCCCTTGGGAAAGGTTTTTTTCCATCTTTTGAAAGAGGGCTTCAACAACACGCATGGAGGTAGCCTTTGAAAGGTCACGTTGCTCACCATATTTCTCATGAATTTTTTCGGCAAGATCAGCTTTTGTTAGCGTTTTCGGTGGTTGATTCATATTTCGCATGCGCGTAGTCTTCTTATTATTGTGCCTGTACTTGGAATTATTCTAGTCGTTATTTTCGAGGACGTCAATGTCTACAGAATTAATACTTTTTCCTTTCAAAGATTTATTAAGGGCGTTTTGCATTCTTTTAGCAGCAAAAGGCTGTAGGAGTTCTTCTAGCGTTTTCATGGAGGATGCTATGGCATCTCGAGAGTTACTTTTTAAGAGGTCCAAGCACACAATTTTTTGGTTTTCTAATATGGTTCTTTCTTCTTGGGAGAGTAGTGCACCATCTTTGTCTAACGCTTTATCTAGAGCAAGAAGAGTCCGTTTTGCCTCTACGCACTCTTCCGTTAGGAGGCGATCTTCTATGTCTTCCTGGGCATGAATAAACCCTTCTTCGATTAATTTAGCCATATCTTCTTCTTGCAGGCCATAAGTTGGCTTTATTTGTACTTCTTGTGATGTTCCTGTTGTGAGTTCTTGTGCAGATACTGTTAAGAGGCTATCAGCATCAATTTGAAAAGTTACTTTGATGCGGGGCATCCCTGCAACTTGAGGAGGAATGCCTCGTAGAGTAAAGGTTGCAAGAGATCGGCAGTTACTTACGTGTTCTCGTTCACCTTGCACTACGTGGAGTTTAAGCGATGTTTGGCCATCTTGATAGGTTGTGAATTCTTGAGCCTTAGTGACGGGAATAGGGGTATTACGTTCGATAATCTTTTCTACTAGGCCCCCCATGGTTTCTAGGCCCAAAGAAAGAGGAATTATGTCTAAAAGGATGTGATCGCTTTTTGTGGTGAGAGCTTCAGCTTGTAGGGCTGCACCGTAGGCTACGACACGTTCTGGGTCAAGTGTACATAAAGGGAGGGAGCCATAAAAAATTGTTAACTTTTCTTGAATATAGGGCATTTTTGTGGACCCTCCCACAAGTATAAGGCCATTCAGATCTTTAAGACTGAGTGATTTTTCTAGAAGAGTGGTTGTAAGGATATCAATAGTTTTGTCCACTGTATGATCTGCTAGAGTATAAAGGATTGATCGGTCAAGGGTGAGGGTATAGAGCTTGCCGCTGAGGTTGATAGACCCTGAAAATTTTTCGATGCTTGATAATTGTTCTTTTGCTTTTTTTGCTTTTATAAGAAGAAGTTGCACTATGGATTTGGTGGATTTAATCTGCAAAGCGTCTAGCCAATGGTTTACAATGGCAAGATCGATATCATCACCACCAAGGTGTAGGTCACCGTTTGTGGCCAAGACACGGAAAACGCCCTTATCAAGCTCTAAAATAGATATATCGAAGGTTCCGCCACCTAAATCATAAACGGCATAAAGCCCTTCAACTTCTTGATCAAGACCGTAGGCTAAGGCTGCGGCGGTAGGTTCATTAAGCAAGCGAAGGACTTTTATGCCAGCAATTTCGGCAGCTTGCCGTGTTGCTTGCCTAGCTGCGTCATCGAAATAGGCAGGAACAGTAATAACGGCCTGCGTTACTTTTGTGTCTAGTTTGGTCTCTACGCGCTGGATGAGGCCTTTCACTATGCGTGCTGCAGCTTCGACAGGTGTGCAACGTTTGTTGGCAATTTTTAAACCAACCATGCCTTGGTCCTTCGATGTTTTTTCGCTGCGGGGTCTTGTATCTATGGTGGTAGCGTAGGCAAGGTCTTCACTATCAAGAGCGCCCTTTCCCATGAACCGTTTACTGGATCGAAGAGCATTTTCGGGCTGTAGTGCTAGAACATCTAAGGCTTGTTGGCCGACCACGTAATCGCCTTTTTCATCGATAGCAATAACGGAAGGGAATAGAGCATTCCCGTTATCGTCATCAAAAACACGAGGTTGGTTGTTTATGGAAAGCGCTACTAAAGAGTGCGTGGTTCCCAGATCTATCCCTACCGTTAAGCCTTCTGAAGATGGTTCTTTCTTATCATCTTGATGGGGTAGGGGTGTTTTTCCTGGTTCGCATAGCTGTAGAAGTTTCATATTGTAGCCTTTGATGGTAAACAATTGTGACGTTGGCAGACTTTATACCAATAATGGGCATTTTCTAAAAGCTGGTGAGCTTCTGGGGTACAGTTTTGAGCACTTTTTAGGGCTTTTTCATAGCTACGAACATAGCAATCTTTCAAAGTATGGCTAATGGTTTCTGTACCAGATTCAAAAGCAATCTCTTCGAGGTTCATAATTTCTTTAAGAACACTAGGAGAAACCTTGGCGCTGGGGTCTTTAATACTGTGTATGGAAAGCCAATATTGAATAGATTTTATGGGGTGTTTCAGTGTTTCGTAGGCTTCATTCAACCGAGATGACCACAATGTTGCTGCCAGTTTTTCTTGATGATTGTGGGTGGCGTATTTATCTGGATGTGTAAGCTTTTGATATTTTTTGAAGGCCCTGTTCAGGGTATTCGTGTCGAGGGGAATGGATGGCGTTAGCCCTAGGATTTGATAGTTGGTTAGCGAGTTTGCCGGTTTTTGCAGGGTATGACAACAAGAACAGAGGGTATCGTGGATAGGTACGGGGCCAAAACAGCTCCAGCAAGAAAAAAACTTTTGAGGTTCTTTGGTGGTTAACGGATCAAACATGAAAAGATTCACCACATCCGCAGCGTCCCTTTTCATTGGGATTGGTGAAAACAAAACCAGCTTGCAGCTTTTCTTCAAGGAAATCCATGTTGGTACCAAGCAGAAACATTACAGCTTTTGGATCAACAAAAATTTTGAAAGTTTCTGTTTCAATAAGTTCATCTTGTGGGTTGCTGGTATCCGCATATTCCAAAGTGTATGATAGTCCAGAACAACCTCGTGTCCGTATACCGATACGGATACCCAGCGATGGTTTCCCACGGTCAACAAGCAGTTTTTCTATTTGTTCCCTGGCTTTATCGGTAACTTGCAATAAAGGAGGGCGCTTTTGTCGAATAGTCATAGGTCAGATATTAGTATTAATGGCGATTCTTTTTGTGGTAGTCAGCAATGGCTGCTTTAATAGCATCCTCAGCCAGAACGGAGCAGTGGATTTTTACGGGCGGTAGATCAAGTTCTTTGGCTATCTCAATATTTTTTATGGTTTGAGCATCTTCTAGTGTCCTACCTTTAAGCCATTCTGTGACCAGGGAACTTGAGGCAATGGCTGATCCACAGCCAAAGGTTTTAAACTTTGCATCTTCGATGATGCCTTCTTCATTGACCCAAATTTGCAGTTTCATGACGTCACCACAAGCAGGAGCGCCGACTAAACCCGTTCCCACATGTGTATCTTCTTTACTAAAAGCACCTACGTTGCGAGGGTTTTCATAATGATCGATAACTCTTTTGCTATAGGACATACCAATCTCCTTATTTTTCAGATAAACTTGTTGTTAATGACCGGACCATTCAATAGATTTGATATCAATGCCTTCTTGTGCCATTTCCCAAAGAGGGCTCATATCTCGGAGTTTCTGCACAGCTTTAACAATGTCGTGGGCTGCTTGGTCAATTTCTTCCTCAGTGGTGAAGCGCCCTATACCTATACGTAATGAAGTGTGGGCTAAATCTGCTTCAACACCGAGTGCCTTAAGGACATATGAAGATTCTAACGAAGATGACGTACAGGCAGAACCAGATGACAACGCCAGGTTTTTTATCCCCATCATTAACCCTTCGCCTTCAACGAAAGCAAAGCTCAGATTTAAATTCCCGGGGACGCGCATAACGTCATCGCCGTTGAGATAGACATCGGTCAGCTGCTTGTTAATGATAGAAATAAACCTGTTTTTGAGATTAGTGAGGCGTTGTGATTCTGTTTTCATTTCCTTCATGGCCAGAGCGCATGCTTCACCAAACCCAACACATAATGCAGGCGACAAAGTTCCAGAGCGCATGCCCCTTTCTTGGCCACCGCCATTGATTATAGGGACCAGGCGGACTCTGGGCTTCCGGCCGACGAACAAAGCACCTATCCCTTTAGGACCATACATTTTATGAGAAGAAAGGCTAAGGAGATCAATACACATGTCTTTTACGTCTAAATGTATTTTGCCTGCGGCTTGGGCTGCATCTGTATGAAAAAAAACGCCGTTCTTCCGGCATAAAGCGCCTATTTTTTTGATGGGCTGGATGACGCCTATTTCATTATTGACAGCCATAATGGAAACAAGGATCGTATCGTCGGTGATAGCTTCTTCAAGTTGATCAAGGTCAATAAGACCATTACTTTTTACAGGTAAATAGGTGATATTAAAGCCTTCTAGGCCTAAGTGGCGGCATGTATCAAGCACACATTTGTGTTCGGTATTACATGTGATAATGTGGCGTTTTTTATCACCATAAAATTTAGCTATACCTTTGATGGCAAGATTATTTGATTCTGTCGCACCCGAAGTAAACACAATCTCTTTTGCGTCGGCTCCAATAAGCTGGGCTATTTGGTTTCGTGCTATTTCAGTGGCAGCTTCAGCTTGCCATCCATATGCATGGTTGCGAGAATGAGGGTTGCCAAAGTTTTCGTAAAAGAAAGGTAGCATTTTTTCTACGACTCTAGGATCACAAGGAGTTGTGGCTTGGTAATCTAGGTAAATGGCTTTTTGATCAGTGGTAGTCATAGTTTTTTGTTAGGCCTTATGTGCGTGTTGCTTATAAATCTTTAGCCAACAATTGGCAAATGATCTCATATCTTTTTCGGTTGTATGGGGCGTCATGCTCACACGAATGGCTGTTTTTGCTATCTCTTCGCTGTATCCCATAGCTAAAAGAACATGGGATGCCTTCACTTTGCCAGATGAGCACGCTGATCCTGTGCTGACAGCAATACCAGCGAGATCAAAATTCATCATTTGCAGAGAATTGTGGACACTTGGCATGCAAAGGCAAGAAGTATTGGGTAAACGGTGGACCTGTTTTGAAGGAATAATAAGGTCTGGTACTTGTTTGAAAAGCTCTTCTTCCATGGTGTTGCGCAGGGAACGTTTTTTTTCAAAGCTAGACAAGTTATTGTGGGTGTTTAAATAATCAACGGCTTTACCTAAAGCCGCTATAGCTAGTGCATTCTCTGTTCCATGGCGTACACCACGTTCATGCCCTCCACCTGTATACAGTGGTGAAAAAGGGAGGTTGTTTTTCATAATAAGCACACCAACGCCAGGTAGACTACCCAGCTTGTGACTGCAAAAAGCCATAGTATCGACTTGAAGATCGTGAAAATTCAGGGGTACCTTGCCTGCTGCTTGCACTGCATCAGTATGTACCCATGCGCCGTATTGCTTGGCCAACTGTATAATTGTCTCCATGGGCTGCAAGGCGCCGGTTTCGTTGTTGGCGATCATGATTGAGAGGAGGCAGGGAGAAGGAGCAGTTTTTAGAGCGGTTTCTAAGGCTTGAAGATTAATCAGGCCATCATGATCAACAGGAACGATTGTATGGTTTTTGGGATGGAAATTATGGATATTGTCTAAAACTGAGCTGTGCTCAACGGCGCTGACAATGTAATGCTTTGCAGGTAAACCTAAAAGTGCTAGTGCGTTAGATTCTGTTGCCGTGCTGGTAAAAAAAACTTCTTGAGGTTGAGCACCAAAGAAAGATGCTATTTTTAAGCGTGCGTTTTCTATCATTCCTTTGAGTTTACGCCCAAAAGAGTGTTGTGACGAAGGATTCCCATGGTGATGTAAATTTTCACGTACAAAGTCACTTACAGTTTGAAGCAAGGGAGCAGACGCATTGCAATCCAAATAAATACTTGTTTCTATTGACATAGGGCTGTTTCCTGATCCTTCTGACTAGGCAATGGAACGACGAACGAAGAAGTTAAACTGCAGGCACGTTTATTGATAACGTCTTCCAATGTGACTGAACTTAGGTAGAAGTTTATTACTTTCCCGAGCTCAACCCATAAGTCATGCGTCTTGCATCGAGACAACCCCTTATCCATGCAGCCTTTTGCATTATCGCCTGCACAGCGTGTTGTTTTAAATGTTTCACCAACGGCCAACATGATGCAGGCAATGGTAATATCAGATGCAGGTTTTGCTAGCTTATACCCGCCTCCAGCTCCTCGGACGCTTTCAACAAGACCTCTTCGACGGAGCTTGTTAAAAAGTTGTTCTAGGTAGGTAATAGGAAGTTGTTGGTTTTGAGAAATAGAGGAAAGCGGGACTACGGCTTCTTCACCCTTAGAGGCCATGTCTATCATGGCCATCACGCCGTAACGCCCCTTAGTACTTAAATTCATAAAAAATACTTCCCTTTATGGTATAAATTTGGCATTAATAAACCGTGAAGATTCTTCCTGGCCCACCTTTGCTCTATCTAATAACCAGATAAGCAGGCACCGCGACCGTGGGCTAATGGTTACGTACTTTACTATTTTTGTCAACTTTAAAAAGGTCATAGTATGCCAGAAATCTTAATAAATGGTCCTGAGGGAAGAATTGAAGCACGCTTTCATCAAGTTGCTGATCCAACAGCGCCTGTTGCCTTGGTTTTGCACCCTCATCCTCTTCATGGTGGAAATATGAATAACAAGGTAACGTATCTGACCTATAAGATGTTCGCTGAAAAAGGTTTTAACGTTATGCGCTTTAATTTTAGAGGTGTAGGGCAATCTGAAGGCGTGTATGGTGAGGGTGAAGGCGAATTAGCTGATGCTGCATCAATGATGGATTGGTTGCAAAATAAGTTTCCCCACGCACGATCTTATTTTGTTGCGGGGTTTTCTTTTGGTGCCTGGATCGCTATGCAGCTTCTGATGCGTAGGCCGGAAATTCAGGGTTTTGTTTCTATTGCGCCGCCTGCTAACAAGTATGATTTCAGTTTTTTGGCTCCGTGTCCTGTTTCCGGTATGATTGTACATGGTGGACGTGATGAGATTGTAGCCCTTAGCCATGTTCAACAGTTGGCGGAAAGACTATCGACGCAACGAGGGCTATATATAGATTTTCGGATTATCGAGAAAGCTGATCATTTTTTCCGGGAACAGTTAGGAGAGCTGGCAGCTCACCTTGCTGAATACCTAGAAGTATTGAAGGCACCTGAATATGAGCCCGTCAAAATGGTTGCCAACATGTGAAAGCCTGAGAGGTGACATTCTAG
>CAZQLR010000037.1:0-5477 GCA_964594205.1 uncultured Alphaproteobacteria bacterium
CACAAAAAAAGGAGCGTAGAGCTCCTTTTTGGGATTTTGAAGGGTAGTAATGTGTTACCTGGAATAGAACTCCACAACTAAGTTTGGTTCCATCCGTATAGGATAAGGTACGTCGTTGAGTTCAGGTACGCGCTTAAAGGTAGCTTTGTACCCTTTGTCGTCAACTTCTACGTAATCAGGTACTTCGCGTTCTGGGGATTGCATGGTCGCAAGAACCATAGGAATTTCGCGGGAGCGTTCCCTGACTTCAATCACGTCGCCAACTTTTACCTGATAAGAAGGAATATTCACACGACGGCCGTTGACCAATATGTGACCGTGGTTAACAAACTGGCGTGCAGAGAATGGTGTTGGCACAACATTCATACGATAAACAACGGCATCAAGGCGACATTCAAGCAAGCCAATAAGATGCTGCGCTGTGTCACCCTTCCGTCGTACAGCTTCTGCGTATAAGCGGCGGAATTGCTTTTCTGAAATGTTACCGTAATAGCCTTTTAGCTTCTGTTTAGCCATAAGCTGGATGCCGTAGTCAGAGAGCTTTTTGCGGCGTGCACCGTGCTGACCTGGGCCATATTCGCGCCTGTTGAAGGGGCTACGAGGACGTCCCCAAAGGTTTACACCCAAACGGCGGTTGATCTTGTATTTAGCATTTACGCGGTTCGTCATATACCTTGCCTAAATCTTATGTGTTTATAACGCTTAACTTACAGGAAGAATCCCGGAGAAACCACCTGCGTGCCCATTATTGGGAAAACATACAGTAGATTTCTATACTCTTTTAGTGATGATGTCAAATTTTTTATGGCCCCTAAATGCCTACCTGCTAAGAGGCCGTGTGCCTAGGGTTTAATTGGCAATTTAACAACCATCAACGGTGTTGTGCTAGGCCCTTTTTTTCTGTTTCTGAAGAGGCTTAGGCTTAGCTTTCTTTTTTTTGCTGTACTCATAAACTGGCTGCCCTGTGCCTACAACGACATCTTTACCAATAGTGATTTTTTTAAGATCATCATTGGATGGTATTTCGTACATGACGTCTAGTAAAAGGTCTTCCATGATGGAACGCAAGCCACGGGCACCGGTCTTTCGTTTTATGGCTTTTTGAGCGATGGCGACAAGAGCTTCTTTAGAGAACTCTAAGTCGACGTTTTCCATCTCAAACAGCCGTGTGTATTGGCGAACAAGAGCATTTTTGGGTTGTGTCAAGATTTCTATCAGCGCTTCTTCACTTAGGTCACCCAATGTGGCAATGACAGGTAGACGCCCTATAAATTCTGGTATGAGGCCGTATTTTAGAAGATCTTCGGGTTCTACTTCTTTAAAAAGTTCACCGATGGAGCGGTCTTCAGTACTTTTGACATCAGCACCAAAACCTATGGATGTCCCACGTCCGCGCCCTGCAATAATTTTGTCCAAACCGGCAAAAGCACCACCACAAATGAACAAAATATTGGTGGTATCAATTTGCAGAAATTCTTGCTGAGGATGTTTACGTCCGCCCTGTGGTGGCACAGAGGCAACCGTGCCTTCCATTATTTTAAGAAGGGCTTGCTGAACGCCTTCTCCGGATACGTCTCGGGTAATAGAAGGGTTATCTGCTTTCCTAGAGATTTTATCCACCTCGTCAATATACACGATACCGCGTTGAGCTTGTTCTACGTTGTAATCAGCGGCCTGGAGAAGCTTCAGAATGATGTTTTCCACATCTTCACCTACGTAACCTGCTTCGGTCAATGTGGTAGCGTCGGCCATAGTGAAAGGCACGTCCAAAATGCGTGCCAACGTTTGAGCCAATAAGGTTTTACCGCATCCTGTGGGGCCTATAAGCAAGATATTGGATTTGGCTAGCTCAACGTTTTCTTGCTTAGGGTCATGGGCAAGCCGTTTATAGTGGTTATAAACTGCCACAGACAAAACGCGCTTGGCTTTTTGCTGATCAATGACATATTCATCCAAGATATTGCATATTTCCTGCGGCGAAGGGAAACCGCTTCCATCGTGGAGGGCTGCTGACTTGGCTTCTTCTCGGATAATGTCATTGCATAGCTCGACACATTCATCGCAAATAAAAACTGTGGGGCCGGCGATGAGCTTTTTGACTTCGTGTTGGCTTTTGCCACAGAAAGAACAATAAAGTGTTCCTTTATCGTTGTCGTCTTCCGTTCGACTCATATTTTAAACTTTCTTATTTTTCTTGGGGAGTTCACGCTTATCGACAATCTTATCAATCAAGCCAAATTTTAAGGCATCTTCTGGGCGCATGAAGTTGTCGCGTTCCATGGCGTCTCTGATGACAGATATACTCTTGCCAGTAGTTTCGGCATAGATGTTATGTAAGCTTTCTTTCAGAGCAAGGATCTCGCGAGCTTGAATTTCAATATCTGTAGCTTGTCCTTGAGCGCCGCCTAGGGGCTGGTGGATCATAACGCGAGCATTGGGCAGACAACAGCGCTTACCTTTAGCTCCCGTCGTTAAAAGTAAGGAACCTGCTGAGCAGGCTTGCCCTACGCAAAGGGTCGCTACATCGCACCTTATGTAGTTCATTGTATCCATAATAGCAAGGCCTGCTGTTGCCACGCCACCAGGGGAGTTAATATACATGTAAATATCACGTTCAGGGTTTTCAGCCTCTAAGAAAAGGAGCTGTGCACTGATAAGGCTGGCCACGTGGTCATCGATTTGGCCTGTTAGGAAAATAATACGTTCACGTAAAAGCCGGGAATATATATCATAAGAGCGCTCCCCACGGCCAGTTTGCTCTACAACAACAGGCACAAGCATATTCATGGGGGAGGTGTACCCATTAGAGTTAAGACTAGTCATAATGTTTCTCATCCTTTAGTTTCCATAGACTAAAGCGGTGATTAACTCTGGTCAAGCCCTATAGTCGCCAATAGGCGCCTGTTTTGTAAATCTATTCTAAGATTTTTTTTATAGCCGCAACAATTTTTTGGATGATAGTTTTGTCTTGGGCCGTTAAAGGTTCGGTATCTAGGCCTACAACTTTTCCTTTGATAAGGGAAGATTTATCTTTCTCTATAATGCCTTTACCTGATTCAAAGGCTATATCGCCTGTTACGATGCTGCCATTTTTTAGGACAAGGCGTTGATGTTTATGTTTTTTGATCGTATGGCTTGTATTGTTATCATCCTCAAAGTTGCCTGACAAAGTTACCTGTTCATTCTTTCTTATGAGGATGTTTTGTACGGTTGTGCCGGAAAGCTCTATGGTGTTTGCTGTTATACTAATATTGGCTAGTTGCGAATCTTTAGCTTTCAAGGAGCCTGTTACAAAGGTATCGCCGTCAATGGTGGTTGCTTGTATATCTAGGCTACCAACGGCGGAAAGTTGAGCAAATTTTCCAACCTTCCCTTTTGCATTACCTATGATGTTTGCGATGCCGTCTACGCTTAAGCCTTCGTAGGATAGTGGGCCAAAAACTTTCAGATTACCGGCAATCTGAGTGGAAGTGAGATTGGCAGGTCCAAAAGATTTCAAACTATCAAGCGTTACATCCGTAAAATTAGTATCTCCATATACGGAATAGTCACCTAAGTTTTTTTTATGGCTTAGTGTGAGAAAGCCGAAGTGTTCTTTAGCTTGGGAGAGAAGAGAGATGGATACCCCCAAGATGGAGACTACGAAAGCAAGTAGCAACTTAGTTTTCATGATGCGTATATTTCCTTGTTTATCGTGGATGTAATGGTACATTAGTGCTGGTTAGCGCGTCAATAGAGCTTTCGTGTTATATTGGTCTTGAGATCTTAAAGGTGCTGCACTATACTCAGGCCGTGTGCCTACGGGCACTATAACTTATAAACTCAAGGTATTTTCATGCTCGATAAAGAAAAAGCTCTCTCTGCTGCCCTTAGTCAAATTGAACGATCTTTCGGTAAAGGCTCCATTATGAAAATGGGTGAACAAGAGGCCTTGAATATTGAAGCTATACCAACAGGTTCACTGGGGTTGGATATGGCTTTGGGTATTGGTGGTGTGCCACGTGGCCGTATTGTGGAAGTTTTTGGACCGGAAAGTTCAGGTAAAACTACCTTGGCCCTGCACATTGTGGCTGAAGCTCAAAAGGCAGGAGGGACTTGCGCTTTTGTTGATGCTGAACATGCTTTGGATCCGTATTATGCCAGGAAATTAGGGGTTAACGTAGATGATCTCTTAATTTCTCAGCCTGATGCAGGTGAACAAGCCTTGGAAATAACAGACACCTTGGTGCGATCTGGTGCCTTAGATGTTTTGGTGGTGGATAGTGTAGCTGCTCTGGTACCAAAAGCAGAACTAGAAGGTGAGATGGGTGATTCCCATATGGGCTTGCAGGCAAGATTAATGAGCCAAGCTTTGCGTAAGCTTACAAGTTCTATTTCCAGGAGCCGGACGACGGTTATTTTTATCAACCAGATTCGTCACAAGATCGGTGTTATGTTTGGGAGCCCAGAAACAACGACAGGTGGTAATGCGTTGAAATTTTATGCTTCTGTGCGCATAGACATTCGTCGTATTGGATCTATAAAAGAAAAAGATGAAGTCGTTGGTAACCAAACGCGGGCGAAGGTGGTAAAGAATAAAGTGGCGCCGCCGTTTAAGGTTGTCGAGTTTGACATTATGTATGGTAAGGGTATTTCAAAACTTGGTGAGATTATAGACTTGGGTGTGAAGGCTGAGATTGTCGAAAAGGCTGGTGCTTGGTTTTCTGCCAAAGGTGAACGTATAGGTCAAGGTAGAGAAAATGCCAAGAAGTATTTAGCGGATAATCCGGCTTTGGCGGCTGAGCTAGAAAAAGAGATCTTGGAAAAAGCGGGGATTGTCTTGGACAAGATGGATAGGCCCTCTTCTTCGGAAAGTGAAGAGTAATAAGCCTTTATAAGGCAAATGAGCTTAGACTGAACATCCGCAGGTAGAATAGAAGGTCTTTTTGTTATTATAACAAGGCACGTATGGGGGCGTAGCTGGTACGGTGGTGTGGTGTGATGCCATGAGCTTTTAAAGCTTTTTGATGTTCTCGTGTACCGTACCCTGCGTTATTGGACCACCCGTACAAAGGGTATTCTTCGTGTAGTTTGTTCATTAGGTTATCACGGGTTACTTTGGCTACGATGGAGCCCAGCGCGATGGGGATTAATTTTTGGTCACCTTTTATAATACAAGTGGTTGGGCACTTGAAGGTGGGGCTGTGATTGCCGTCTACGAAGATGTGATCATAAGTTGGTTTGATGTTGGCGGCCGCCCTGGTCATAGCTAGGTGGGTTGCTTTTCGTATATTTAAGGTGTCAATTTCTTCAACGGAGGCTATGCCAAAAGCAATGTCAAAACCATTGTGGGGATCTCTGAGGTCAAAAATTATATTGTATATAGCTTGACGTTTTTTAGCTGTAAGTTTTTTTGAGTCATTAATGTCAAGGTTTGCAAGTTTTTCATAAAAAGATGGGTGAATAAAAGCAGCCCCGGCTACAACAGGGCCAGCCCA
>CAZQLR010000037.1:5577-9195 GCA_964594205.1 uncultured Alphaproteobacteria bacterium
CTTTTCGGTCACTACAGGTTTTGATAAGTGGTCTTTAACAATCTCATAGGATTCCCGTACTCTTGTCATTTCTGGGCCGTATACGTGGTCAATAGCTTCACGTAAAGATAGTCTTCTCCGCCTGTATGCGTGCGGTACTTCCTTGAGCCGTCGTACGGTCGTCATCCAGATAGGGCTGAAAGCCAAGGAAAGAGCAGTTAGTGTTACGACCAATTGCTTGCCTTCAAGGTCAATAATGCCGCTATCTGTACCAAGGGTTGTTAAAAGGAAAGAAAGTTCACCCATTTGGGCCAGCATGACACCGCACAAGAAAGCCTGATGCCAGCTGATTTTAAACAGGTGGAAAATAGAAATGTTGAGGAGCGTTTTAAAGAAAGTCATGAGCATCAGAAGAATAAAAACTTTACCAAAGTTTTGCCAGATAAAGGTTACGTCAAGCATAAGACCGATAGATACGAAAAACACCATTAGAAGGACGCTTTGTATAGGGTGGGTGTTTTTTATGATTTTATCTTGCAAGGTGCTGTTGCCCAGCAGAAGACCAGCTACAAAAGCACCATAGGCTGCGCTCAAACCAAGAACACCAGCTAGCGCAGCTAAACCGAAACAAAAAGCCATGCCTGATAGGGGAGCAAGGTCACCTGAAACCTTTAAAATTCTCATCAAAGGGATACTGAAGTTTTCTTCCCGGCGAGCAAGATACCAAACAAGTCCACCCAGTAGTAGTAAAGAGAGAAATACACGCATGCCTGCTAAAACACTTTCTAAGCCTTGGATATTGGTGGCTTCAAAGGATCGAAGGCATAAAACCATGGGTATAAAGGCGATGTCTTGGGCAATAAGAACGCCGATGGCAAGTTTTCCGGTGTCGGTTTTTAGCTCACCAGTTTCTTCCAGCATTTTTATGGAAACGGCTGTGGAACTTAAAGCAATAACAAAGCCAAAAAGAACAGCTTTTTCATGAGACCAATCAAAGAAAAGACGCACAACAGACATAGCCACAACGCTGATAACGATCTGGAGCAGAACGCTACCCAGGGTTATTTTCCATTTTGTTTTAAAAGTCTTTAGATCGAGTTCAAGCCCTACAAGAAAAAGGAGCATTAAAACACCCAGTTCTGCGAGTACCTCAACAGCAGATTGATTTTCGTAAACAGAAAGAACGGAGGGCCCCAACACAAAGCCTGCCATTAGATAGCCTAGAACAGCTGGTTGTTTTAGGCGGGTCAAACCTATACCACCCAGAAGTGCCACTACTAAAACCAAGGCTATTTCTGTTAGCTGAGATAAGTGCATAGGGTGTAGCGTTCCTTTGAGTTTTTTTACAGTGTAGCTAATAATGATTTGAGTGTCAGCAGGTCGTGCCAAAAAATCTCTTTTTTTGAAGGGGAGCGTAGCAAATATGCTGGATGGTATAAGGCTATAGCCCTTGTCTGTACGTTTGTAAGAGGACACGTATAGTACATGGTCTGTCCCCGCATTTTTGTTATCCCCATGGTGGTATCCAAAAGTGTTTTGGCTGAAACACCACCGACAAAAGCCAGAACTTTGGGTTGGACGAGTTCTATGTGTTTTTGTACGAAGGGTAAGCATGCTGCAAGCTCAGTTGAGCTGGGCTGCCGGTTGCCGGGTGGGCGCCAAGGGATCATGTTGGTGATGTAATAATCTTGTCTGTCCTTTATGCCGATAGTTTGTAATGCTTTTGACAGAAGCTGCCCGCTCATACCAACAAAGGGTTTGCCTTGTCTATCCTCGTCGGCACCTGGAGCTTCACCCACAAGCATAAGATCGGCTTGAGGGTTACCATCGCCAAATACTGTGTTGAGAGCTGTTTGTTTCAAGGCACATCCTTCAAAACTGACCATGAGCTTTCTCAGTTCTTCTAATGTAGAGGCTGAACTTGCTAGTTGACGAGCTGTTGCTTGTTGAACCTTTGGGTTTAGAAGCTCTGGTTTTAATGGGGGAGACATTATATTGCTAGGTGGTTGGGAAGCTGTAGGATGCGTTGTTTTACTTGTTACATGAGGTTTCTGCACAGGAGAAGAAAGTTTTTTCTGGGGCCTTGTTACATCCGTTTGTGGGGTGAGCTCTTCAGCTCGTTTAGCCAGATCGTGCCAATTGGTTGGCGTATCACCGAGGTCAGGACCCTCTACACCCATGGATTTAAGCCATTTTTTCAGAGAAACTTTATCAGCAAAATTTGACATCTACCGTAGCACAGTAATTATATACGGGGTTGAGTTGGATAACCCCATACCCTTATGGTTATACGACAACACGGCTAATAACAACAAAAAAATGTGGTATTTTCACCAAATGGGGCTAGTTATTTTGTGCCTATGGTGACGGTTGAAGAGTCCTTAGTAGTCGCTTGTTGAATCAAGTGATACACTAGTGGTGACGATGGGTTCTCGCGTGAAAGTTCAGGGTATTTTTTGGTTGTGGTTCGCAAAAGAAAGCATGAAGTAACAAAACGGCGCAAAGCTTACAACCAAGGAAAATGGTCAGAGCTTTTTGCCATGGTATATTTATGGGTTAAAGGTTATAAAATATTGTCGTGGCGTTATAGAACGCCTGTTGGGGAAATTGATTTGATCGTGAAGAAAGGTAACACTATAGTAGCCGTTGAAGTAAAACATAGACCTACGTATGCTCAGGGCGTTGAGGCTGTGAAGTTTAAGCAAAGAAAACGCATTATTAGAGCCATGGAATGTTACCTTCAGCGTCATAAAAAATTTGAAAACTTGGCAAGTCGGTTTGATGTTGTCATACTACAGCCTCTAAGATGGCCACAGCATTTGAAAAACGCATGGGATAGCATGGTGGAATTTTAAAGACGATGAAAAAATATTTCCTTAAACGCAGCCTTATTATGGCCCTTATTCTTTCTTCTACTTACTTTTTGCAAGCGTGTGCACCATTGATTTTTGTTGGCGGGACCACAGCGATGGGCATGGCGGCCCAAGATCAGGGTTTGGATGGTGCTCTTAGCGATCAGAACTTGAAAATTTTAATAAAGCGGTTGTTGATGGATCACAGCTTAGATCTTTATAACCGCATAGATATCAATGTTTATGAAGGCAATGTTTTACTGACAGGGTATGTGCCAACCCAAAAGGATGAGAACGAAATTGTCAAAATCGTGGATTCGACAAAAGATGTGCGCCATGTGTTTAATGAGCTTCAGCTGGGGGAAGAGCAAGGTTTGGGTGATGCTTCAAGTGATGCATGGATATCGGGGAAAATAAGAGCAGAGTTACTTTTGACCAGTGATTTACGATCTGCTAACTATTTAGTTCATACCACTGATGATGTTGTTTACCTGATGGGTGTGGCTCAGAGCCAGGAAGAGTTAGACGAGGTGCTTGATATCATAAGGTCAACCTCTGGCGTTAAAAAAGTTGTTAATTTGGTTCGTATGAAAGACCAAGAGTTACCACCCAGGCGCAACCAAGAAAAATTACCTGATGAAGCCCATAAAGCTAAGGTACGCGCGACGCCTGTTGAAACGCGTGGTTATGGTGCTGGTTATTCTCCGCAATATGGAGCGTACAGTGATGATGCGATGGTGACGAAACCCTTGCCGACGCCTAGAGCCCAATCTGGACCTCGATCTGT
>CAZQLR010000038.1:0-9051 GCA_964594205.1 uncultured Alphaproteobacteria bacterium
CAAATAAAACTCTCTATAACCGAAACAGACTACTCCCTTTATCTAAAAAGGAAAAGAACAACGACACGACCACTCAACGCCACCCATCAGAAACCACCACCAGAAATAAGAGGAACAGGGGCGCTCGAGGCTACACCGCCAAAGTTAACTGGTGGAATAAGACACACAGATTGACTTTCTAGATGACTTGCCAGGTGGCCTGATAGGCGCCCTTGTCGGTCAAGATTCACACCGTCATCCAACGTTCGCATACCCAAGCCCTCTGTTGTACCTACAATCTCGCCTTCCTCATCATAAACCCATAATCCTGGCGTATGATAATGCGGCGTGGCAGCAACAACCTCAGACGCATAGGCAGCGATTTTGTTCGTTAGGCCCTCCCACATCTGGTCTGCTTTCTCAAAAGTAGACTCTTTCAAAGACCTACCCCAACGCCATACAGCTTTCACTGGCTCCATCCAAAAAGGACCAGATAGACGCAAAGACGAAGAAGCCTGAACCGGCTCATACGTACTAGAAGCAAGACATCGACAAATCTCATAATCTGGCTCGCTGGTAATGAGCTGGTTAATATTATCACCCGTCTTAAAATCGGGAACACCACAGCCTATTGTTAACGTTCTCTCTTTACACGGAGCGCATTCATTGGATGTAACATTTTGAAGATATTTAAGATATTTCTCCGTTTGCTGTGCCTCAAGGCTCTTAATACCACGTAGGTCCAAACAATGCTGTAAGAATAGATAGGGTAGTTGATGGTGCTCTCCGTAGAGCCTTTCAAGCGATTGAAACAAGGCCCGCGGCCCTTCAGGACCCGCTGAACCAATCGAATTCAAGGAAACTTCAAAGACAGAAAGATGCTTCAAGTGCGGGATAGCCTCCGCTAAAGCAAGGACACCTTCATCGCCATGCTTCCCGATTTGATTAGCTATAAGATTGATAAACTCAAGGCGCGGATTTCTTTTTATAGCCCTGGCTAGCGCAACAAAACCCTCTTCCCCCTCGTTACCCAGCCAATTATCTCTAAGATTTAGGGAACGCAAGTTACCCATAGACTCAATCGCCCGTGCCAAGGAAAACGTGCTATTTTGGCTAGAATACCCAATGCTATTATAAGAAATATCAAGATCTTTCAGAGACGTCACAGGTGCAAGACCCTCCGCCAGCGCCTCAATGGACTCGACGTTTACTTTTTCTGACAAATCATCGCCTATCTTATTATTAGATAAATTCAAGGACGTGAGCGCTGTGAGCTGCTTAAAATACGGCGCCATAAGAGTAATATGTGCCCGATTGCCTGAACTTTGAGAGCTTTCCGCCACATCTCCCAAGTTGTTTCCTGACAAATCCAAACGTTGAAGTTGGGGCAAACCCACCATACATTCCATAAAAATTTTATGAGCCTCGCTGCTACCTGTCTCCAACAGAAACCCCTGCGCCTCAATATGGGTGATCGTTTTCTGAAGGGTTTGACACCATGCGGTGACCTGATCTTGAACAATAAAATACTGGGCGTCGGAGGGATTTTGACCACACCTGGGCGCTATATCTTGCAAAAGCAACTGTTGCAGCTCTGAAAAAAAAGGCTGCGGCAGCACTGTGCACCCTTCCAAGGTAGGCAGGGAGGAAAGCCCTTTGGCCAAAGCTTCTATTACAGATGTTGGGTTCGAAGCATACCCAATCACATTTCTGGAAAGATCTATACTAACCAAAGACGTCAACTGAGGAAGATTTTCACCTATAGCCACCACAGCAACGCCCTCTTGAAACTCTCCAATAAAATTCCGTGATACATCTAGGGACGTTAAAGATCCCCAATTTTTAAACTGCTGGGCCAACGCTATCCCACCCTGAGCATCTGTGAAGTCAATAACAGAATTGGATAAAACCAGTTTTCTAAGCTGGCGTAAATGACCAATCCCTTGCACAAAGGCAACAGTGCCGGCCGAGCCTACTTGTCCCAAGAAATTCTGCGATACATCAAGATCCGTAAGAGCCTGCAAAGCAGGGAGAGCTTCCCCAAGGGCCATAACGACTTCTTCGCCTGTGGAACCAATCTGATTGCCTCCCAGATGGAGCGTTTGCAAAGACGATAGCTTTCCAATACCTCGGGCCAAGGCCACCATACCCACATCATCCGTATATCCTATTGAGTTAGAGGAAAGACGAAGATCCTTCAGGTTTATCAGTGATCCTAGGGCTTGTCCCAGAGCCACCGTCCCTCTAGAGTTTGCGTTGCCAAATTGGTTGCTTGTAAGATTAAGAGCGGTGAGAGTGGTCACACGCGCAAGACCCTTGGCAAACACCTCTGTGTCCTCACCAAAGGCCGTATCTATCGCATTATGCGACAGATCCAACGCTTGAAGCGCTGTCAGCAGGGGTAGCCCCTCCCCAAAAGCCCTAACACTATCAGAAGTTTTAACGCCTATACCATTGTGGAAAAGGTCAAGCTGTACAACACCCTCAATCAAGGGAAACAACGCTCGCAACTCTTGTGGATCATTCACGGCGTTTAAGGAAATATTAAGTTCATAGACGTTAAATTGATTATCTTTAAAGCCTCGCAAAATCTCGACAACTTTATCGCCTGGCAAACCCTTGTTGTATAGATTCAACTTAATAGAGCAAGTGTCTATTTCAATTTCTCCTAGACCTTTTACAAGATGATCTGGTGACTGACCTGGAACAATATTAAACCACTCAAACAAACTTTCCATACAAGACAAAGTAAATCCTTGCTGGTAATCCTTCGGAACGCCCGCCGCCGTAATTTCTTCCGCTGGGCACTTAAGGTTTTTAAGTAGAGCTTCCACAAAGTTTTGAATAAGAAGTATTTGGATCGCCATCTTAGAGGCTTTAAAAGAAGAAGCCATAAAAGCCGTTCTCCATGAAATCCCAAGTCCCACAGTCCACAACAAATAACGACTGTAGAGTTGATCAATACCATCTTCCAGAGCTTTTGCCGAAAAATACTTCTTATTTCGTGAGTCTGGATGAACTTCATGCTTCAAAGCTTCATGCAGAAGTGTCTGGTAGGCCATAGCCTTAAACTTTAAACGAAGACGCAGCTTTTCATAATCATCAGAAGACAATGGCATCTCTGGATTATGGAATGCCTCAATGGCAGGCTGAAGATCTGAAAGATTAAGGCTATAAACAACATGAGCTAGAAATTGCAAACCTTGTAACCGTGTATATCCTCTGTGCTGTTGGACTAAGCTCTCAAACAAGGTATAGATCTGGGCAAGAGTGTCAGCACTAACATCCCCACTCCATAAAAAATGCTTCTCCAAAAGGTTTGAACGCCAATCCAGGGGATGAAAGGGTAAAATCCATCGACCATAATCCATCCAGGCGTTTGTAGGAAGTTGCCGTGCACCATTTAAAACGTCTTCCAACTTTTCAGGCGACGCATTGGCCTGCATCCACCCCACGCTTCCCTTAACAAAACCCCACGCAAAAGGTGATAGAAGGGCAATGTAAGCAGGCGCAGGACCGTATACTCCTTGTGTCAAGTTATGCAGAGCGTCTCTTATGACATTTTGCTCTGACCTATCAAACACATCTTCCAAAACGGCAAAAGCGTTAGGGTGATGTAGACCTCCACCGCAAGGGGGCCTAGGCCGTGTTTGTTCGTAGACACCATAACCAATCATAAGAGAAAGAGCTGTATGAAGACCTCGAAAAACAACAAATTCCATACCCTGACGAAGGCCCTCTATAAAAAAGACACGCTTCCTCGTTCGACCTGAAGCTAGATGAACAGATTTTCCAAACATCCACTTAGTAGGTGTTAATCGATGAGATTTTATGGCATCAATAAGGTGGATACCTTCAACATCAAGACCTATCTTATACAAAGTCTTTTGGAACAATGTGTCAAAAACTGCCCACCGTAAATACCCTTTCCAGGAAACTTCTGTACTCCATATCTTATAAAGGGCATCGCGATCAGAACGGGTCAGTTTACACTGTGCCAGCATATCATCATCAGCAAGAAGCCACGGTGGAAACGCTATGGTAGCATCTTCTTTTTGTTTTTCTTCAGAACGGCTGCGTTCAATATCAAACTCTACAAGCTCTGTTGCAAAAGAAGGAATTGTGCTTCCTGGACGATCACGCGGCACTTTAGGTTTTGCCAGCCCGAACCTTCTCAAAAACACTGAACGTCGGGGTCTGATGGACGGAGACGCAGACGAAGTAGAGGCTTCTGAAACAACAAGTTCCAGTCCCTGCTCTTTATCTGCTCCCTTGAAAGCTTTCGTGACCGATTTTTTAACAGAAGATAAACAACCAGATGGCTGATCGGGTTCTTCAAGACCGTCCAATGATGCCTTCACGCTAACAGAAGGAAACCAAAGCCCCCAGGCTAATAACAGCATAAATAAGCTACGCCCAAAAAACTTCCTCAAAATATTCACAGCAAATACGCCTACCAATCTACCAAACAAATCTTCTCTATAACCAAAGCATGCTACCCCCTTTTACCCAAAATGAAAATAGACACAAGACGGTTAGTCCAATAATTCAAAAACTTCAAGTATCAGAGGTATATCCTTACTATCACGATTTTTATCGTAGAACCATACTCAGATAGCCCTTATATTATAAGGCTTGTTTGCTCCCAACAAAGGACAGATTATTTCTTCCAAAACCTCAGAGAAGTTCTGTCTAATATAGCTTGCTGAAAAAGTACTACTTGCTTGGATCTCAGCTTGTTTTTCTTTCTCTCCATATAAATTGAGTTTTAAATCCTTAAACCAGGCTGCATAAGTTGCATCCCCCACTCTCTTTCTCAAGTTTTTATGAAATTCAAGATTTTTCCCTAGTTTCTGAGCCACATAGCCATCCAGATCATTCCGCATTTTAGATGTTTTTTCTCTTTCCTCTTGCTCTGAGACACGATCACCAAGGGTATATTCCCCTGCTTCAAGCTTTTCATAGGTTTCTTCCCGTATAGCCCATGAGATCCAAGCTTTAAAACTAGAAACCTCCCCCATAAGAAACTTTGATGAAGCTATCTTTCGACAATAAGACTTCCAAGCTTCTAAAGAACCTTTAAAAAGAGTTTTGAAGGCCTTGTAGAGCTTCTTAAGAAATGTTTGAGACGTGTAGGTACGTCCTCCTACCTCCTTTTTCCAAACTTCTTGAATTTCTTTAGTTATTTTTTCTTCTTCAACTGATAACGAGGTTCCTAGAGTATTAGAAGATAAATATTTAGATTTATCTGTTGTTTTATGTGTATATAAAGGACTAGCCATTTTGGTCCCTCTAGACTGACCATTTAAGGTACTAGGTTTGAAAGCCTTTCGTTTTTCAATCTTTTTGTCTGCTTGCCGCTGCACCACCTCTTTTTCTTCCTTGTGGGCTGACCTAGACAAAATGCTTCCAGAAAAAGCCTTTAGAGAAATACTTGAGTTCTTAAAGTACCGTGTTATGTTCTCCTTTCGATCATAGTAACAAGCATATGGTTTTCCCAAAAAAGGGTCTTCAGCCTTGTTAAAAGCAGACTTACTTTCCCAACGGGTCCCTATACGGTCAAAATGTCTTTTGAAAGTTTGTCGAGATATACCAAGTTCTTCGGTCCAAGAGTCCCCTTTCCTATACAAAGTGTGATCACAAGGACATAGAAATTTAAAGAAATGGTTCTTTTTTTTACCCCTAAACCAGTACTCTAAACGGTTTATGAGGAGTTTTGTGACTGAGGTGCCTAAAAAACCTGTAAAATCAATCGGTTGTACTATTATTGTTGTCATTGCTATTTTGTCCTACTTTTTAGTTATTCTGACTAACCATCAGACAAAACTTGACATTCCGGACGTTTTATAGCACAATACAATTAGCAATATGGGTATGTGCTCTTTGGCGGATGTTAAGTTTGCCTTGGGTTCATCCCTTTTTTTTACCCACTTCAACACTCAATTAACTTTGAAAAACACACCTTACAACCAAATGTTTATTATTGGTGAATACCTCGCTATTCCAGATAAATTAAGTATATACAGGCTTTTTGTTTGCTTTCCTTCTTTTGTTTTTATCATAATATAAAACTAGGTTCAAGTAGATGATGTCTTAAATGGTTTAAGTTGTAAAGGTAAAAATATTTAATATTAACTTTTTTATATCCGAAAAAGACAGATTATAAACACAATAACAGCTTTAGTAAGAATGTTATTAACTAATCTTGGCCCTTCAAGCTCAAATAAACCTATAAAAACAACCTTTGTGCCGCATTAAAAAATATAAACCAAGCACTAAAATATGAAAAACATAGACACATACATATGTTATATATAAATAAAATATGATTAATATAAGTGTGAAAAATAATTATAAAAAGGGTTCTAAATATATAAGATATATATAAATAATGTGGTTATTAGAAGCTTAAATATATATTATATAGGTAGAAAATATATAAGTTATATGTTTCTTTTGATTATAATTATCTAATTGTTCAGACAACTAGAAACTACTTAAACCTATATCAGATAGTGATTTCACAAACTCTGTTTTTAATAAAGAACATTTTGCGGATTAATTATATTAGCATGTCCCATGTATTGAGCGTTTATCACTTAAAGTGTTAAACATATATCATATATATATTGTATGTAATTAATATACAAAATAAATGGTGGTAAAAAGTAGATAAAATATAGGTTATAGGTATGTAACATATATGTTATAAGTGAGTTATATATTGGTGTTAAGTGGGTGAATGGTATATGAAATATTGGATGGTTGTGATATAAATCGTATATAAAAAGCAGACACTTGAATGTGTTTATAATGTTACACTGGAGAATGATGTGGCCGAACTAAATTCTAAAATGACCGCCGTAGATATAGCCAATTTTTTAGGGTTGGAGGTGCAAGCTATCCATAAAAGACTTAAGGCCAGAAATCTTCCATCTTTAAAAAGTCAAAACCGAGTATACTTTGGGCACGAGACATCTAAGGAGCTGATGAACCTCAGCTTCAAAAAGAAGGTTATATCATTCCAAATCGTAAAAGGCGGGACCGGAAAAACCTCTTTAGCTTATTCTTTTGCAGTACGCGCAAACTTGTATGGTGCACGAATTTTATGTGTCGACCTAGATCAGCAGGCCAATCTTACACATGCCTTTAAATTCGATGCAAGTGAAACCCCTGTTATGATTGATATTCTTAAACAAGGTATTCCATTTTCCGAAGGTATAAGAAACATTCAGCCCGGTCTAGACCTTTTCCCAAGTAGAATTGAGAATGCAATCCTAGACAACACACTAATGGTTGAAAGACATCCACTAGACAGGGCCTATAAAAAACTATTTACTTCAGTTGCTAATAACTATGATTATATCATTCTTGATTGTCCGCCTGCACTAGGGCATTCAGTAGCGGCGGCAACACTTGCTAGCGACCTTATTATCTCGCCTGTCACACCAGAGCAATTTGGGCTTTCAGGCCTAAAAATAACTTTTGATGAAATAAACGAACTTAACCAGCAGAATTCAACTAATGTTCAAATGAAGATCGTTTTTAACAAATTTGACTCCAGAACTGTTTTATCTAATGAAGTTTTAAGGACGCTGCTTAATGATAAGACATTTTCAAACATGTTACTAAGCAGTGTTATCAGGAGTTCACAAGAATTTCCCAACTCTACATTTAGTGGGGAAAGTATTTATACTTCATTAAAAAACAGTAGTGCTAAGGAGGACATAGACCTTCTTGTGAAGGAAGTTCTTGGCCTTGAGGAAATTAGAGAGACTGAAAAAAAGATAGCGTAGAGCCGATATGCCAAAACTAGATGATATATTAGAAAAGAAAAAAACAAAGTCCTTTAAAAAGGTCTCATATAAGCCTTGGGAATCTACTTTCATTGAGAGTGGTGGAGAGAATAGGGAGGCTAACACGGCAAATGAAGAACAGGTGCCAACCAAAAATCCTGAAAAAATAAATGTTCAATTAGTTGAGCCTGTTAAAGACAAGAGTGAGCAAGAATTGGCAGCTAAACCCTCGTTTGTTTCAAAGAAAGTTCAGGAAGTAGATGATGTAGATGGAAAGTATGATTTCAGCAACATTTTTCGCCTAAACAGCATTGTTGGTAAGCACAAGAAGATTTTGTTCTTCTTGGCTAATCGTGAAATGCAACGTGATGAGGACTTTCTCATCTGTGTACCTCTTTCCTCATCGGAAATTGCCGTTTCATTGGGAGAAAAACAAAACTATGTAAACACAGTGATTGGTCGTTTGAGGAATATGGGTGTATTGAGAACCTTTAAAAAATCTCAAGGTCCAGGTGGTCACAGTATCCACGGTATACCAATGTATGTTGTTAAAGAGATAGAGAAGGCAAAGGGCCAGGTTTAGCATGAGAAATATACATGCTAGTGGTAATTACTTTTGGTATTAAGATAGAATCCTCAGTGTTCTGAACAAAAAATAATCAGCATCTATAGTGTAAGGGTTTTGAATGGTTTGGAGCAAACAATTAATAGATTTGTCCCCAGAAACTGTGGATATAATTTAGCTTAAGGAAAAACATTGACAGTGCACCTAAAATGGTACATCGCAAAGGCATGGGAATAAAGAAGATAACAGTTAATTTTTTAGGCATAAATCAGGTAAAGAGCCTGTAAGAGATTGGCTTGTTTCTTTAGGTTCTAAAAGTAAACAAGCCATAGGAACTGATATTAAAACTGTAGAGTTTGGATGGCCAGTGGGGCTTCCGGTCTGCAGGCCACTAGGAAAAAAACTATATGAAGTTAGGTCTAATATATCAAGCAGTAGGGTAGCTAGAGTTATTTTTACAATAAGGGAGGATCGCATGATTCTTCTAAATGGGTTTGTGAAAAAGACGCAAAAAACACCTGATTCAGAAATAAACGTAGCTATAAAATGATTAAAGGAGTTGGAAAATGGTTAAGAAAGATAGCAAACATGTAGGATCAACCTTTGATTCATTTTTAGAAGAGGAAGAACTTCTTTCAGGGGTAACGGGGCTAGCTCACAAGAAAGTAATAGCCTTACAAATACTCCAGGCGATGGAAGAGCTCGATATCA
>CAZQLR010000039.1:0-8813 GCA_964594205.1 uncultured Alphaproteobacteria bacterium
ACTGGCTTTCGAGGAGGGCTTCAATGGAGGGAAATAGAGGTGCTTAATGATAGGTTTGGTAAGCCTTGTATTGTGCCTTATGGGACGGCGCTAGAAATTATAAAGGCTTGTCAGGGTCTCAAAGAACAGTTTAGAATCCACTTGAGCCTTGCAGATGAAAAAAATTTGGCACAGGCTTTTGTTATTTTAGAAACAGTGTGAAATTAGACACCTACTTTATGGAAGAGGCTATGATATTCGGAGATAGTAGAAAAGGCTCTGTCGATACTTGCGAAGAAAAAAAAGAGAATAGGTTTATTAAGGAGCTGAAAGAACTAGTAAGAGCTCTCTTTTGGGCGTTGTTAATTGCTGGAACTGTACGTTCTTTTATTTTTGAACCATTTACCATCCCGTCGGGTTCCATGATTCCCACACTTTTGGTGGGAGATTATATTTACGTTGATAAGTATGCCTATGGGTATAGTCGTTGGTCATTCCCCTTTGGTTTTCCTCCTTTTGAGGGGAGAGTAGCTTTTTCACAGCCTAAACAGGGCGATATTATTGTGTTTAAGGCACCTAGGGAAAATGACGATAAATATTATATAAAGCGTCTTATCGGATTGCCAGGGGACCGTATCCAAATGAAGGAAGGTCATCTTTACGTCAATGATAAAAAGCTGTCCTTGCGGGATGTGGGGGACTATGCCTACATAGATGAAGACACGGGGAAAAATCTAAAAACACGACGTTATGTTGAAACATTACCAAATGGCGTTGAGCATTTTATACTCAAGGGGTTGCCCTTTGGTGAAAGTCGCTACGATAATACTGTTGAGTTTATTGTGCCCGCTGAAAAGTACTTTATGATGGGGGATAATAGGGATTTTTCAGCAGACAGTCGAAGTCGTTTTAGTATGGGAGACATACCTGAAGACAAATTAATAGGTAAGGCGCTGTTTATTTTTTACTCTACCAGTGCTAAATGGTATCAGGTTTTTAGGTGGTTTTCAGGGTTGAGATACCAGCGTATTTTCAAGGGATTATACAATTTATCATGGCAGAAGAGCACAACCAGCGCTTAGAAGCCTTGAAAAATCTTGGTTCTAAGTTGGGGCTGGATCTTGTAAGGCAGAAAGGTATTTGGGAAACCTTTGAACATCCTAGTCTTACCTGTGCAAAGCGCAGAAGGCCTTTTTCTTCTTTTCAGCGCCTTGAGTTTTTAGGGGATAGAATTGTAGGCCTAGTTGTTGCAGATTATTTGTATAAAACTTTCCCTGATGCTGCTGAAGGTGAGCTTTCAAGTCGACTCTCTAAGCTTGTTTGTACTGAAACATTAGCTAGAATTGCTGAAGAACTTTCTATTTCGTCATGCTTAAAAATCCAGCGTCAGTTTTTCGGAAAGGATAATTCTTTACCAAATAGTGTTTTGGCTGATGCTATGGAAGCTTTTGTGGGGTTTGTCCATCAAGCATATGGCCTTAATAGGGTGATGGAGGTCATAGAAAAACTTTGGCAACCTTATTATGAAGAGGTGGGGAGATGTTCAGAGGCTGATTTAAAGGATGCTAAATCACGTTTGCAAGAACACTTTTTAGGCCTTGGTTTGGGATTGCCTGTTTACCAATCCAAAAAGGTTGCAGGGACAGATCATGATCCAATTTTCGAAGCCTTGGTAACGCTACCGACAAGCCAAATTTATAAGGCTGAAGGGTCTAGTAAACGTAAAGCTGAACACGCTGCAGCCAAGATCGCGTTGAACAATTTAGGATAACTAATAATGGCAAAACACCAGATGGATCAGCGTTGTGGCCATGTCGCTCTTATAGGATTACCTAACGCAGGAAAATCTACGTTAATGAATGCTATTTTGGGAACAAAAATCTCTATCGTTTCTCATAAACCACAAACGACAAGATTTCAGGTTGTAGGTATTCATTTAGAAGAAAACGATCAGATTATCTTTTTAGATACGCCGGGTATGTTTCAGCCGGGTTCTCCTTTCGAAAAAAACATGCTACAAGCAGCTTGGCAAGCTGTTTATGATTGTGCAGTCATTGCTCTTCTTGTGGATGTAAAAGAAGGTGCATCCAGGCGGTTGATGCAGGTTATAGAAAACCTTAAAGAGAAAAAATTGAAGGTTGTTGCTGTTATAAACAAAATTGACCTTGTTAAAAAAGAAGTTCTCTTGGACCTTGCTCAATGCTTGCATAAAACGGGTATTGTTAGCGATATTTTTATGATCAGTGCTCTTAAAAATGATGGTGTTGGTGATTTTGTTAGATTCTTGCGTCGTCAACTGCCTTATGGTCCATGGTTTTATGATGAGGATCAACTGACAAATTTGCCAGAGAAAATAGTAGCGTCTGAGATTACGCGTGAGAAGCTTTTTGATACTTTGAACCAAGAAATTCCCTACGATTTAATGGTGGAAACAGAACGTTGGGAAAATCAGCCTGATGGTAGTGTTAAAATCTATCAAAATATTTATGTGAAGCGTGATACACAAAAGGCCATAATTTTGGGGCGTATGGGCAAGAATATTAAGCGTGTTGGAGAAAAATCACGTCTGGACATCGGAGAAATATTACAGCGTCCGGTTCATCTATTCCTGCATGTAAAGGTAGATCCCAAGTGGCATACGAAACCCCATGTTTTCCAAGAAGGTCATTTTTTTCAGGCTTGAAAACTTCCTGAACTGTATTTGCTGCATCTCTATTTAAATCTTGACGATATTCTCTGATTCTGTCATCTCTAGATTCCCGGATGGGTGGCCGAGCGGTTGAAGGCACCGGTCTTGAAAACCGGCAAGGGTTGATAGCTCTTCGTGGGTTCGAATCCCACCCCATCCGCCATTTTTTATAAAGGGTTGTAGTTCCTTTCCCTGACCACGGGGCTGGACGGGTTTTTTGCTATTTAGAGAAACATAGGCTTGTTCAAACTAAGAGTTATGATCGTATTAGCCCAAAAGCTTGAAGTATGGAATGAATACCATCGATAGCGTGGTATATAATATCGCCAATGATTACGAGTAAACTATATTTGAAAAGTGTTAGCCTATACTTTGCTCTGTTTAAAAAAACAACAAATTTTTTAAAAATAGAATTCATATGCTCATCGCGGAAGAGCCTGGAAGAGTTAGTTTTCTCAGACGTTAAAGGGAACTTTTCAATAAAATCGCTTGCAGTGTTGCCTTTGAGCCAAGTTTTCTTGTCATTTCGTTCCAGTAACAGATCATAATGCTGGTGTAGAAGTGAGGTTTTGCCATAAAATTCTGCAAGCTCAATAATGTGCTCCTTGGATGAGACGCCTATTTTTATTTTTACATTGTTTATATGGGTTTCCACTGTTCGTGGTGAGAGGTTTAGCAATTTGGCTATTGCTTTAACACCCTTACCGCTAAGAATACAAGAAATTATGTCAACTTCTCTTTTGGTAAATTTTATACCATTAATATTTCTTAAATCTTCATTGATGTGATTATACATAAAAAAGTTCTTATTCCTAATCTAAGTATTTATTACTTAGTTATTTTAAAATATTCATGCTATCTAAGCAAATTTTGCCGATATTTCCAAATGATTTTTTCCCGTAACCTCACACTCGACGGAAGTATTAAGGGATAGGAGGTAGCCATGACATGGAGAAATTCACCTAAGTCTGTCAGTTTCGTAGTGTTGTTAGGAGTTGGTTTAGTGTCTTTCCAGTTCTGCTCGGCGTGGGTTTGTCCGGCGTGGGGAGGGACTGGAGATGCTGCTGGTGACTTATCAGAAAAGAGTCCTAGAAAAAATACGCCCCAGAATCAAGGGGATGTAAAAAATGCTCTTTCTAAGGATGGCCAAGGGAAAACCAGCGAGAGCAAGGGAAGGCTTTTGTCTCGAGGGTATGTGCCCAAAGGGCCGGTTGAGGTTGTTAGCAAGCCTGTGTTTCTACCAAGAGAGGTTACTTATGGACCAGATGGTGTTTGTTACTACACCTGTGCACAGCAGGATCGTGCGCAGTCAGACCCGGATCTTGGGAATAAACCCTCTTTGTAAAGGTGCCTGTGTGCCGTCTTGATGCACAGGGGTGAGGTGGTGTTTTTTATCTGTTTTTTAGGGTGGGTTGTCGATGGTGCGTTTTGTTTCTTTTATTTTTTGTATTGTGTTTTCGTGTTCGTTGGGGGACGCAGGTAAGTTAACTGGAGGGTACTTGCCGAATGATGTTATAGAGTTGGACAGGGTTCCCGTGTCCCTCCCCAGAGATGTAAAATCTGTTATCGATGGCGATGGCACAGAGGTTTTTGTTTACGAAGAAGACAAAGATGAAACAGTTCTTGTTCATGCGGGTGATGATGCAGAAAGAGATTTGCGAGTGGTAGTTGATCCGAGAAAGCATCCACATTGGATACATGCGTTTGTTAAAGCAGATCTTAAGCCTGAAGTTGGCCCCTTGGGAACAATTTATAGATTTACCAGGGGAAGTGCTACGTTAGTTAGCCCCCACTGCCTTGTTACTGCAGGTCATTGTGTATTTTACAAAGGTGAGAGGCTTACCCCTACTGTTTATTTCGGACTAGATGATGATAGTAGCCTCACTAATTGTTTGTTTCAATCGCATGCTCAAGAAGTGGCTATCCACCCGGAGTATTTACGTACTAAGAACTCTCATTATGATATAGCGGTTATAAGAATAGGTGAGAGTTTGCCAGGCCTTAAATTGGGATATGGTTCATTGAGAAGTTATAGTTCTGATGATGTTGATGGGTTAATTGGTAAAGAGCATCATATAACAGGTTATCCAGGTGAAACTGTATATAGAATGATTACAGGGAAAGGCGAGATAAAAAAATTTGAGCATAGAGATGGTGTTGCTCATAAACTTTATTATGATATTGATACTTCTAAGGGGCAGAGTGGCTCTGGGGTATGTAAACTTCTAGATGGTATTGAGGCACCCAGCGAAGTTGTAGGAGTGCATACTCGAGGAAAGGAAGGGGAAGAGCTGAATAGTGGTATATTTTTTAATGATGAAAAAATGCTGCCGTTTTTAATAGGTGCTCTCAGAAGAATGGATCCAGAATGGGCTGCAAGTAATTTGCTTGGGGCTGCTGACGGTGCTGCTTCTGGAGCAGAAGGGGGTTCTTAAGCAACGTCTTCAGTAAAAATTGTTTTCTTTTGTAAGTCTTAGCCACAATACTCAGTGTAGTATAAAGATTTCTGACTTTGGCTTGGTTCTCTGTGTTTGTCGGCATGTTGTATAATTCTCAGGTAGTGCTCGAGTAGTATTTTTGTTAGACTCGGGAAAAATAAAGAAAAATTATGCATCTGTTGTCTATTAGGTTTAGGTTTATTATCGTTTTCTTTGCCTCTTTGTCGGGGCTTACTTATTTGTGTGAAGCCAATGTGTCGCAGCTTAGTGAAAAGGATGTAGCCAGCAAGATTGAGCGAAAACAGGCAAAACTTATAACTATTCAAGGAATGATAGAGCTGCTTGAAAAGAAGGTGCAAGAACGGCAAGCGCGCATACAGCATATAAGAAAAGATTTAAGTAGACTTATAACACCAATCTTACATTTTTCTAGGGGTATTAGTGGTGCCCATGGTGGTAGCCATAACCCCTTGTCTCAGGAAAAAATAGTGGCTTTTCAAGTGTTAATGCGGTCCTTTTTAGCTCACAAAAAGCTTTTGCAGCAAGATCAGCGGGACTTAGTGGAACATAGGCAGCTCATGAAAGCTAAGCAGGTTGAAAAAGAGCACAAAGCTAAAAAGCTTGCCTATTATGAAAAACTTAAAAAAGATATGGAAGAAGAGAGTAAGCGCCAAACGCAGCAGGAAAAAAAAGAGGGTGAAAGAGAAGATCTTATAAAAAAGGAGGCTGTTATTCAGCCCGATGGGGGGGTGGAGAGTATTGATTTAAATGATGATCGGTCAAGCAGCAGTGATAGTTTACCCGCTTTGCCGAGTCTAAAAAATCGTCCCAAGGATCTGGCAATACACAAGCGCACAGCGTCAACGACGGCCAGCAATAGCTTTTCATCTGTCTCAGAGGTAAAAGGTTCTAAGGTAAGTGTTCAGAAAGAAACGGATACAAAAGTTATTCCAGATCGTGATCCTTACTTGTTTAAGAAGCCTGTTTTGAGTACGGCTGTTATTAGTACTTTTGGTAAAAGAGCTTACTATGATACCGACCGTGACTATGGTGCCATTTATAAGGCATTGCCTGGCTCCCTGGTGGTAGCACCTATGAGCGGGACTATAACTTTTGTTGGTAGTTTTTTGTCGTATGGTAATGTCGTAATGTTAAAAACTAAAGATAAGTATGATGTTTTTATGGCAGGTTTTAAATATATATCGGTCAAAAAAGGTGATGTTGTTCTTCAGGGAGAAAAAGTGGGGAGCATGCCGGATGAAGCGGCAGATTTATACGTAGAAGTCAGGGAAAAAGGCCTTGCGCTTAACACTGATTTGTGGCTCCATAGGGAAACTAAAAACAGATGAGTTGTTCCGTGTACAAAAAAGCTTGTTTCTTAATTGCTTATAGTGTTTTGTCGTTTTTTTGCCCGAGTGTTCATGCTTTGTTTTCATCTGCTGCAAAATCTGCTTCCTCCTCCTCCTCTGTGGAAACCTATAGGCTTCTTAACCTGTTTGGTGATGCTTTTGCAAGGGTGCGTCAAGAATATGTAGAACCTATTTCAGACCAAAAGCTTATTGAAAATGCTTTGAGTGGGATGTTGTCTTCTTTGGATCCACACTCAGGTTACCTGACGGAGAAAGACTACAAAGAGCTTAATAGCCGTGTAGATGGTGTTTTCGGTGGATTGGGAATGGAAGTTATAGGTGAGCATGGTGTTGTTAAAGTAATTTCTCCTCTAGATGACACACCAGCGTTTAAGGCAGGGATACAGCCGGGGGACTATGTTGTTGAGATAGATGGTAAGTCAGTCGTGGGTTTGACTCTTAATGAGACCGTCGACAAAATGCGTGGGGAACCTGGAACTGAGGTTACGCTTAAGTTGGTTCGTGAGGGGCAAGAGCCTTTGACTAAGATTCTAAAAAGGGAGCTCATCAAAGTAAAACCCGTTCGATGGAAGCTTATGGATGGTGTTGGTTACATTCGTGTTTCTACTTTTCTTGATGCAAAAACAGATGAAAAAGTTGCAGCTGCTGTGCAGGCTATTAAGGATGAAGCGGGTGAGGATCTTAAAGGATTTGTTCTTGATCTTCGCAATAATGCAGGTGGCCTTTTAGAGCAGGCGGTTGATGTTTCTGGGCTTTTCCTAGGTGACAATAAGGAGATTGTGTCGATTAAAGGACGTAATAATATGACGCCTAGGAGGTTTTTTTCAGAACATAAAAATGATATAACGAACGATTTGCCTATTGTCGTTCTTATTAATAGTGGGTCTGCTTCTGCACCGGAAATTATGGCTGGCGCCCTAAAAGATCATAATCGGGCCGTTGTAATGGGAGCTAGGTCCTTTGGTAAAGGGTCTGTTCAAACGGTTTTTCCCATGCATGGCAAAGGTGCCATGGTTGTTACCACGGATCTTTATTACACACCATCTGGCCAGGTCATACAGGCTCAGGGGGTTGAACCACATATAGCTGTAGAGCCGGCCATTATTGAGCCGTTAGAAACAGGTCTTTTCAGAGAGGAAGATTTGCCTAAGGCCTTGTTGACCCAGTTTAAAGATTCTCAGAAGAATAAAGGTTCGCAGAAAAAACCAAGAGAGAGTTCGAAAAATGTTTCTGAAGAAGGGAAGGAACAGCAGGGAGAAAAAGCCAAAACATCGAATAAAATGCCTAATCTTTTTGCTTTAAAGGATAGAGAATCTAAGGATTATCAGATCCAACGTGCTATTGATTTGGTAAAAGGCATGAGTATTGTTCAGCAGCTAGATGCTGAGCAGGCTTCTGGTGAAGAGCAGAAAGGGGCTTAGTACACTCTTTTCGGAAAAATAATGAAATGACAGATGTGTAAATGCTGAAAAGGGAATCATTCAAAAAAGAAAAACCTAGAGTAGGAGAGCCCACACGCTACCGACGTGGTGTAGGTATAGTGTTGTTGAACAAAAACAGGGAAGTCTTCGTTGGTCAGCGCCGAGATATTAGCCAGGCGTGGCAAATGCCTCAGGGAGGTATTGATGATGATGAAACTCTTTTAGATGCATCTTTTCGCGAACTTTACGAAGAGACAGGGATAACAAAAGCAAAATTTATTGCCAAAAGTAGGAAATGGCATTATTACGATCTTCCTGATTATTTGATGGGCAAAGTGTGGAAAGGTAAATTCCGAGGACAAAAGCAAAAATGGATCTTGATGTATTTTTTGGGAAAAGATGATCAAGACATAAATTTGCGGGCTTATTCTTATCAAGAATTTCAAGACTGGAAATGGCTTGATTTGGATAAATTGCTTGATATAGCTGCGCCCTTTAAGACGCACATTTACAAAAGTGTTCTAGAAGAGTTTGAGCCGCTTATTAAAAATATGAAAGTTTGACGATTTTCCTTTCAGATGGTGGTTTAAGCTTGTATAAATGTACCAGGAAAAGTGAAAAGAAACCTTTTCTATAAATGTAGAGTAATTGGAGGTGTTCTCATGGAATCACGTGATGATGTTGTTGCCCGTTCTCGTTCAACGATAATGGTAGATGAAGGTCTTCGGAGCCACATGCTAAAAGTATATAACTACATGGCTTCAGGTTTGGCCCTTACTGGTATTGTGGCTATGATGACGGTGCAAAGTGCAACCCTTATGTATACTCTTTTCTCTACGGGTTTATATTGGGTTGTCTTCTTGGCGCCCATAGCTATGGTATTTTACTTAAGCGCGCGTATAAATCATATGACCAG
>CAZQLR010000040.1:0-8752 GCA_964594205.1 uncultured Alphaproteobacteria bacterium
GCTTAGATACTGGGTGCACGCAAACAGGAAAATATTTTGTTACCAATGAGGCATATATACCAAAGCATAGCTCAAAAAAACATGGTTGATGGGCTTTTGAGGCCATGTGGTATCGTTGATGACCGTTTGTTGGAGGCTTTTTTAGAGCTGGATCGAAGATGTTTTGCTCCAAAGCATAGTGTTGAGCGTGTTTATTCTGATGCGGCTATTCAATTGACGTCTGATAGACCTATGCTTCCAATGTGGGTTTTGGGTCAATTAATTCAGGCAATAGAGTTGAAAGCTCACCACAAGGTTCTTGTAGTAGGCTGCTCCACGGGGTACACTTGTCGTCTGCTTGAGATTATGGGATGTTTCGTAGTAGGCTTAGAATCAGATGGTGTTCTTCTAGAGAAAGCATATGGTTTGCGTGATACAAAGTGCGAGAGGTATGTGTTGGTAAAAGCCAATTTGAGGGATGGCTTCATCGATCTTGCCCCCTATGACAGTATTATTTTTGATGGTGCTTTGGGGGTTATACCTAAAGCCTATTGGGGGCAGATGAAGAAGGATGGAAAAATAGCTTGTGTTTATAAACCACACTCTTTCAAGATGGGGGAGATTTGTGTATTTACAAGACATAGGGAAAATAATGCACAAAAGAACAAAAATAGTTTTTGGGGTTTTGAAAAAAAAGTATATGGTCAAACTAATCAACCGTTTTTAGGTGAGTTCCAAAGCTATCAAGCATTTAGGTTTTGTTAAAATGATAGGCATAAGTAAGTATATTTTAAAAGTGTTGTTGGTCTTTCTGGCTTTTATTCCCACAGATGGTACGTCCGAAACTCTGGAGGCTGCCTTAGCGCATGCCTATGAAACTAGTCCTAGCTTGGAGGCTCAACGTGCAAGTGCTCGTGTTCGTGATGAAAATTTGCCCCAGGCACAAGCTAACTATAGACCGTCTGTATCTTTCGAGAGTTCTTATGGTAAGACTAAAAATCAGTACAAAGGTTATGATGCTGGGACAGGGCTTTCGGAGACAGGATCATCATCGCTGACCTTAAACCAAAAAGTTTTGGATTTACAACATGCTCCAAAAGTAGAAAAAGCTGAGGCTCAGATTGAGAGTGCTCATGCCGATCTTAGTCAAACAGAACAGAAAATATTATTGGAAGTTATAGAGGCCTATATGAGTCTTTACAGCGAGATGAAAGCGTTGGAAGCTGTGGAAGGAGTACTGAAGTTCACAGGGGAAAATCTTAAAGCTGTGCAAATTAGATATAATGCAGGTGATGTGACTTTGACGGACCTGTCACAGGCTAAATCACGCTATTCTTCCACAGAGGCGCGCTATGCTCAGTCAAAGGCTAGGGTTGAAGCAGCTAGAGAGGATTACAAAAAGGTTGTGGGTAAAGAAGCGCCGTTGGTTCTTTCTAGACCGGTAATGCCTGCAGATATGCCTGGTTCTTTACAGAGCGTTAAGGATGGTGCCCTGTTAAATAGTCCGATTATCATCAAGGCTAAGGCAGATGAAAGACATGCAGACTCTACCGTTAAGGAGAGTTCGCGTGCTTATTTACCAACCGTGAACTTTTCAGCTACGGCGGGGCGTAATTGGCAGCGAAGGAGTTTAAGGTATAGACAGGATCAAGCTGTAGTGAAGGCAACACTGAGCATGCCTTTGGATGTTTCTGGTACTTTGCAGTCCTCAACACGTCAGGCTCATGATAATTTTGTTCAAAAACGGGTAGAAGTAGAGGTCGCTAAGCGAGCTGCTCAAAAAGAAGCCGTTCAAGCTTGGGAAAATTATATAGCATCTAAGAGACGTGTGACAAACTTTAAAGAAAGTATAGAGGCATCCAAACAGGCACTAGAGAGTATTCAAGTGGAGCATTCCGTGGGCTCACGCACAGTATTAGATGTCTTAGATGCTAGTAAGGAGCTTCTCAATGCAGAAGTTGATGAAGCTACGTCCTATAAAGAGCTAATAGTTTCATCGTATCAAGTTTTAGCTGCGCAGGGATCATTAACGGTTCAACATTTGAAGTTGCCTGTGCGAGTCTATGATGCTAAAGCGCACCTTAAAGAGGTTGATGGAAAGTGGTGGGGGTTAGGGTCTTCGTTGGAAGGTTTCCCGTCTTCAGGTGACAAATAAGGCATGTTTTGGTGGTAAGTATGGTTGAAAAAAAAGACAGCGATAAGACTAAGAAAATTGATGAAACGTCTATGGAAGATATTTTGTTGTCTATCAGGGAGATGGCGGCTAATGAAGAGGATGGTGATATACTTGAGTTGACAAATTTGGTGCAGGGGCCTTCACGCAAAAGTACTGAGACTGTATCTTTGAGGGAGGATCAAGGAATCAATGGGAAGCAAATAGAAGAGGATTGGCAGACCTCAGCAGAAGATGGATCCGTTGGCGAGTCTGCCAATCAGGCTATGGAAGCTGTGCAAACGAAAGCTGATACTATGACCAAAAAAGATGAAATCATAGGAAATATAAAGCAATCTATAACTGAAATCCAAGACAATGATGGTGAACAAGCTCAGGTTGAAGAGCTTGAGATGGAGACCTCCCAAAAGCAGGAAAGCGGTCATGCTACAAGTGTTATAGATTCAAATGTAGAGCGCGTTTTAAAATCATCTATGTCCTCAGGAGGAAGAAAAGATAGTTATTTGCGAGAACTATCAGGTGGTGAAAAAGAAGGGGAGTTATTGTCCAAAGATTCTCAAAAAAGGGCTGAAGAAAGCTTGGCGCATCTTGTTGAAGTGTTGAACTCTCAACAGGAGAATGGGGCAGACAGCTCTAACCTTACCGTTATTGCTTTGGTTAAGGAACTTATGCGTCCTATGGTAAAAGAATGGTTAGAAAAGAACTTACCTGACATCGTTCGAAAAGTTGTTGATAAAGAGGTCAAACGTATTACACGCGATTTAGAGGATTAGGGAAGTACAAATTTTATTGTGGGTGGATAGAAACATCAAGTCCTACATAGATCGTTATGTTGAGTATGTGATGTGGATGCCTATATATCAAATTATAAAAATGTTTAGGACAATAATATTCTATGCTGGATAAGATGTATAACACTGCTGATATTGAAAATGAACTTTCAGATCGTTGGGCTAAAGAGGTTTTTTTTGGTAGCGTGGAAACGTTTCCCCAGAGTGAAGACGGAGAGAATAAGCCTTTTTGTATTATGATGCCTCCTGCAAATGTGACTGGTTCATTGCATATGGGGCATGCGTTAACTTATACATTGCAGGATGTCTTGATTAGATTTAATCGTATGCAGGGGCATGATGTCCTTTGGCAGCCTGGTGTTGATCATGCTGGTATAGCCACACAAATGGTTGTGGAGCGTCAGCTTGAAGAAGAAGGGCTAAAACGATCAGACATTGGCAGAGAGCATTTTTTAGATCGTGTTTGGGCATGGAAACATCAGTCTGGTGGTATAATTGAGGGTCAGTTAAAGCGTCTTGGAGCCTCTGCTACATGGGAACGTAGCCGTTTTACGATGGATGATGAGTTTTCCCAGGCTGTTATAAAATGTTTTGTTGATCTTTATGACCAGGGGATGGTTTATCGGGATAAAAGGCTCGTAAACTGGGATATTAAATTTCAATCAGCCATTTCTGATTTAGAGGTGGATTCTCGAGAAGAGAAGGGGAGTCTTTGGTATTTGAAGTATCCTCTGGCAGATGAGGACAATCAGTTTATTGTTGTAGCTACGACGCGCCCGGAAACTATGCTGGGGGATACAGCTATTGCTGTGCACCCTGAAGATGAAAGATATAAACATTTGATTGGTAGGAAAGTTAAGCTTCCTTTAACTGACCGAGAGATAAGTATAGTAGGAGATCATTATTGTGATCCTGAAAAAGGATCAGGTGCGGTTAAGATAACACCGGGTCATGATTTTAACGATTTTCAGGTGGGGAAACGTCATAATTTGGCAGTTATTAATATTTTTGATGGCTATGCTAGGCTTAATGATGACGTTCCACCTAGTTATCGTGGTTTGGAACGATTTGAGGCTAGGAAAAAAGTTTTACAAGATCTAGAAGTTTTGGGGCTTTTGGAAAAAGAGGAAGAGATTGTCCATATGGTTCCTTATGGAGATCGATCCGGGGTGGTTATAGAGCCGTGGTTGACTGATCAGTGGTTTGTGGATACGAAAAAATTTGCTGCTCCTGCCATTGAAGCTGTGGAGACGGGAAAAACAGTTTTTGTGCCTGAACAGTGGGCCTCTACTTACTTTGAGTGGATGAACAATATTGAACCATGGTGTATTTCTAGACAAATTTGGTGGGGACATCAGATCCCGGCTTGGCATGGTCCAGACGGGATCATCTTTGTAGCCGAAACGGAAGAAGAGGCTTATACCAAGGCGAGAAACCATTATGGAAACCAAGATGTGATTCTTGACCGTGATACGGATGTTTTGGACACTTGGTTTTCTTCGGCTTTGTGGCCCTTTGTAACCTTAGGTTGGCCGGATGATAAACACAAAGCTTTTCTTGATAGGTTTTATCCAACACAAGTTCTTGTAACAGGTTTTGATATTATCTTCTTTTGGGTAGCTCGTATGATGATGATGGGGATTCATTTTATGAAGAAGCCTCCTTTTTCAAAGGTTTATATTCATCCCCTTGTACGAGATGAAAAAGGCCAGAAGATGTCAAAATCTAAGGGGAATGTAATTAATCCCCTTGATAGCATAAATAAATACGGAGCTGACGCTTTACGCTTTACTTTGACGGCTTTGTCAGTACAAGGGCGTGACATCAAATTGTCAGAAAACCGTGTGGAGGGATATCGTAACTTTATAACAAAAATATGGAATGTGGCGCGTTATTTGAACATGAATGAATGTTCTTGTGAGATTGATTTTAATCCTAGACAAGCAAATTTATCGGTGAATCAGTGGATTGTTCATAAGCTAGCTGATTTGACTGTGAGTGTAACAGAGGCTTTGCAAGATTTTAAATTTAATGAAGCTGCTCACTATTTATATCAATTTGTTTGGGGAACTTTTTGTGACTGGTATATAGAGTTCACAAAACCAATTCTGCAAGAAGCATCAGAAGCACATCGCCAGGAAACGCGTCAATGCTTGGCTTGGTGCTTTGTACAAATACTTAAGCTTTTACACCCTATAACACCATTCATCACGGATACGTTAGCGCCTCGCTTCATGAAAATAGATAATAGCTCAACGTTTTCTTTAAGCAAAACTTCTTGGCCTATTTATGGCCATGAAGCTAATTTTGACGAGGCAGCTAGCGAGATCGACTGGGTTAGGGGTATGGTTTGCGAACTAAGATCTCTGCGAACTGAGGTTAATATCCCTATAAAAAGCAAGCTTAACTTGTTTGTTCTTGGCGCTGAAAGACAACAAAAGCAGTGGTTTGAAGATCATGAAAATCTTTTAGCAAAGATGGCTAAAATTGAAACGGTTGAGTATGTAGACGCAATGCCGGGTGGCTGTATGCAGTTGGTTCAGGGGGGTGTCACATTAGGTATTCCTCTTGGAAAAGTAATAGACTTGGATCAGGAGCGTCTACGTTTGGCCCAGGAAATGGAGCGCCTTAACCAAGATATGCAGAAGCTTAATGCAAAATTGGATAACAAAAATTTTGTGGCAAGAGCTCCCATGGATATTGTGCAAGAACAGCGCGAACGCCGTGATAAAGTGCAAGCTAAGCTTGAAAAAATACAACAGGCTATGGATAGACTAGCTGTTTTATAAGTTTGTTAGTTTACCATAGTTTAAGAGGAAGCTTTTTCTTGATGCTTGTGTTGGCTTGACTTTACTGTTCAAGCACCTATCTAATATTCTATGGATTATTTTCTTACTGATTATCCAGGTCTTGATGGGAAACTCTTCGTATAGACAAAAGTTATATTTTATTTTTTTACAAGGGCCTAATGTTATGTTCGTCGGGATCTTTTTTACTTTTTTTCTAGTATTTTGCTTTTATTCTGTATCTGGGGAAGCCTTGCCTCCTTATGAAAAGGGCGATTATGTATCATCATCTCGTTCTACATGTGGCTTACCTTATGGGGGAAAGGTAAATCCAGATTCACTATCTGACAAGCAGAAAGCCTTTATTTTGCCGGGTATGGGGGATAAACAAAAAGACGAGATTGCGAAGGTTGTTGGCAAAATAACGGACGACAATGATCTGGATATCTTTACAGAGCATTTTAAGCGATTTGTTACTGAAAAGACCAGGTTATGGGATCGGGTTAAAATTATTCAAGGTCTTGGTTTCATAGATGATGCTAAACAGCGAGGTCGCCTTTTGGATGTAGCCTTTAACCAAGGGTTAATAGATACTTCCACAGTAGGTAGTGCTTTAGGCCCTATACTTGAAAGTCTCGTTTATGCTGAGAAGAAAGCAAACAGCACGGAAGATTTTGAACAGATCGTCAACTTAGCGGCTCGGGTTAAGGCTCCCTTTTGTGGATCTGGTCTAGAAAGCCTTGTTGATGCCATCACTAATGTAGGAAGTAGCGTCAGACGTGCTTCTATCATTGGCGTTCCAAAAGATGCGGACGGGAGAAGATTGGATGATCTTTGTGCTAGTGGCGCGGTCGATATGTATAGAAAAAGCGAAGTTATAAAGGCTTTAGGAGAAATTAAAGATGAAGAAATTCTAAACTGCATCTTGGCAAATGGTTACAGGGTCATTTCAACGGTGGCATTCAATCATCAGTTAGTCAAGTTTATAGAGACCTTAGGACAGTTCACGGATGTAAACTTACTTCTTTCTGCGTTTTCTGTAGGGGAGAAGTTTATTAAAGAGGGTATTAATGAATTTAGAGTTGTTAGCTTTGTAGAATCATTACATCAAATGAAGACAGTGGAAGAACATGAAGCTTTTGTCCGCTGTGTTGAGCCCTTATTTTTTGATGGTATGAAAAGTGATACAGGTCTTGTTTTGGCCAACATTTTTCTGGGTATTAAAGATGTTGATAGGCGGCAAGCTATTGCTAAGAGTGCCCTAACTCTAAAATCCGCCAGTATAAATGACGATAGTATAGTTGAGATCGTTACGGCTTTGGCAAAACTTGAAGAAAACATTGATTGTCAAGAAGTTGCTACTTTTGTGGGGAGTTTTGCTTCCTCAGAAAGAAACTATAAAGGGTATGAAAGAGGTTTTGAACGTATTGAAGGAATTGGTGGGATTATTGACTCAATGGCAGGCTTGGCATCATCGGAAAGACGAAAAAAAGTAGCAGGTGCCGTGGCCCAGTTAGTTGATGCCGAAACAAATGGGGTAGATATCCAAGGGACAATAGAAGAAATAGCCAAGGTTCAATCGTCTAAAGACATTGGTCATATTGTGGGTTGTATAAAGAGGTTACACAAAAATGGCAAACGCATAGTACACGCTGATGGAATGGTTGAGGTTTTGCGCAAAGCTAAAACTAAAGAAAAAAGGCAGGCGCTTGTTGAGTCGCTTTTAGAGATTTCTTTGGAGTCTAGGCAAGATGATTATGTTCTTGTTGATAAGCTTGCCGATTTGTCAAACCTTAGGGTTGAGCCTGCAAAACTTCGTGACCTTGTTAGGCTGGCGATGCGTCAACTTATCGTACCATCCATGAGCAACTGGGACCGTTTCAACGTGGTAAAAACTCTTTCACAGGTTAGGAAAGATTTCAAAGGTTTCGCTGATCGAGTGCAAAGAACTATAAGATCTGATATGACTGGTGCAGACGTGGAAGCTATCCTTGAGCATTTCAAGGATGTTGTGAATAATTGTGATGATAGTCAAAGGCAGGATGCGATCGTTGATGAAACACTCTTGCTAACAGGTCGATCAGCCTCGGGGCATGATATTGGACAAGTAATCCGTGCCCTAGGTTCGTTGCCTGATACTGTGGATGTAGCTGATCGTTGTCATGCTGTAATGGAGCGATTGCAAATCGACATCGATGAACACGAGTTGGTGGAAGGCATGCGTTTTGCACGAACCATTGAGTTAATAGCCAATCCAACAGCACCTTTTTCAAGGGAAAATTTGCATATAAGAGGGCAAGAAGCTATTACGGCAGAACGGGAAGCCATTTATGACGCCTTTGGGAATCTAGCTTTAGACGGGCGTGTTCAAGAGGCTAAACCAAGTCTTGAGGATGTTGATATCGCCTTTAATATGACTATGAAAAACTTGGAGAAGGCTTTGAAAAGATCTTTAACAAGAGGCGCTTCAGAAGTGGAAAAATTTCGTCAGGCAACAGCGCTTCAGGGTTTAGAAAGGTTGCGTGATAGAATTCGTCGGAACTTTGTGGGGCGAGAGGATTTGCCTACCATACGTCAACTGACAGTGATGTTAGATCGTTTATCCAACGTTGCACCTGCAGAAGAATTTGTGGGAATGCAGCTTTCTGATCCTAAGACTTTTAGCAAATTGCAAAAAGTATTTATGGAAGATACTGTTACTTTTCCTAACCCTGCTGATTTTCTTATGACTAAAAGACGTTTTATTAAGCAGTTGATGGATGTTTTAGATGGGGAGGAGAACGTCACTTTCGATCAAAACATTACACGTACGAAGCAGTTGCAGTTTATTCGAGAGCTTTATAATATTCGGGAATTTAACCGCTTTAACACGCTGATAGATGTTTTGTTTATGAGTATGCGTGGCCACAACGAAAAGTTGGAAGATTCAAAGGAAAAACACGCTATGGCTTGCACGGACGGTGTTTACCTTGGTCTTATGAGAGCTCTTTCAGAAAATGCTGGTGTTGCTAGCGCTGCTGAGG
>CAZQLR010000041.1:0-8445 GCA_964594205.1 uncultured Alphaproteobacteria bacterium
CCAACAAGATACCATCCCCAATGGAACTAGACGCAGAAGGTGACGCGACCACGCCCAGAGAAGCCCTTCCAGACCTACCTAAAATTTCTAAATTCAGTAGTGTAACATCTTGGGACAACTTTTACACTCACCTTGAAAAAACAGCTGTTGGTCGTCAGGCAACACAGCCGTCGTTGGTTGTTTTTGATTTTAAAGGAACCATCGTCGATAGTAAAAATAACATACTCCAAAAAGAAGGATTACTACGCGTTTTAAACCTTTTAAAAACCCATGATATTCCCTCCATAATTCTCTCTGCTTGCTCAGCAGACGAGATACCTGGCATGGCTTCTGTTTTAGAAAGAGAAGGGCTCGCTATAGGCGACATGTTTGAAGATACTGACCTTGAAATGGATAACTCAATAAGATCAGGCATTGTGCGATCCCCTATGAACAACAAATCCAAAGCACTAGAAGCCTTTTTGGCGCATTTGGGGTCCAAAGGATCGGCACCAAAGATGATCCATTTTGTAGATGATATAGCACTCAACACCAAAACCTTAAAAGGACCTATGATGCGCCTAAAGCTCACATATTTTGGCGTGCATTTTAAACCTCTCCAATAAATAGAGCCTTATTAGCTTCCCACCAGTATGGGGTCTTTTTCATATTTAAGTTTTACTTTTCCTAAGTTGTTTCCATCCCACTGCAAAAATACCCATGGAAACGAACCCTATAAACAACGCCGCCAAGGCATTGATTTCGGGTGAAACGCCTGTTCTTATGCGTGAAAATATTACCATAGGCAAGGTTGTTGCCCCTGGTCCAGTGACAAAGCTAGCTATTATAACATCGTCAAATGACAACATAAAAGCCAGCAACCACCCTGTCATAAGCGCTGGTGAAATAACTGGCAACGTAACCTGCCATAAAACTTTGTGAGGTTTGGCACCAAGGTCAAGAGCTGCTTCTTCCAGCGACATGTCAAAATCGCTCAGCCTAGCACGTATAATAGTCACCACATACGCCATAGCTAATGTCGTGTGACCGATACAAATCGTCCAAAACCCTCTTTTGGTGGGCCAGTCAAGCCAAGCCGCAGAAAACACAAACAACAAAAGCAACGATAGACCCGTAATAATTTCTGGCATCACCAAAGGGGCCGTGGTCAAGGTTGAAAAAAAATTACCCCCCCGAAAAGGGGAAAACCGTGTTAAGGCCAAAGCCGATAACGTTCCCAAAAACGTTGCCAACGTTGCTGAAGTGATGGCTATCTTTATACTTATCCATGCAGCATTCCACAAGAACACATCATCAAATAGCTTGGCATACCAGCGAAAAGACCCTCCACCCCACAAATGCACAAAACTAGCCGCGTTAAACGAATAAATAAGGATGACAAAAATAGGTAAATACAAAAAACCCAAACCTAAAAATAAAAAAACCTTAGGAAGTTTTTGTTTAGACGACATAGCTATTTTTCCATCTGTTGAGAAAATTTATTCTGAAGACGTTGCAAACCATAAATAGGAATAAAAAGAACAACCAATAAGGCAACAGCTAAGGCAGCCGCTGTGGGCCAGCTTCGGTTAAGAAAAATCTCGTTCCAAACCATGCGGCCAACAAGCACATTATCAGGGCCGCCCAAAATCTCTGGAATAACAAACTCACCAACACAGGGAATAAAAACCAACAGACTCCCAGTTAAAACACCTGGCAAGGACAACGGCACTATTACGGATTTGAAAATGGTAAACGACTTAGCACCCAAATCACTGGCAGCCTCACGAAAAGAAGGATCAATTTTTTCTAAGGTTACATAAATAGGAAAGACCATAAAAGGCAAATAACAATAAACCATACCCACCACTAAAGAAACATCATTATAAAGCAAATCAAGTGGTCTATCGATGACACCTAAAAAAGTTAAAAATGTGTTGATTAGACCATACGGTGCTAACAGATTAAGCCAGGCGTATATACGAACGAGAAACGACGTCCAAAAAGGTAACATGATCAGTAAGATGAAAACTTTTTGCCATGTGGGTGAAAAACGCGTAATACCATAAGCCATGGGGTAACCAATCAGTAACGCTAAAAAAGTTGTGGCAAGAGCAAATTTCAAAGAAACAAAATACGAACTAAGATAAAGATCATCTTCCACTAGATACATATAGCTCTGAAAACTGAGCTTAATCATCACAACCTTGTTATCCAACCATGTTACAATGTCTGCGTAAGGTGGAATCCGAAAAATTTCCTCAGAAAAACTAACGCGCAGCACCATAACAAAAGGTATGACAAAAAACAAAAGCAGCCATATGTAAGGAAGGGTTATAACCCAATTCCTAGTCGATAACATCTTGTTCATAGAACGGGACAAAAAGGCGTGCAACGTACTCAAAATTCCCCCTACCTTAACAAAATCAGACTGTTTTCTGGGTGCCATGAAATATAAACTTCTTGCTCCCACGTCATTGGCTGAGCTGCCAACCTATCCAAATTTGGTAAAGCCGCCATCACAATAAAATCAGAATCTAAGCGCACATGGTATATGGACATATCGCCATAGTAACCAATGTCCTCGATTATACCTTTTTCCCAGTTGTGGCGCGTAGAAGGTTTTTCCGTACCCACCATGATCTTTTCTGGTCTAATAGCAATAGTAACAGCAGCACCCAAGGGTACAGTTGTATTTGTAGGCACTGAAATAATATGGTTAAGGACGGGGCTTTCCACCTTAACAGTTTCCTTGGTTTCTTCAGTTACAACCCCCTCAAACATGTTGATAGACCCAATAAAATCGGCAACATACGTTGAGTTTGGAAACTCATAAATTTCATGGGGTGTCCCCACTTGTTGCAAATAGCCATCTTCCATAATACCCAGACGTGTAGAAACCGTCATAGCCTCTTCCTGGTCATGGGTTACCATGATAAAGGTAATACCAACTTGCTCTTGGATGTTAACTAGCTCAAACTGGGTTTCTTCACGTAACTTCTGGTCTAGGGCAGCCATAGGCTCATCTAACAAAAGAAGTTTTGGCCTTTTAACAAGACTTCTGGCCAAAGCCACACGCTGACATTGCCCACCTGAAAGCCTGTTAGGCCGTCGTTTCGCAAATTTAGTCATTTTAACAAGGTCTAGCACTTCATAAACACGATCTCTGATCTCTTCGCCTGCAACCCCTTCCATTTTTAAGCCAAAAGCTACGTTCTGCTCTACTGTCATATGAGGGAAAAGGGCATAAGATTGAAACATCATATTAACTGGTCGCTCATTAGGTGGTACACACGTCATATCCTGCCCACCTATAAAAAGCTTGCCCGATGAAGGGGTTTCAAAACCCGCTAGCATACGAAGGAGGGTTGATTTTCCACAGCCAGACGCTCCCAACAGAGAAAAGAATTCTCCCTTATAAACCTCTAAATGGCAGTCTTGAACAGCAGGAACGCCATCAAAATCTTTGCTAAGCCCTTCCACAACAATATAAGGCTCAACATCTGGATCTTGCCAGGGCTCAAGCTCGGTTTGCGTACGTTTTTGCTTTGTGGGTTTCTTAGGTCTCGCCATTACTTAATTCTTTCTTTGCTTTAGTCCATTTTCTTGTGCGCCAACGTTCTATATCGGTAGGCAGAATATCTTCTATAAAAAGTTTATCCATTATCTTTTTAGGAGGGTAAATAATAGGATTATCACGAATTTCCGGCCTAACAAGGCTACGAGCTTTCTTATTGGCCGTGGCGAAAAGAAGTTTATTCGTGATCTTAGCTGCTACTTCTGGTCGTAAAATATAGTTAATAAAAAGATAGGCATTATTGGGATGAGGTGCATGTTTAGGGATACACATGCTATCACACCATATTTCAGCCCCTTCCTCAGGCACAAAATACTTAACGGGCTGATTATGGCAATGATCAGGTGCGTTTCCCTGCAACAAGCATAGCTCTTTGTAACGCGCTTGTACCTGCAAAACATCGCCTGACCATGTCTGTGCTAAACACAGATTCCCAACCATCAGATCTTCGGGGGCGCGATCAACCTGAAAAGCTCGTACATTAGAACGCACTTTCTGAAAAGCTTTAAAAGCCTGACGCAGATCACTCTTTTTTCTAGAGTTTGGGCTCAATCCCAAATATACCAACGCTGGCGTTAGAACATCAGCAGGCACATCAGGAACAGCAATGCCACAGTCAGCAAACTTGTTGCTATAATCAGGGTTAAACAAAAGCGCCCACGTTTTGGGAAAGTTATCCCCCACATAAAAAGAAGCCAAGTTCTCGTTGTAAGCCAACCCCGATGTTCCCCAGGCATAGGGAATGCTATACACATGATCCTGGTCAATGGACCGAGTGATTTTCAATACACTCTCGTCAAGAAACTTATAATTCGATAACTTTGATTTATCTATAGGTGCATAAAGACCCGCTTTGATTTGCCTAACTAAAAATGGACTGATAGAGGGAAAAACAATATCAAAATCCCCTCCACCCATTAAAAGCTTCGCTTCCAACGCCTCATTGTTTTCAAAGACATCATAGACGACTTCTATACCTGTCTCTTTCGTGAAATCTTCTAAAATTTCTTGTGGCAAATAATTAGCCCAGGAATAAATATAAAGTACTTTCTCTTCCTTTTTTTGGGTGCCACCATCGTCGCGACAAGAAACCAACAGGGAAACAACCAGCAACAACGCCAGCAGCGTAAAACGACCCCGCAGTATCCTTATCATTTTACTATGACGCAAAGTTTATCCTTTTTAGAACCATCGATTACAAATATCACCCAAACACCCCAGAACCAAGAACAACGCCTAAACTTCCAGCATCCCCTAGGGTACTTTACCCTGAAAAACATTCAAGCTTTTCCTCAACCATCTTTCAGTTATAATAATTTCTATACCATTTTTTTCAGATCAAAGACATATGGCTAAATGACCATAAAGTTTTTTTTGATGAAAATATATTGTGTGTGATCTACAATCATGACCTTAACCCCTATAAATTATTTTTACAAAGGAAGACGGGTATGCAAAAACATCCCATGACGGTGGAAGGTTTTAAAAAGGCGCAAGCAGAGCTCCACACGCTTAAAACTGTTGAACGCCCAGCCGTTATCAGAGCGATTGCCTCAGCTCGCGATTTGGGAGATTTATCAGAAAACGCCGAATATCATGCCGCCAGAGAACGTCAAGGCTTCCTAGAGGCTCGTCTTGCTGAACTTGAAACCATGGTTTCCACAGCCGAGGTCATTGATGTGAGCACTCTAAGCGGCACTAAAGTGCGCTTTGGTGCCACGGTAGCCCTAGAAGACGAAGAAACCGGCAATGAAAAAAAATATAAAATTGTCGGTGAAGATGAAGCGGACATTACCAAAGGCATGATATCAAATGTCTCGCCAGTGTCTCGGGCGTTGATGGGAAAAAATGTCGGTGATAGTGTTGAAGTCAATACACCCTCTGGCCGTCGTTCTTATGAAATTATCGATGTGAAATTTGTGTGAAGCAGAACAAAAAAAAACACGGATGGGTTATAACTGACGGCAAAGTCGGCACTGAAAAACCATGCCGAGCCCTCGCTTTAGAGTTTGGCTGCCCTAACCCATCCCTAATCCATGTTCGTCCAAAGCTACCATGGACCTATCTTCCTGCCTGCTTGTGGCCTATATCACTAAACACTGTTCTCTTTTCCTCACCATGGCATAAGTTGCCAAAACCATCGTTCATCATAGCCGCCACTCGATGCGCGGTGAAACCGTCTCTAGCTCTGAAATCTCTGTTCCCTCAGACAGAAGTCATCTTCTGGCAAGACCCCAGATGCTCCTACGATAAATTTGACCGTATCATAGCGCCCATACATGACGGTTTATCTGGCAAGAACGTAACAACCCGAGACATTGCCCCATCTTTGGTTACACCAGAAATCTGCAAACAAGCAGCTCAAGCCTACAAACTACCAATACCACTCGAAGGACCTTATCTTGCCGTTTTGTTGGGTGGACCTAACAAATATTACAAATTCACAGAAGAGCTCGCTGCATCGTTAGGCAAAAAACTGAAAAACATGGCAGCATCCAACCACAGCTCCTTGCTTATCACAGCGTCCCGTCGCACACCTGTATCATTCCTCAACGTGTTCACAGATACCTTAAAAAGCACACCTCATTATCTTTGGGATGGAAAGTCCCCTAATCCCTACGACGCTTTTTTGGGACTGGCCCAGGAAGTTTTAGTTACCCAGGATTCCATTTCCATGACGTCCGATGCTCTATGTTCAGGCAAACCCGTACGTGTCATTCAATTGCCTACAAAAAAAACATCGAAGTTTGATATATTCTTTAATCACTTGCATGGCCAAGGCGCTTTTCGATATATCTAACTTAGTGATATTTTAGTGGTATTCATGAAAAAATGTGATAAAGATTAAAATTCACTACATGCTTCAAAATGATTTTGCGGCTTCTTACTATAACCTTGTTTTTAAGTGTAGTTATTAAGAGAGTTTTTATGAAATTTAGTTTTCTATGTCGAATCCTCCTAGCAAGTATAAGCCTACTCTTGCTTACCACGAATACCTTTTCCATAGGCGACGATGACGGAGCACCTGCTCCTCCTATTCTACCTCAAAACTACCATTTTCAAGATTCTGGGCTGTTGATACACGTTATTGAAAACGGGGGATACATACCCGGCTTTAGCCTTTCACAGTCTCGAGCTTCAGCATGGCATGCTTTGACCAGGAAACACAATCGCCATGACCCTACCAACCCTAATCATGCTCTTAACTTCAACCCCGAAGAAGCCTATAAAGCCACGCTGGGCCTTGGCCGCCTTGCTGTTTATTGCTCGCAAGACATAAGGCCTGGCAATAATACAATGGATACATATAACGCACTTTTTGAAAAGCTTAGCCGCACCATTGAAAATACACAAAATACACGCATCAAACGTCACGCAATCATATGGTATGCCCGATTGTATACAGACCACAATCAACGACCAGAGTATTATCTCGATCTTGAGCCCCATAGTTTTGAAGAACATGTTTGGAGTCTGTTAGACTCCGCGAGGGGAAGTAACTGCACCAAAGTTCTGCCACTGTTACAATTAAAGCTTCTTGTAGACAAAGATTATTGCCCTGATCCTAATACTGAAGACCATAGACGTCAGCTAGGTGAAGAGCTCCTTGTCAATCTAGAGCCAGACCATCGCTACCATCAACAGTTCCAACAATTAGGCGGTCGCCCAAGGCCCGCCCCTCTTGCAGTACCCGATCCCGAACAACCAGCAAGGGCGGGCACTCAAAGAACCATCGCTGGAATCTCTGACACCATATCAACAGCAGCATTAAAAGCAGAACTCGGAGGCCTACGTAGAAGATTTTTGAATAAATATCACGGCCAGGAAGAAGAACCAAACATGCCTCAAGGTTTTGGGCAAGGCGGCAACCCATCAGATGATGATCAAGATGACCAAGGGCCCGATCAACCCCTTCCGCCTTCACCTGCACCAACGGAACAAGAAGAAGCTCACATGGATCCCCCAGACGAACAAGAAGAGGACCCAAGACCTTCAACAGGTACTTCATCACCAAATCCTCAAAGAGTGCTAGAGGAACAAGATGACAAATACGGTGATGAAATGGATTTATCAACTGATGGTCAGGATGCACCACAACCAAGCAGTCCAAAAGCTCAAGAGCCTACAACTGCAAAGACAAACCCAGTAAACGATGATAAAATAGCGAAAACTTCTGAAAGTGATGATGATATACCTTTAGCGCGCCTGCCACGAAAAAAAGCTTCAGTAGCTCAGCCTGATGAAAATGAAAACTCAGAAGAAAGTGATGAAGGCTCACCAATAGCAGGGAAAAAACGTCCCGCACCAAAGGCAAAACAAAAGTACGCCGCCGCTGACTCCGCTTCTGAAGAAGAAAGAAGTTCTTCTGATGCCTCAGACGACGATAGTGATGAAGAAAGCGTTACAAGCCCTCAAAAACGTCGAAAAGCACCTCCCTTAACGGACAACCAAAAAAAACAGCTTCGGCAAAAACTGGAAGCTGATAGAAACTATGACAGGCAAAAGTTAGCCAAGGAAGTGGGATGCACCCGCCCACAGATCACAGCCTTTTGTCAAAAAAATAGCTTTACTCGCACAAGAAAGCAAGCCGTCCCTAATCTAACAGCAGAACAAGAAAAGATTATAATCGAGCTCCTTAAAGAAAATCCAAAGCGCAATAAGATAAACCTTGCTGAGGAGGCAGGCTGTACACCCAAACAGGTCTCTAATCTTGCCGTCAGAGAAAAGCTTACAACCCGTAAACTACTACCCAAGGCCGAGGTTGCCAAGGTCATCAACTATATAAGATCGTTATCAGCCGATGATTTTTCTATGAAAAAGGTTCAAAAGTATTTTCCTGATTTAAACCTAACAGAAACAAAAATTAGTGATTACATGAAAACTCATAA
>CAZQLR010000042.1:0-6796 GCA_964594205.1 uncultured Alphaproteobacteria bacterium
CTATAAACATGAAAAACACTGTCTGCAAAAGAGCTTACATCTAGTTTTGTCCGTGATAATATGATAAGAATCCTTTATACCGCTATCATATGCGTACCAAGGTGTGTTTAGTTAATGAGGAAGCAACGTGATAAAAATATTTCTATCAGATGGTAGTACCAAAAACTTTGAAAAAGACGTGACAGGCCTTGAGGTTGCGGAAAGCATATCATCTTCGCTAAAGAAGAAAGCCATATCCATAAAAATTGATGGCGCTTTGCGTGATTTGTGCACAATCGTACCTACAGGTTCTCATATTGAAATCATAACAAAAAACCATCCAGAAGCATTGGACATAATGAGGCATACAGTTGCAGCCCAGGTTCTAGGAAGGGCTATAAAAAACTTGTACCCAGACGCTAAACTTGCAATAGGTCCAACCATTGCTGATGGATTTTACTACGACTTTTCGTCGTCTACGGCTGTTTCGTCCGACGACATCCCAAAAATTGAAAAAGAGATGAAAAAGATCGCTGCGACGGCTGCAAAGATCAATAAAAGAATTGTTTCTCGTGAAGAAGCAAAAAGAACCTTCAACCAAAAAGGCGAACAATACAAAGTTGAAATTATAGACGGGAGTGATGGTGATAACTTCCAGATATATGAACAAGGAAGTACAGACTTTGTTGATTTGTGTTATGGCCCTCACCTTCCTTCTCTATCAATGGTAGGCCCCTTCTCTATCACAAAAGTTTCTGGTGCATATTGGCGAGGTGATAGCAAAAATGAAATGCTTACCAGAATATATGGGACAGCCTGGTTTTCTCAGCAAGAGCTCACCGCTTATATAGAAAGAGTCCGTGAAGCTGAAAAAAGAGATCACAGAAAAATTTGCAAGGCCATGGACTTGCTGCATTTCCAAGGTGAAGCCCCAGGGCAAGTGTTTTGGCATAATAATGGCTGGCGATTATACAAAACTTTAGAAAACAGAATACGTGACCTCTTAAGAAAACATCATTACGAAGAAGTTAATACACCCGTCGTCGTGAATAAAAGCTTATTTGAACAATCGGGCCATTGGAACAAGTTTGGTTCTGAAAATATGTTTGTTAGTGAGGCTTATAACGGCACGTATGCCTTAAAACCTATGAACTGTCCCTGCCACGTTCAGATATTTAAAAATAATTTAAGAAGCTATAAAGACCTACCCATAAAAATGTCTGAATTTGGCAGTTGTTTCCGACAAGAATCTAGAGGTGCTCTTCATGGACTAATGAGAGTTGCCGCCATGACACAGGATGATGCTCATATCTTTTGTCGAGTCAGCCAAATTGAGGACCAAGTGGTTGAAATCAATGAAATGATATCAGAGTTGTATAATGAATTAGGCTTCACGAACTATAAGGTGAAATTTTCAGATAGACCTGACGTACGGGTTGGCGACGATGAACTTTGGGATAACGCCGAAAGTGCTCTTATGAATGCTGCCAAAAGAGCTAATCTAGAATGGGAGATAAACAAAGGTGAAGGTGCCTTTTATGGGCCGAAACTGGAATTTGTTTTAACAGATGCCATAGGAAGGGAATGGCAATGTGGCACCATTCAATTAGATTTCAATCTGCCTATAAAACTCGAAGCCTCTTATATCAATGAGGCAGGTGAAAAGGAGCATCCTGTTATGATCCATAGAGCCCTTCTTGGCAGCATGGAAAGATTCATAGGTATGTTAATTGAACATTTCTCTGGAAACTTCCCTCTCTGGTTAGCACCCATACAAGTTGTTTTAATGGGCATCACAGACAAGCACAAGGATCACGTCTGGGAACTTCACAAAATTTTAAAAACCAAAAACATAGAAGCCATTGTCGATGACAGGAATGAAAAAATAAACTACAAAATCAGAGAAAACAGTGTTAAGAAAATTCCTTATATTGTGGTTATAGGTGATGAAGAAATCGCCCAAAACTCAGTGTCTGTTAGACGCCTCGGTAGCAATAAACAAGCTACTTATAGTCAATCATATTTTGTGGATAGCCTAGTCAATGAAATACAAGGAAAAGAGCTCCCCCAACCAATAAAAAGCTAAGCCATTAATACTAGGTTAGAGACCTTGAAAAATTCGTTCTAGCATAGAAACACGCCTCATTAACAAAGGTTTGTGTCAGAAGGTTCGGGTTATCTTTATGCCACGCTATTCCTAATTTTAATGGGGGAGAAGGATAAACCTCTATACATGATAATTCATGCTGAACAAATATATTTTCTGCTTCTTGAGAAACAAAATGAACACCTATGTTGGCAACAACCATTCCCATGCAATTTTCGTTTGGTTTTGCTTCTCTTATTTTGGGTTTAACTCCTGATTCCTTAAAACACTCCATAATCTCGCTGTACATATGCGTGCTTTCTTTTTGTGCATGCATAATAAAGGTATCTTTACCAAACATAGCTAGAGGAAGCCTCTTTTTACAAGCATAAGGGTGATATTTAGAAACAGCTAGTTTTAAACAGCCAGTATAAATGGATTTAATTTCAAGCTTTTTATGGCTAGCTGGCAAAATGATTATTCCAATATCAAGATCCTTGTTAACAAGCTTTTCTATACATTCACCCGTATTTAATTGCTCAAACTCAATTTGAACAGAATCACTATGGTGTTCCTGAAAATTATGAACGATTTTTGGTAAAATATTAACGAAGGCAGCAGCACTTGTACCTATTTTAAGAGCCTTTTCTTTAGAGTTTACACATTTAAAAGTTTTTTGGGAAAGTTCTCGTATTTTTTCAAGCAAAGACAGGCTCTGGCTATAAAACTCTACTCCCTCCTCCGTTAAACAAATATTTCGTGTCGTTCTATTGAATAGTTTCCTTTTTAACTGATGCTCTAATGAAGAAATAGCTTTAGATACAGACGGCTGGGTTGTATTAAGCTGTTCTGCAGCTTTATGAAAATTAAGCTGTTCTGCAGCAACTAAAAATATCTCAATCTGCTTAAGATCATACATCTATAGTCCCCCAATGTGGTATCAGAAACGATTCAAAATCAGAATTAAAAATAACTAACATAAAATAGTATATTAACCATAATTTCTAATAAATAACCACAGGATAATATCATGAACAAGTTGCCGGCTTTCCTATTCTTTTTCTTTTCTATAGCTATCTCTTTTAGCTCAACGTTAGCAGCTCCAGGCGAAGAAGAAGTTACCTCTCCCTCTGCTGAAAAAGGCATTTTTAATAGAAAAATGGCCAATTCATACGATGAGCGAACTGAAAATAAAGGGGTGAAAGAAGCTCTTTTTGAAGCTGCTAAAAAAATTCTAAAAGATTCTCCGGAAAAAGCTAAAGTTCTTTGCGTGGGCGCAGGAACAGGAAGCGAAATTGTAGCACTTGCTCAATCTTTTCCACAATGGACATTCGTAGCTGTAGATCCATCCTCTGATATGTTAGAAAAAGCAAGAGGAAAGCTAGAAACATTAGGGCTTTTAGACCGTGTCCAACTACATGTTGGCACTCTCGAAACACTTCCTTATGACGGAAAGCTATTTGATATTGCAACATCTATTTTGGTTTCTCATTTTGTTAGAGAGGAGAAAGAAAGACAAACATTTTTTAGAAACATTGCTGAACACCTAAACCCAGGAGGACGGCTAATTACAGCGGATTTAGTATCAAGTTCTGCAGGGTCAAAAGGCCTTTTTCAACCCTGGCTAGAAGTATTAAAAGAATCTGGTTTTCCTTACAAAGAGTTAGAAGAACGAGGAGAGGCTCTTTCAGCAGGGCAAGGCGTTCCTTTCCTTCACATAGATACTTTTACAACTCTTCTTAGTTCATCCGGCTTTCAACAGCCTATTCAATTCTATCAGTGGCTTTATATTCATGGATTTATAGCCAACACAAACCCGCAATAACTTAAACCATCACATTTTGAAAGAATTCACAGTTTGGTAGGAAGGATAGTTTCTTATTTCTACCAAACTTTTATAGAGAAAGCACCCATAAAAAAATATCAAGAATGGTTAAAAACCCCAAAGTTTCATCCCAAAATATTCTGTCCCTACAAACAGCCTCTATAAAAAGCAATAAAAAAGCAAGCGACCCAAGTGGAATCGCTTGCCGAATTCATAAAACGTTTCATAAAAATTCTCTCCAAGGTGACAGCGATAGAGGTTAAACCTTTTTCGTTGCTACCTGAGTCTTAGATAAGAACCTTTTTTCTACTTTCAAGGGGGAAAGGAAATTTATTTTTCCTTTACTAACTCTATAAAGGCCAAAATCCTATTATCTTGTTTAAATACAGTTTATTATCAAAAAAATAAATCTTTTTAAATAATCCTTGAATGTACCACCAATTAATAGTGAACTTGTAGCTATTAACGCAAAAAAGCTGTAGGCACGCATGCCCACAGCTTCAAGCTAAAGCAAATTTAAATTATTTTTATTTATCAGCCTTTTTCTGAACAGGCTTAGCCACCTTTTTAACAGGCGTACTCTTCTTAGAAGAAACTTTGGCCGGCGCCTTTTTAGGTGCAGCCTTCTTAGGCTCAGATTTCTTCACAGCAGCCTTAGGTTTAGAAGCTTGTACCTTAGATTCAACACCGCTTTCAGTAACATGCTTCACGAATCTATCTTCATAAGCTTCCGTTATCTCAGGCATTTTATTGAAAGCTTGTTCAGCAGGTTGCTGGTACCTTCCAGGCAAAGCTTTCAACCTCACAGCCTCCACAAACAAAGGTATACCCCAAAAAACAATGGACCAAACGGGCCAAAAATAATTCATCCCCATTAAAAACCATATAAATATAAAAACAAGGTTAGCCACGCCATATAACATTAAATGGCGAAAGAAGTACCTTATTTCTCTTTCATCTTTTTGCATTGTTTATCCCTATCTTTTATGAACCCTTTGGGCACCAACTACCACGCCTAGTATGTTTGTGTTTAAAATACCAATCAAGATTCTTGTTACTTTATAAGCAAAAAATGTACTCAACAGTATTTTTATTGTCACATTTATGCTCTCTACAACAACCATAAACTTTATTGGCGTGTACAAAATTTTTCTTTCCGGCATACTGGGAGTATGTTTTCTTAAAGAATGCCCAGATTGAACAATGTCCTCCCAAGAAAAAAAAATTGAAATTCCTGGTTTTGATATAGCTGTTAAAGTTTGGGGGGATGCCGGCGCCAAACCTATTTTATGCCTTCATGGGAAAATGGACAATGCCGGAAGTTTTGATTTGCTGGCCCCCCTATTGTTACCCGAATTTCAGTTGTTTGCAGTGGATTGTCCTGGAACAGGATTGTCCAGCCCCTATCCAAATAGCGTTCTACCATATTGGAAAAATGATGCTTTCCTTCTACTGAAAATAATAGAAGCTTTAAAATTAGAAAGGTTTTCCATTGTTGCACATTCTTTGGGAGCGTTAATTGCTAATGTGATAGCACTAACTATACCCCAAAAAGTTACTAAACTTGTTTTCCTTGATATTTTGGGGCCGACTGTGAACTTTTATCAAAACTTTCTCCCCTATCTGCATAGCAGCGTTCATACCTACTTAACACACGACCCTAGCAAAAGAAGCATCTTCCCTGATGAAGAATCGGCAGTATTGGATCGGATGAAAAAAGGAAATATTAGTTACCAGGCAGCGAAAGCTCTAGCCCAAAGGGGTCTAAAAAAATGCCATGCCGGGTGGACATGGAATTTTGACCAAAGATTGCAGTGTGTAAGCTCCATGGTTCCCTATGAAGATGAAATTATTGCCATGCTCAAGAACCTTGACGTAGAAACTTGCCTAATACGATCAAACCAAGGGGTTCCCTACCCAAAAAATATTTTTAAATCTAGAATCAACGCCGTAAGTAATTTAACTGTGCATCAAGTAGACGGTGGTCATCACGCACACATGGACGACCCCAACCAAACAGCAAAAATTCTACGAACTTTTCTAAGCTAACAATACTAGCCAATAGACAACAAAAAGCGTCAAAACAACGCTTATTATTCTTGAATTCTCCCGCACTGAGCTGTTCTGCCAAGCTTCCTGTACAGTATAGACGCCGCAACGACAGCCTTGATCATATCACCCAACACAAAAGGCAACCAACCTTTTATAAAACCAACTTCAAAATTGAACAAGTATGTTAACCACGCCACACCAAACAACCATATGATAGAGGTTGCGGCAAGCATAACCATTACCGCTGACATCTTCGTCATACTAATTTTATGCTTAACACAATAGGCAATAAACCCTGCACTAAACATACCACCAACGATATACCCCAAAGTGGTCGATTTCAAAATATTAGCGCCAACCATGGTAGACACCGTTACAGGCAAACCAATAGCAGCCTCAAGTATAAAAAAAGCTACGGCAAGGATAGCTTGGTGAGGCTTAATATACACACCAACCATTAAAACTGAAAACGTAAACATCGTCAAAGGCACTGGATACATTGGTATGGAAACCTTCGCCAACGATACAATAAAAAGATTCCCCATCAACGTCATAAAAAGGGTATTCAATATGGCATTTACGCTCAACAACCCTCTCTTTTGGGGCATTAATTCTTTTTGAGCCATTATATAACTCCCAATAAAGTTTTTCTGAAAACCGTGAGAAATGTAAACAAAAAAAAACATATTTGCAATATACAAGAAAGGTATTACAACTATGGGTGGTATCTTAGATAGCTGAAGCAGGAAACATCCTATGAAAATTGTGGTCGATCACAAGCATATTATCAAAGCATTGACAAGCGCGAATCGTCTGATAGACAAACGCAGCACTGTTCCTATCTTATCTAATAT
>CAZQLR010000042.1:6896-8042 GCA_964594205.1 uncultured Alphaproteobacteria bacterium
ATTGATGCAAAAGAGTTTTCCAAAAGCCTAAACCGTTGTAGTTTTGCTATAACTGACGATGAAACCCGCTATACACTAAACGGTGTATACATTCACCCTGTCAAGGATGATGAAGGACAAGTTCGTCTTAACCTTGTGGCTACTGACGGCCACCGACTTGCCAAAATACGCGTTCCTCATATAGAACTCTTACAGGAGTTTGGTGGCATTATTCTCCCCAAAAAAGCTGTTATGGAAATAGAAAAGCTAGCTGAACACTCTGAAACTAGTAAAATCAGTATGTCTCTTTCTTCAACCAAGTGCTCCCTGAAATTTGGAGAATCTACCTGCATGATCACCCGCTTAATTGAAGGTAATTTCCCCAATTACACGAAAGTAATACCAGAAGGGCACCCTAATTCTGCAACTATCAATAGAAATAATTTTTTCAAAGCCGTGCAACGTGTTGCCTTGGTTTCCAACGATAAGTTTGGGGCTATTAAACTCTCTCTAACGAATAATAGCATGCTTCTGACAGCTAATAGCCTAGAATATGGAAGTGCAAAAGAAGATCTTCCTATAACCTTCTCTGGAAATAAGCTAGAAATAGGCTTTAATGCCAAGTATTTAATGGACGTCTTAACCAATATCAGCGGCGATAACGTTACCCTAAGCTTACGCGATGCAGGCACGGCAGCCTTATTTACCGATGAAAAAGATCCTCACTCTGCTTTCGTCATCATGCCCATGCGCGCCTAAGTTGAGATCTAGTGTTCATACACTTTACGAAAAAGAAACCAAAAATTCGTAATTTTCATGAATGAGCTTAAGGCAATGGTGAATTGCGTTGGGACGCGCATCTCCACTGCGCTTCACTATGTCAAGCATGGACAATATATCCATAAGCTTAATAGTCCGACGCCAACTTTCTTTTAAATCTCCGCCGCCAGCTGCAAAACCTTCCTCAGCAGCACAGCTGTAAAATGAAGGAAGCTCATGTTCATGCCGAAAGAAGTTTGCTACATCGAACATAGGGTTTCCAGAAAAAGAAAACTCCCAATCCAGAATGCCAGAGACCTTCCAATCACCTGACACCTTATACATCAGTATATTTTTAGGGCTATAATCACCATGTACAAGCTTTGCCGTATGCATAGGTATACTGGA
>CAZQLR010000043.1:0-1194 GCA_964594205.1 uncultured Alphaproteobacteria bacterium
CTTTATTGTAAACTTCATACTAAAACCTGCTGTATATAAGGAAAGCCGTATCATACTACAAACCGTGTTGGAAGGGTAATATAGGCTTGATGCCAGTCAAGTTTATACGAGGTAGGTAGAGGAAGATCTTGTGCAAGGATCATCGAGTATTTAAACTTGAAATAAGATGTAGTAATAGAACCATATACAGAAGAAAGTGACTTGGGGTAGTTTATTTGGCCCTTATGGAGTGATAAAGGCGTAATTTTATAGGAATCAAGGAGATTTGAGAGGTGTTTTTTTATAGGAAAGGGTGGTGTATCTTAGGCGTGGCCATTGTTGTGTGTTCAGGCATGGTTTTAGACGCATTGTGGGCGCAGGCTACAAGGAACGATGATCATGATGCGGACCGAGTTACTCTGTCCCAGATGGCTCCCCAAGTGCCTAATGGGTATTCTTGGGGTAGTGAGAAGGAGCGCGCAAGACTGTTGGAAGCTATTGCCTTAGTGAGCGATGACCCTGACGCGCTTTGGACAATAGCCAGTAACTTAAAGGTGCAGCTACGGTCTGAAATGGGGATAGCGTGTTTTAGTGAATTGGCCAGCCAAGGGAACGCTGTTGCTCAAGGAATTTTGGGCATGCTCAGTATGCCATTGGAGCAACCGGACACAGGTATGGTACAGTTTTGGCTTCAAAAAGGTGCTGATGGTGGTGACCCCAGCGCGCAGATGTTTTTAGGCGATTATTATAGAGGTGGGTGGGGTGTAAAAACAGACAAGAACAAGGCTGAAAGACTGTATGGAAAAGCGCTTGCTGCTTTTCGTATCAAAGCTAAGGAAGGAAGTGCCATAGCCTATTTTCGTATAGGACAGATACATGCCCTGGGTCGAGGTGTGCCTGAAAATGAAGCTCTGGCAGCGTTTAAGTATCGTCAAGCGGCTGAAATGGGGCTTGCAGAAGCACGATGTGAGCTTGGAAGAATACGTGAGTTTTGGGTGTCTGATGCACTGGAAACTGTGTATGACGGTAAGAAAGAAGCCGTTGAACAGTACACAAGAGCTGCCCGTGAACAAGAGGCTGCCCACGCGGAGTACAGATTGGGGTGTTTTTATGAAAGGGGGGTTGATACTTGGTTACCTATGGACAAACAGGTGGCTTTGGGTTGGTATGAAAGGGCTGCGGCTCGTGGTCACAAAGATGCAAAGGTTAGAGGTA
>CAZQLR010000043.1:1294-7887 GCA_964594205.1 uncultured Alphaproteobacteria bacterium
AAACTTAGGTGCGCTTATTAAAAGTGAACAAGTTCGTAATTGTTTTGGTGAATTAATTAAAGGAGAAAATGCTGCTGCTCAGGGTATTCTAGGGATGTCCTATTTTCATCTGTTTCCTGCTGATGTTAGGGCTGTAAGTTTTTTTGAAGAAGGAGCCGACGGTGATGACCCCAGCGCGCAGATGTTTTTAGGCGATTGTTATCGAAGAGGATGGAAAAGAAAAATAGAGGGATGGGGAGAAGAAGTAGTAGAAAAGGATGATGATACGGCTTTATTTCTGTACGCACGAGCTTTCCGGCAATTTTATGGCAATATTGATCAAGGAAGTGCAATAGCCTGTCTTCGGATTGGAGAAATGTATAATGTTGGTCGTGGTATGGTTAAAGATGTAAAAAAAGCACAATCATGGTTCCAAGAAGCTACAAAAAGATTTCAAGGAAAGGGGTTGTCTGGTCTTAGTGCAATAAATGAGGATGATGAAGGTATCTCTGACACGTTGAACAGGTTGAGGGAGGCTAGCAAGCAGGATTTTGACAAAGTATTATTAAGCGCAGTAGACGGGATAAAAGATGGGATAATGGATAATCTTGAGACGATAAGGAAACACAGTCAGGATCCTAGTAAGACAGATATACAGCAGGCTCTTAAAGAGAGTACGAAGTTAAGGCTAGACAATCTTAAAGCTCAGTGTGAAGAGGATGCTGGAATTTTAGAAAACGCTGGCGAGGTTTTGGATTGGTGTAACATGCGACAGAGGAATTTAGAAATGATAGTGTCAGGTAGGGCCACGCTGTCAGGTGAGGCTATGCAGGCAGGGTAGTTCGTTGGTGGCACTTTGTGCCCCTTCCTCTGATTGCTTGGAAAGATGTTGTTAAGAAAGTTCAGCCTTGCATAGGCGTCTATAGGCTTGGCACGTGGAAAGAAGTTCGTCGTGAGATCCTTGGCTAACGATCTTACCATGGTTCATGACGATGATTATATCCGAAAAACGAACGGTGGAGAGCCTATGCGCGATGATGAGCATTGTCTTGTGTGGAAAACCATCGAGGGTTTTTTGGATAAGGGCCTGGTTTTCAGCATCCAGAGCACTTGTCGCTTCATCAAGTAGCAAAAGAGGGGCGTCTTTTAACAGCGCCCTGGCCAGGTTGAGTCGTTGGCGTTGACCCGCTGATAGTTGCAAACCGTGATTGCCCACAACGGTGAAAAGTTTATTCTTCAGGCCATGGACGAAAGTGGCTAATTGAGCTTTTTCCAAAACATGCCATAAATCATCATCAGAAGCGTCAGGTTTGCCAAAGCGTAACAGAGTAGCGATGCTTAAGTTGTGCAAATGGGCTTCTTGAGGTACCCATGCCATGGTTTGACGGCGGTCTTTTAAGGAAATAGAAGCAAGGTCTTGATCATTAAGGGTTATGGAGCCGCCCCCTAAAGGGTAGAACCCTAACAATAATTGGAAGAGAGTGCTTTTTCCAGCGCCGCTTGGTCCCACAAAAGCAACCTTCTTTGGTAGATCTAAATCTAACGTGAAATCTTGTATGATGCAGTGTTCAGGTCGTGAGGGGTAGGCAAAACTAACATTCTTAAAGGCTAGTTTATGGGAAGGGGTTAAAAGCTTTTTTTGAGCTTTGTCTGCAGCTTTTAGTCGTTTGGGGGCTTTTTTGTGGAGAATGTCAACAAGGCGCCATAGGGCTGCTAACCCCCGTTGATAATCAGCCATGATTTCACTTAAGCTGCCGCTGGCTCCTGCCGTTAGCAGGGCATAAAAGATGAAAGAAGTCAGAGCACCAATACTAAGCGAGTTTGTTAAGACCTGTTGGCCGCCAAGCCATAGGAGGAAGGCTGCTGCGCCAAAAACGCTCATCATGACTAAAACCACCATAAAAGATCGTTGTCGTACGTAAGCTTTAGCTGTTGTATAGACGTGATTTAAGGTCTGCTCATACGCGGTTTCATCTAAAGCTTCGTGATTATAGGCTTGGGACAGTTTTATATGGGTGAGGATATCATCGGCTAAGCTGTGAGCGTTGGCTTGAGCTTCTTGAACAAGGATACTTTTTGATCTCAACGTACGGCCAAAGACAATAAGTATGCTAACTACCACAGGGGCTAAAACCATAACAGTGATAGAAAGCTGCCAACTAGTATAGACCATCATAATAATACCGCCACTAGCCATCAAGATATTACGCAGAGCGATGGGTGCTGATACATTGATAAGGGTTTGTACTAAAGTCAGGTCATGACTGAGTTGGCTTATAAGAGAGCTTGGGTTGTGTTTATCGTGGAAAGTGCTATCGAGTTTCAATAGGTGACTAACAAGCTGTTTTTTAATATCAAGCCCCAGTTGTTCACTGAGCAACGACGAAACATAAACGCGTATAAAACTAGCTATAGCAAGTGTAGAAACCAGAACAAGCATAATTAGTAAAGAATGGTTGAGGTAATGAGAGCCATCTTGGCTAAAGGCTCTGTTGATAAGAAAGGCAACGGATTGTCCCATACACAAAATTGTCGATGTAGCTACCAGTAGTGCTGTGAATAAGAGGGTCAGCTGCATCTTATGGGAAGCAAGTCGTTGTTTCAGAAAACTGAGTGCTTCTTTGGTGCATGATGTTGGGAGCGTAGAGCTAGACGTTTTTTTTTTGGCGATTTTGTGTGAATTAACGAACATAGATTCACGTCTTTAAGTTTGCACAGAGATGCCCAAAGTAGCATTGCGTCTTTGTGGTTGCAATTTAAATATAAGTATCGTAGTGTTGCGGCAGTGTCGTCTGGAGGCGGTGCTATTTTTGGTGTCTGTCATGTTTTTAGAGGCCAATGACAGTTTGCGTTCTTTACCTATGTTTATGAGCTTAGCTTGGTCTAGGCCCCGTATGTTGAGAGCGTCTACTGTGGTTTTTAGCAGAAACTCGTCCACGAAGGTTCGTGCGCGAGCCTTTTTGTTGTTGGGTGTGAAAGCTACTGAATAGAGGGTGTATGTTTCAAAATTTAAGCAACAAGCTTAATACTGTTTTTGAAAAGCTTCGAAAACGGGGCATGCTGAATGAAACGGACGTAGACTTAGCGTTGCGGGAAATACGTTTGGCCCTATTGGAGGCTGATGTTGCTTTGCCCGTTGTTCGTAGCTTTATTCAGAAGGTTAAAGAACGAGCCGTTGGTGAAGAAGTCGTCAAAAGTGTAACACCAGGGCAAATGGTGGTTAAGATTGTCAATGACGTCCTCATTGATGTCTTAGGAGGTGAAGAAGCAGGGTCCTTAGATCTTAAGGTGAAACCACCTGTTCCTGTCTTGCTTGTAGGTTTACAGGGGGCGGGTAAAACAACAACTTGTGCTAAGCTTGCCAAATTTTTGAAGGATAAGCAAAACAAGCGTGTTCTTATGGTATCCCTGGATGTTCAGCGTCCGGCGGCTCGGGAGCAATTGAAGATTTTAGGTCAGCAAATTGATGTAGCATCCTTTCCTATAGATAAGGGGAATACGCCTGAGGCTATAGCTAAGCTAGCTATGGAGCAAGGTCGACTTGAAGGTTATGATATTGTTTTGTTGGATACGGCCGGGCGACTGCATATTGATGATGACCTTATGGATGAGGTCAACTGTATAAAAGATTTGTCTAAACCCCAGGAAGTTTTGTTAGTGGCTGATGCTATGACAGGACAAGATGCAGCGACGGTGGCAAAATCTTTTCAGGAAAAGGTAGGTCTTACAGGTATTATTTTGACCCGTATGGATGGTGATGCTAGGGGTGGTGCTGCTTTGTCTATGCGGATGGTTGCTGGCAAGCCTATCAAGTTTATGGGGGTTGGTGAAAAGACAGACCAATTGGAACCCTTTGTTGCCGATCGTGTAGCAGGACGTATCCTTGATATGGGGGATATTGTTGGTCTTGTGGAAAGGGCTGCTCAGACAATTTCCCAAGAAGATACAGAGCATTTTGCCAAGCGCATGGAAGAGGGAAAATTCGATCTTGAAGATATGCGTATGCAGTTGAAACAGATGAATAAAATGGGTGGATTTGGTGCTTTACTGGGTATGATGCCTGGTATGGGGAAGCTAAAATCTAAACTAGGGGATGCGGGTGTGGATGAAAAAATGGTGGCGCGCCAAGTGGCTATCATACAATCCATGACTTTGCTAGAACGTCGTCGACCAGAAATACTCAATGCTTCACGTAAAAGGCGTGTGGCAGCTGGTTCAGGCGTTCAAGCACAAGATGTTAATCGATTGCTGAAGCAGTGGAAAGACATGAGTGCTATGATGAAAAAGTTTAAAAAACTTGGCAAAAAAGGTCTAATGCGGCAAGGGTTATCAGCTCTTATGCCAAAATAGGTGTGTTTTTAATTATAGGCTAAAAAAAGGTGTAATGATGGCTTTAAAAATTCGTTTGTCCCGAGGTGGTTCTAAAAAACGTCCTTATTATCGTATTGTAGTGGCTGAGTCGTCAGCACCTCGTGATGGTCGTTTTGTGGAAAAAGTTGGAACGTATAACCCTTTGTTACCTCGTGAACATGAGAACCGTGTTACTGTAAAGGCTGATCGTGTTCAGTATTGGTTGTCTGTGGGTGCTAAGCCAACAGATAGAGTTGCTCGTTTTTTGAGTGAAAGTGGCCTTATGCCTGCACTGAAAACTACAGAGAAACCTAAGAAGTCTCAGCCTAAAGCCAAAGCTCTTGAGCGGCTGAAAGAAAAAGAAGAAAAAGAAGCGGCTGCACGAGAGGCTGCTGAAGCAGCAAAAGCTGAACCTGAATCTGTACAGGAAGAAGCCACTGAGAATGTTGCTGAGGAAGCTGCAGACTAAGCTTCTTGCGAGTCACAGCAGGCTAATGGTTTTTGTCTGTATTTTTAGGAGGCGATATGAGCAGTCCCAATATGGTATGTGTGGGTGCTATTATAGGCACCCACGGGGTGCGTGGTGATATTGTTTTGCAAACCTTTACTGAGGACCCTATGGCTATTCTAAGCTATGAATCTTTGTACAACGAAAACAAGACAAAATGTTTTGATTTTCAGTATAAAGGTCATGTTGCTAGGGGACTTCTTTGCCACCTTGAGGGTGTTGATACCAAAGAGCAAGCCTTTACCCTGCGAGGGACTGAGTTGTTTATCGATCGAAAGGAATTGAGCCTTTTGGAAGATGAAGATGAATTTTATTTAGTGGATTTGGAACAATTAGAGATACGCCTGGAAGACGGATCGGTTATAGGTAAGGTTTTGAACGCTCAAGATTTAGGTGCAGGGGCTTATCTAGAAGGTTGTAACAAAGAGGGTAAACCTTTTACCATTCCCTTTACTAAAGAGGCTGTTCCAGAAGTATGTGTGGAAGATGGTTATCTGATGGTTAATTCAGATTTTATATTAACTGTAGGATCTGAAAAAAGTTCAGCAGAAAAGACAAAAGAGGGAAAGAAAAAGAGATAAGGGCATGGCAAACGTTTCATCGCGGGTTTCTGATATGTGGCAAGCTTGTGTTTTAACCTTATTTCCAGAAGTTTTTCCCGGGCCTTTGGGTGTGTCTTTGGCTGGTAAAGCCTTGGAGAAAAACGTATGGTCGTTGACGACAGTCAATATTCGTGATTTTTCCTTTGATAAGCATCAAACAGTTGATGATACACCTTTTGGCGGCGGAGCTGGCATGCTTATGCGTCCCGATGTTTTGGATGGGGCTTTGGAAAAAGCCAGTCAGCAGTTTCAACATAATAGACTCGTTTATTTGTCTCCTAGAGGGGCTTTGCTTGATCAGAAAAAAGTGCAGGATTTGTCTAAGTCTCCGGGGGTGACACTTGTATGTGGTCGCTATGAAGGTATTGACCAGCGCGTTATCGATAAATGGAACTTGGAAGAGATATCCATAGGAGATTATGTTTTGTGTGGAGGGGAAGTGGCTGCACTGGCGTTACTAGAAGCCTGTGTTCGTTGGTTGCCAGAAGTTGTAGGTGATAGAGAGTCTCTTTTACAAGATAGTTTGCAGGAGGGTTTACTTGAGCATCCGCACTATACAAGGCCGCAAGATTGGCATGGACAAAAGGTTCCGGACGTGCTAGTTTCTGGCCATCATGAAAACATTGCCCGGTGGCGCAAGTGTCAGTCTGAAGACATAACTAGGTTGCGGCGACCGGATTTGTGGGAAAAGTACCTTCGGGTACGAAATAATGCTGGAAACTTGCCTACAAAATAGGGTATACCTCTTACAAGTAGGAAATGAGGAAGTTGTTATGGATAACATCAGAGCTTTTGAACAAAAAGAAATCGAGCGCCTGACGGCAGAGGGTTCTATTCCAGAATTTGGAGCTGGTGATACCCTCCGTGTTTTGGTGACTGTTGTGGAAGGTGATCGAAAGCGTAAGCAGGCCTATGAAGGTATTTGTATCGCACGTAAAAACAGGGGTTTGAACTCTTCTTTTACGGTTCGTAAGATATCTTATGGTGAGGGTGTTGAACGTGTTTTCCCTTTGTATTCGCCCTTGATTGATATTGAGGTTATTCGTCGTGGTGATGTGCGCCGAGCAAAGCTTTATTACTTGCGTGCCCTTTCTGGTAAAAAGGCACGTATTAAAGAACGTCGTTATGATGCGGCTGAGTCTCAGGAAGCAAAG